>CANHST010000180.1 GCA_947463235.1 Acidimicrobiaceae bacterium
CGCTGCGGTCGGGTCGGCGAGGTTGAGACCCATGGTGAACACGTCGTGCACCACGAACGACGCTGCGAGCGCCAGATACCAGCGCACGAACGGCATGCGCGGACCGCCCACTCCGGCGCAGGCCTTCGACACAGCTCCGAATGGCAGGTACAGCGCGAGCGCCTGCGCGGCGATCACGATGGCCCTACCGCCAGACTGCGACGCCGGTTCCACGCTGCGCAAGACCACGAACCCGATGGGGCAGGCGACGCACGCTGCAACCGCCAGATACGCAGCGCGACGATCGCCGTGTGCTGCGCGTGTGGCGTTGTGGACGGCGAGGAGTGTCCACAGCAGCGTGGTCGCCACGGCACCCGCGATCACGACGTCCTCCATCACGCGAAGTCGTTCGAGGTACTGGTGCAGTTGCCACCGATCATCAACACTCAACCCTGCAGCCGACCGATTCAGCCGCCATGCCTGAGCCACCACCAGACCGGCTGCGGCCTGCACGATGGCAAGCGCACCGACGAAGGCGAGGATGGCGGCCCTGACGGGCCGGATGGGGAGCATCGCTCCCTCGAAGTGTTCCGTGCGAGCAGTCACGCCCTGCTATCGGGACTCAGCCGACGACCTTGAGGAACTTCGCGAACTCTTGATCGTCCTGGCGCAGCAGACGGGTTCCCGAGCATGCGCGATCCAGACCCGCCATGGCCTGGTACATCGTGAGACCGTAGAGACCGGCCACCAACTGCAACCCGATGAGGGCTCCGAGGACCGCCTGTCCGGGCAGGTACTTCCACACACACGCCGCCACTACCCCGAGCACAGCTACCACCCACGGCGTCACGATCAGACGCGTGAAGTAGGTCGTGGAGGCACCCACCGACTGGGCCGTGCGTCGATACGTACTGAGCGTGCTGAAGTACATCATCACGGCCAGCGCCAACGCACACGCGCGCACGTAGATGGTGATCTCGCCCGCGTAGTCCGGTGCCACAGTGGCGCCGTAGGCGAGCAGCGCAACGCCGAGATACGTGGCCGGCACGTACCACGGCGAGACGGCCCACCGAGCCTGGTGGCGTGCATTCAATGCCGCCGCGACACCCCACCACAGCCAGCCGAGCAGCATGCAGAGCGCTCCCCCAACCAGCATGACGATTGAGATGCGGCGCGCGAACTCGTCGGGCTCGAACCGACTGTTGATCAGTTCCGCATGCCCCAGATGGTTGAGGTACAGCAGCGCCGCGGGAAACGCGAAGATCAGAAAGAAGCCCGTCACGCAGATGGCACGGGGCACGAACACCGCATGGAAGTCGCCCGCCTCGGCATGACTTCGATCGGGAAGCGCATCTGCGATGCGGGCGATCTGCGCGGTGGCGGTGAGGTCGGGCACCGGCATCGGGGCGCGTTTGCCACGTTTGCGGGCGGGTTGCATCTGCGCCACGGCCGCCGCCTCGAGGTCGGCTCGATGACGCGCCTCCTCAGCCGGGTTCCACGACGGACGAACCGGCTGCTGGATCATCTGCGGTGGTGCGTCGAAGACGCTCTGCTGCATGGGCTCCGCCATGCCCTGGGTATCGGCCCGCCACTCCGAAATCTTGAATGTTCAGACACCCTGCGGGCATGAGTACCGTTGGCGGTCATGAGCGAGATCGTCAGCGTCATCGGCCGAGAAATCCTCGATTCGCGGGGGAACCCCACCGTCGAGGTGGAAGTGACGCTGGACAGCGGTGCCACCGGCCGTGCGGCCGTGCCGTCTGGCGCCTCCACCGGCGAGCATGAAGCGGTGGAGTTGCGCGACGGCGGCAACCGCTATCTCGGCAAGGGTGTGGCAACTGCGGTCGGTTTCGTGAACGGCGAGATCGCCGACCTGCTCGATGGCGTCGACGCCTTCGAGCAACGCCTCATCGACCTCGAACTCAACCATCTCGACGGCACCGACAACAAGGGTCGCCTCGGAGCGAACTCGATCCTCGGTACCAGCCTGGCGGTAGCGAAGGCTGCGGCCGACGAACTGGACCTGCCCCTGTGGCGATACCTGGGCGGCCCGAACGCGCACGTGTTGCCCGTGCCGATGATGAACGTGATCAATGGCGGTGTCCACGCCGACAACTCCATCGACATGCAGGAGTTCATGATCATGCCCGTAGGCGCCCCCAGCTTCCGCGAAGCGTTGCGCTGGGGCACCGAGACGTACCACACGCTGAAGAAGGTCATCCACGACCGCGGGCTGTCCACCGCCGTGGGCGACGAAGGCGGCTTCGCTCCCAACCTGGCCAGCAACGAAGATGCCATTCGGATCCTCATCGAGGCCATCGAGAAAGCCGGTTACACGCCCGGCGCCGACATCGCCATCGCGATGGACCCGGCGATGAGCGAGCTCTATCGCGACGGCGCCTACCACCTCGCCGGCGAAGGCAAGGTGCTCACACCCGACGACATGGTGGCGTACTGGACCCGCCTGGTCGACACCTACCCGATCGTCAGCATCGAAGACGGCATGCACGAGGACGACTGGAACGGTTGGTCGGCGCTCACACACTCCGTGGGCGATCGCGTGCAACTCGTCGGCGACGACTTGTTCGTCACCAACGTGGCCCGTCTGCGCATGGGCATCGAGCGACACGTTGCGAATGCCGTACTGGTGAAGGTGAACCAGATCGGTTCGCTGAGCGAGACGCTCGACACGGTCGAGCTCGCCACCCGCCACGGCTACAGCAGCGTGATGAGCCACCGCAGCGGCGAGACCGAGGATGCCACCATCGCCGACCTGGCCGTGGCAACGAACTGCGGGCAGATCAAGACCGGTGCCCCAGCCCGCAGCGACCGCGTGGCCAAGTACAACCAACTGCTCCGCATCGAGGAGCAGTTGGGCGAGAGCGCCGCCTTCCGCGGCCGCAGCGCACTCAGCCCACGCTGACGCCTCCACCTGCACCGGCACCTGCACCGGCGCGACGTTCCCTTCGCCGCTCACAAGGGTGACGACGTTCGGGCCGGGACTGCTGCGAGAATGGAGCCGATGAGCGCCGGCGGCCACAAGACCTCAGCGATTCAGCGTCCTGCCGACGCAGTGAAGGCTGGCACGCGTCCCACCGAGCGTCGAGACGACACGAAGCTCCACGACTTCACGCGGCCGATTCCGCAGGAAAAGCGGCTGATTCGCGGGCGCGGGAAACGATCCATCATCGGCCTGTTGGCCGCCGTCATCTTTGCGGCATTGGCAGGCGCCCTGTTCGTGCTGCCCGTCAAGGCGTGGCTGCGGCAGCAGACCGAGATCGACCGCAAGCAGTCCGAAGTGGCCGCGCTCGACCAGGCCAACGCTGATCTCACCCGTGAGGTGAACCACCTCAACACGCCGGAGGGCATCGAGGAAGCCGCCCGCGAAGAGATCGGCTACGTGCAGCGCAACGAGATTCGCATCACGATGGTCGGTTCACCCGCAGCCCCGTTGAAGATGCCGGGCGGGTGGCCCTACGACGCCGTGGCGCAGATCATCGAGGTCCGCCGAGCTACTGCGGCAACGCCCGCTGCGCCCTGACCCGCTCGGAGCGTCTAGTCTCAGCCCGTTCCACCACTACTTCAGGGGGTTTGCACGTGGCTGGCAGCATTCTTGGTAATCGGGTTCTCCGCAAGGAAGATCCGAAGTTCCTCACCACCGGTGGCGTGTACGTCGACGACATGCTCGACGAGCCGTTGCTCGCTGGTGCCGCCCACGTCACGTACGTGCGCTCCACCGTGGCGCACGCAACGCTGCTCGGCATCGACACCTCGGATGCTGCGAGCATGCCCGGCGTCATCGCCGTGCTCACGGCAGCCGACCTCGGTCTGGCACCGGTGGCGAGTGAGTTCAACCCCGGCGTCGCTCGCGGTCTTCTCGCCATCGACAAGGTGCGCTTCGTCGGCGAGCCCGTCGCCATCGTCGTGTCGGAAACACGCGAGCAAGGCGAGGACGCTGCCGAAGCCGTCATCGTCGACTACGACGCACTGCCCACCGTGGTCGATATGGAAGACGCGCTCACCAACACCTCGCTGCTGTACGAGGCCGCCGGCAGCAACGTCGTGTTCGATTCCACGTTCGTGGGTCGCCCCGGCGTGTCCGGCCCGAGTTTCTTCGAGGGATGCGAGGTGGTCGTCGGGCCGCATCGCATCGTGAACCAGCGCGTGGCCCCCTGCCCGCTCGAGGTGCGCGGCTCGGCGGTGGCCTGGGTGGATGGCCGCCTGCACCAGTGGCTCAGCAGCCAGGGCGTGCAGGACGCGAAGAACGCGATCGTCGCAGCCAACGGCGTCGAGCCCGACCAGGTGCTCGTGCTCACAGCCGACGTGGGTGGCGGCTTTGGCGCCAAGATCAAGTGTGATCCCGAGGAAGCGCTGCTGGGCGTCGTCGCCAAGCGCATCGGCCGCCCGCTGCGCTGGCGCGAGACCCGCAGCGAATCCATGATGGTGCTCGGCCACGGCCGCGCCCAGGTGCAGACCCTCACCGTCGGCGGCAATCGCGACGGCAAGGTGACGCACTACCAGCTGCATGTCATCCAAGACTCCGGCTACTTCGTGGAGTACGGCACCATCCTTGCCCCGTTCATGACGCTGCCCATGGCGAGCGCCGTGTACGACATTCCGAACATCGAGTGCCAGTCCACCAGCGTGGTGACGAACACCGCCCTCACCACCGCCTATCGCGGTGCCGGTCGCCCCGAGGCCACCGCTGCCGCCGAGCGCGCCATGGACCTGTTCGCTGCCGAGCTGGGCATGGACCCGGCAGAGGTGCGTCGCATCAACCTCATTCCGAAGTTCATGGAACCGCTCACCACGAACTCCGGCCAGACCTACGACGTGGGCGACTACGAGACCGCACTCGACAAGGCACTCGCTGCCGCCGGCTACGCCGACCTGCGCGCCGAGCAGGCCGCTCGCCGCGCTGCCGGCGACGTGAAGCAACTGGGCATCGGCGTGAGCACGTACGTCGAGATCACCGGCGGCGTGGGCACGGGCGAGCACGCTCGCATCGAGGTACACGAGAACGGCAGCGCCACCGTGTACACCGGTACCTCCGGTCACGGCCAGGGTCACCTCACCGCCTGGAGCATGCTGGCTCACGAGCAGACCGGCATCCCCATGGACATGATCGACGTGGTGTGGGGCAACACCGATCTGGTGCCGCAGGGTTCGGGCACCAGTGGTTCGCGTTCGCTTCAGCAGGGTGGTAACGCCGTGTTCCTGGCGGCCGGCGACCTCGTCGACAAGGCTCGCGCCATCGCCGCCAAACTGTTGGAGGCCGACGAGGCCGACGTGGTGCTCGACAAGGCATCCGCCTCGTTCCATGTCTCGGGCACGCCCAGCATCGGCAAGACCTGGGCCGACCTCGCGTCCGCCGCAAAGATGGATCCCGAGTTGCCCGAGGGCTTGGCTCACGCCGCGTACTACGCCGTGGCCGGCGCCACCTTCCCGTTCGGCGCCCACGTCGCCGTCGTGGAAGTGGACACCGAGACCGGCAAGGTCACGCACCTGCGTCACGTCGCCTGCGACGATGCCGGCACCGTGCTCAACCCGATGCTGCTCGAAGGCCAGATCCACGGTGGCGTGGCCCAGGGAGCAGCACAGGCGCTGATGGAGGAAGTGCGGTACGACTCCGACGGCAACCCCGTCACCTCGAACCTCGCCGACTACGCCTTCATCTCGGCCGCCGAACTGCCCAGCATCGAAGTGGTGCACATGGAGACCCCGACGTTCATCAACGCACTGGGCGCCAAGGGCATCGGCGAAAGCGGCACCATCGGCAGCACGCCGGCAGTGCAGTCGGCCGTCATCGATGCCGTCAGCCACCTCGGTGTGCGCCACATCGACATGCCGTGCACCCCGCAGAAGGTGTGGCAGGCGCTCGCCGCCGCCCGGTAACAACGGCGCCCAGTAGTCCTTACTCGGTCGTCCGTACTCAGTAGTCCTTACTCGGTCGTCCGTACTCAGTAGTCCTTACTCGGTCGTCCTTACTCAGTAGTCGGAGGCGCTCAGTCGCCCTCGTTCAGCGCGCCCCGGATCGGGGCGAATCTCTGTCACACCCCTTGCGTAGCGTCGGGGCATGGACCTGCAGGCGTTGCGTGAACTCATCGAGGCGAACCCGCTCGCCGATGTCGATGCATGTCGCACCGAACTCGCTGCGGTCCGCACCATCCGCGGTCTTCTGGATGCACGAGAGATGAAGGTATGCGCCCG
>CANHST010000181.1 GCA_947463235.1 Acidimicrobiaceae bacterium
CGGCCAGCTTGGGCGCGATGTCTTCAGGGGTCACCATCGGGTTGCACCGTTCGGACACGTTGCCCTCGCGATCGATGATGAACTTCTCGAAGTTCCATGCCACATCGGCACCGTCGGTCTGCTCGCGCAGCCATTGGTACAGCTCGCAGGCACCTTCGCCGTTCACCTCGATCTTGGAGAACATCGGGAACGTAGCGCCGTACTTGCTGGTGGCGAATTCCAGGATCTCTGCGTCAGTACCGGGTTCCTGTGCACCGAATTGGTTGCACGGGAAGGCGAGCACACTGAAGCCCTGGTCGGAGAGTTCGTCGTGGAGCGTACGCAGACCTGCGTACTGGCCGGTAAGGCCTCAATTACTCGCGACGTTGACGATGAGGAGTGCCTTGCCGCGGTAGTCGGCGAGGTTCACATCCTCACCGGTGATGGACCGCATGGTGAGGTCGTACAGATGGCTCATGGGTGCGAGTGTAGGCGGCGGTCGTGCACGTATGCACTGACGTGGCTGCCCAAAACCAGCAGCGGCCAGGCAAGTGCAGCGAACGCGATGGCCAGGCCGTAGGCCCACCAGGCCGTGAGTGGCAGTTCGAAGATGCGTCGTCCTGTAGGGATGATGAACGCTGCGGCGAACAGCCCGCTCATCACCAGTACCAGGATGCGGCGCAGGTGGTTGAGCGGCATGGACACACGAGCGAGGTTCATCAACGCCACCAGGCCGGCCACCAGCACAGCGACCGTGCGGGCGTGAGCGGCATCGATGCTGTGGTCGAGTTGGGCGATCTGGAACACCGCCATTGTGGATGCAGCGATCACCACGCCGGCGGGAATGGCCCGGCCAAGCACGCGCTGCAGGAAACCCTCCTGCACGCGTTGATCGTTCGCCTCCAGCGCGAGGAAGAAGGCGGGCGTGCCGATGGTGAGCCAACTCAACAGCGTGAGGTGAATGGGCTGCAGTGGGTAGGCCAGCGCGAACACGCCGGTGAGCAGCGACAGCACCACCGAGTACGCGGTCTTGGCGAGGAACAGGCTGGCGACTCGCTCGATGTTGTTGATGACGCGGCGACCTTCGGACACCACGGGCGGCAGTGCGGAGAAGTTGGAATCCAGCAGCACCAACTGCGCCACGCTACGGGTGGCCTCGCTGCCCGACGCCATGGCGATGCCGCAGTCGCTGTCCTTCAACGCCAGTACGTCGTTCACGCCGTCGCCGGTCATGGCCACGGTGTGCCCCTGTGCCTGCAGCGCCTTCACCATGGCGCGCTTCTGGTGTGGGGTGACGCGGCCGAACACGGTGTTCGCCGCCACCGCTTCGGCGAACTCGGGGGTGTCCTCGGCGGGCAGCGTGGTGGCGTTCACGTTGGATTCCCAGCCGGCCAGACCGGCGCGTCGTGCGACGGCGCCGACCGTGACGTTGTTGTCGCCGCTGATGACCTTCACCGTGACACCTTGCTCGGCGAAGTAGCGAAGGGTGTCGGGCGCATCGGCGCGCACGATGTCGTCGAGCAGCACCAGGCCAACGGGTTGCACGGCAGGCAATGCCGCATCGCCATCGGTGAGAGCGGTGTCGGCGGTGGCCAGCACCAGCACGCGACTACCGCTGGCTGCGTGGCCTTCAACTTGCGCTCGCAGATCGCCCGCGAAGGCCGACCCGAGCACGTTCTCAGGTGCGCCGAGCACCCAGTTGCCGCGTTCGGTGAAGCTCATTGCGCTCCATTTGCGAGCGGAGGAGAACGGGACGCGGCCGGTGACCGTCCAGCCGGGAGAGGTGGGGTAGTACGCCTTCAATGCGCTCGATGTGGCGTTGGGGTCGGGGTCGAGATGCGCCAGCGCGGCGAGGGCTGCATCCAGATCCAGCGAAGCTCCGTCAGCGAGCGGTTCCACGGCCGACACTTGCAGGGCGCCCTCGGTGATGGTGCCGGTCTTGTCGGCGCAGAGCACATCCACGCGCGCGAGCACCTCGATGGCCGGCATCTCCTGCACCAGACAGCGGCGCTTGGCCAAGCGCACCACGCCGGCAAAGAACGCCACGCTGGTGAGCAGCACGAGACCTTCGGGCACCATGCCCACCAGGCCGGCCACGGTGCTGATGATGGCTTCCTGCCACCCCGAGTCGCGACGCCAGAACTGGCTGCTCGCCAGCAGCAGACCAACCGGGATGATGGCGTAACCCACCCAGGCGACGATGCGGTTCACGTCGTTGCGCAGCGGCGAGTTCACCAGCGTGAATCGGCGAGCTTCTTCGGCCAGCTTCGCCGCGTAGTTCTCGGCGCCCACCTTGGTGACCATCATCCGGCCGGTGCCGGCCACCACGGCGCTGCCGCTGAGCACGTCGGAGCCATCAACCTTCACCACTGGGTCGGCCTCGCCGGTGAGCAGTGATTCGTCGATCTCGAGATTGTCGTAGGTGAGAATCACACCATCAGCCACCACCTGCACCCCGGCGCGCAACTCCACCACGTCGTCCTGCACCAGTTCGTGAACCTGCAGTTCCACCACTTGCCCGTCGCGCACGGCCTGCGCCTTGGGGGCATTGATGACGCTCAACTGGTCGAGCACTTTCTTCGCGCGAAGTTCTTGGTAGATGCCGATGACGCTGTTGAACACGATGACACCGGCGAACAACGCGTTCTTCGGCGACCCGGCAGCAATGACCAGCGCGGCGAGTACGCCCACCACCAAGTTGATCGGGGTGAGCACGTTGCCGCGGATGATCTGGGCGACCGTGCGGGTGGGTGCCTCGGGCACGTTGTTCACGAGACCGCGAGCGACGCGGTCCGCAACTTCGGCGGCGGTGAGGCCAAGGGTGGAGTCCGTCACCTGGGCGACGCTACCGGCCTAGCGTGGTGCCGTGCCTGTCACTGATGAGACCTATCTGTTGCTCACCACGTTTCGCAAGAGCGGCGAGGGTGTGCCCACCGCCATCTGGATCGCAGCGCTTCCTGACGGTTCGTGTGGGTTCACCACCGAGGCGAGTTCCGGCAAGGTGAAGCGAATCCGCAACAACCCGGCCGTCACGCTGCAGCCGTGCGACCTGCGCGGCAAGGTGAAGGAGGGTTCCGCGGTCACGCACGCCACCGCCGAGGTGTTGCTGGGCGACGCCGCGAAGGAGGTGCGTGCCGCCATCCATCGCAAGCACTCGGTGATGACCAAGTTCTTCGTGTTCAGCGACCTGTACCGGCGACTGTTCCGCAAGGCCGACACCACAGAATGTGCCATCCGGATGGTGCTGCAGCCATGAGCGCGGTGGCGCTGCCCGATCTCTCGATCGTGGAGGCTGCCGTGTGCGAGGCCGTGCGTCGGAAGGACGCCACCGGGTTGCGCATCCTCGGCCACGGTGAGATCAGCATCGTGCTGGGCTGGCCGGCCGATCAACCGGTGCATGCGTTGAAGCGGGTGCCGCCCTTCCGCTCGCGTGCGTTGGCCGAGCAGTACGTCGGCGTGGTGGATCACAACCTGCATCTGCTGCGCGCTGCGAATGTGCCGGTGTGGCCCACCGAACTGCACATCACCGAACGCGCCGACGGCAGTGCAGTGGTGTACCACGGTCAGCCGGTCGCCGACCCTGCGCAGTTGGGCACGAACGTGCTGCGCTCGGCCGAGCCGAGCGCCGACCATCCGCTGCTGGTCGCCATCATTCGTCACACCGCAGCAGTGGTGGGCCCGGGGGTGGGTTTCGATGTGCAGGCCGCGAACTGGATATGGGACGGCACCGACGCACATCAGCTGGACTTCACCTCGCCGTTCCTCCTCGACGACACCGGCAAGGATCTGCGCTTCGACACCACCGGGTTTCTCAGTGAGTACCCAGCCCTGCTGCGGCCGGTGCTGAAGCGAGAACTCTTGAAGGTGATTGTCCGCTACACCACCGCGGAAGGCGCCATCGGCGACATGGTGGCGAACCTTCACAAGGAAGGGCTCGACGCGTGGATGGACCCTGCGATCGAGGCGGCGCGGCGTGAGGCCGGGGTGGTCATCGACCGAGCCGCTGCCACGAAGATGTTCGAGGACGACAAGAAGTTGATGCCGCTCACGCTGAAGCTGAAGAAGAGTCAGCGTTGGTGGGTCACTCATACCGGGCGTCGCTACGAGACGCTGCTGCCCGAGCGCACCACCTACGACCGCTGAGCCTCTGCGGCGGCTGCCACGCGATCGCCGTGCAACAGGCGCAGTGACACGGCCATCCATGGCAGCGTCAGCGAAGTAATCGTGGCCGACACCAGATTCACGATGGCGAACGAAGAGTTCGTGATGAGCAGGACCATGGTGCCGATGAACGGACCGGCGAAGACGCCGAGCGAGAACACGGCCAACATCATCCCCATCATTCGAAGCCGTTGTCCCTTTCCGAGCTGTCGAGCACGGCGGAACGAGGCCATCACGCCACTGCGATCTGCGTCGCTCACGCTGGGAGCGAGACCCCACAGCAGTGCAATCAGTGCAGCGACCACAGGAAACGTCGCGAGGAACGAGAACAACAGAAGGACGGCGGCAGTGGAACGCAGCGTGGTGGAACTCCAGGTGCGTTGCAGGATGCCCCGAGGGTCGATGCCGGCATCCAGTTCGCCGGCCAGTTTCACCGAGGCGGCGTGTGCGTAGATGCCGACGGGTATGGACACAGCGAGTCCAGCGGCGAGCGCCAGCACGGCGCCGCCACTGCTGCCTCGGCCCACCACGTCGGTGAGATCGTCGAAAAATGACACGCGAAGAATGGCAGCCTGCAAGAGCGTGGCGGTGGCGCCGCCCGCCAGGATCAAGAACATGATGGGTGCGAAGCGCCGGCGCTGTTCGAACAGCAGACGGGCCGCGCCTCGGAGAATCTGACCGCTCCGTCGCCGAGCCACGAGCGGGAGAGGAAGGTCGGGCGACCACAGCGTTCGCTTCACTCCGACGACGATCAGTAGCACCACGGCCAACAGCGTGGACAACACCAACCAGGGGCGGTCGAGGAGTCGGATGAACAGGATGGAGCCTGCTCTGCTGGCGCTGCAGAAGAAGTCGGTGACCCGCGATCCCAGCGGTGGGAGGCTGACGCTGCCGTCGCGTCCTTCCTCCTCCATCCAGGTGATCGGCCGCGCCCATTGGTCCTTCGTGATGGGTCCGGTGGGGCCGTTGTTGAACGTCGGCTGTCGCTCGCCCCAACGGCCTTGGAAACCGAGCCAGGCGAAGTCGCCGCTCGTCGGTGGTTGCTCGGGCAGCATCACCACCGATGGCGTGATGCGGGTGGACGGGCCGCGGGTGTCGTCGCAGCCGAAGCCCGAAGCGGCGCTCTTTCCGAACCAGTGGTTGGGTGAGTAGTAGGTGGCGTGCGAACCGGTACCGGGATACAGCACCGGATGGTCGCCGTCTTTCTTCACCCGAGACCACGAGCGGCGTTCGCTGCCCTCGTGCTGGGCGACCGCAACCTCGACGGGTTCGGTGCGCAGCGCCGCAGCAACGTCGGCGGCATCGAACGCCAACTGGAGCATCTCCCAGTCGCCCTCATGGCGGTCGTTCCAGTCGTTGTAGACCCAGAACACCCAGTACTGCACCACCACCCGTCCGGGATGGCTCACCTCGCTCGCCACGCGGGCGTACACGGTGGGATGTGCGGCCATACCGGTGGAGGCGAACCACTGCTCGTAGTTGCAACCCGGATCGAGCGCATTGCCCGGTAGATCGAGATATGCGTCGCTGGGCGCTGCCGCCAGGTCGTCGGCGGTCGGGCCGGTGGTGATCACGCTGCCGTCGGCGGCACGTAGCAGTACCGCTCCCTGTCCGAGCACGGCCTCCACGGGAGCCGGTGAGTACGGCTCGCCCTCGCCGCACGCGGTGTCCTGGGTTTGCACGTCGATGAGCGGCGCATAGCGCTCGGCGAGTTGCTGCTCCGGGTCGGCGTCGGCGTGCGTGCCGGGTGCGAACGGTGCCGCGGCCAGGAGCACGACGAGGGCGGCAATGGCAGCGCGCAATGGTCGTCCCCGGAATCCCACGGCCGGAGCGTATTCCGGCGTCCGTGGGTTGAGTAACTTGCGGGCATGCCGCTCGATCCCGCCGCCCAGAACGTTCTCGATCTTCTTGCCTCCGCTGGCAATCCGCCGCTGGAGGAGCAGACCCCTGAAGCCGCTCGCGCTGCCTTCGCCGGTCTGGCCCTGCTCGGCGGCGAAGGTGCCGACGTGGCCGC
>CANHST010000182.1 GCA_947463235.1 Acidimicrobiaceae bacterium
CACTGAGGACCGCGGCGCCGTGCTGGTGCTGGTGGGGATGCTGATGACGGCGTTGCTGGGCATCGGTGCGCTGGTGGTGGATCTCGGGGCGCTGTATGTGGAGAAGCGCCAGCTGCAGAACGGTGCCGACGCTGCGGCGTTGGCGGTGGCGCAGGATTGCGCGAACGGCAACTGCGTGCTCACTCCTGGGTTGGCCCAGCAGTACGCCGACAGCAACGCCAAGGACGGCACCAGTTCGGTGGTCGTCTGCGGTGTGGGGCCAGGGCTGACGGCGTGCACTGCGCCGGCGCCGGTGGGTGCCAGCGGTGCCAGTGGATGGTTGCGGGCCAACACCGTGACGAGAACACCCCTTGGCGGCAACGAAGTGGACTTCGTGCTGGGGCCGGTGATGGATTCGCTGGCCGGTGCGACCGTGCATGCATCCGCTACTGCGGCATGGGGTCCGCTCGGTGCCGGTGATGTGTTGCCGATCACCTTCTCGGTCTGCGAGTGGAGTGCCATGGGCGGCTCGATCGCCAACGGCACGTTCCCCACCGGGGCCACGTACATCTATCTCCATGGCGTCGGCGCCAAGAACGAACCCGGTGTGGGGCACTGCACGGCGTCGCCGTCGGGGCAGGATCTTCCGGGCGGGTTCGGCTTCCTCAATAGCAACAGCTGCGTCACCACCGTGGCTGCGGCGGCATGGGTGGCGGTCGAGTCCGGCAACTCGCTGCCGAAGGGATGCAACCCGAATGCGTGGCTGAACAACGAGGTGCTGATTGCGCTGTACGACCTCGAGCGAGGCTCCGGGAAGAACGGCGAGTACCACGTGGCCGGGTTCGTGGGCTTCCGGATCACGGGCTACCAGTTCCAGGGCAGCAACCACGGGCCGGGCAACTTCGACTGCCCCTTGGCAAAGGGGAACAGCGTCACCTGTCTGCTCGGAACGTTCACTCGCTACACCACCGACGCGCATGCGTTTGGTGGGAGCGACTACGGAGCCAGGGTCGTGAAGATGGTGGGTTGACGCCCGCCGAACCGAATGCAGCACTCGAGAGGGCTTGTCATGAAACGACAGATCATCGGCATCACCATGGCCATCGTGCTCGCCGCGGGCGGCACCTGGGCATTGGTGGCGTACGTGCAATCAGCGAAGAGCGATGCGGTGGCGGGGCAGAACCCGGTGCAGGTGCTCGTGGTGAACCATGCGATCGCCAAGGGCACTGCCGTGGGCGACATGAGCACCTTGGTCACGCTGACCGATGTGCCGCAGCGACTGGTGGCGACGGATGCGGTGACCGATCTGGCAACGCTGGATCAGACGATGGTGGCCGGCATCGACCTTGCGGTGGGCGACCAGTTGCGGACGGCGCGGTTGCTGACGGCCAACGCTCTGGTGCGGGTGGAGGTGCCGAAGGGGTTGCAGGAGGTGACCGTCGCACTCAGCCCGGAACGTGCGGTCGGCGGGGCGCTGGTGGCGGGCGACACGGTGGGTCTGCTGTTCTCCTTCCAACCGTTCGAGGGGCAACCCTCCGACACGACGCACTTCACCATCCACAAGGTGCTCGTGACGGCGGTGCAGTTCTCGGCGCTGGACCGCGCCGCGCTGGGCGGTGACAGCGGCAGCACCGAGACCACGGTGCAGGTGCCGGTGGCCGAGGCGCCGGGCGACCAACTGCTGGTGACGCTCGCTGTCACTGCGGCCGAGGCCGAGCAGGTGGTGTTCGCATCCGAGTTCGGCACGGTGTGGCTGACGGGCGAGAGCGCATCCGCCACCGAGACCGGCACTCGTGTGCTCACGATCGCCGACATCTACGTGACGGTGGCCCGACGATGAGCGCAGGAACGCGAACCGTCTGCTTCGTGTCGGCGGATCCGAATGGGGAGCTGCTGTTGCCGGAAGAGGACGTGACCTTCGACGTGACGCATCTCGTCGCCGCCCAGTCGGCCCCTGCGATGGTGGAAGCAATCGAACAGACCGGCGCGCTGGCGGTGTGCATGGCGGTCGATGTGCCGGAAACGTTGGTGATGGACACGGCGATGCTGCTGGACGAGATACGGCCGGAAGTGAGCGTGGTGCTGCTGCGGGTGGCGACACCCACGCTGTGGCAGGCAGCAGCGCGGCACGGTGTTCGCGACATCGTCTCGCCCGACTGCGCGGCGTCCGAGATGGCTGCTGCGTTGCTCGCTGCGTTGGAGCGCGGCGAGCGTGTGGAGAGCTCGCGAGCGACTGCTGGCGGGACGGTGTCATCCCGCCGCGGTCGCGTGGTGGTGGTGCTGTCGCCCAAGGGTGGTAGCGGCAAGACGATGGTGGCGTCGAACCTGGCGGTGTCGCTGGCCTGTTCCAACACGGGCGAGACCGTGTTGATCGACCTCGATTGCGTGTTCGGCGACATCGCCACGGTGCTGGGTCTGGTGCCCGATCGAACCGTGGGGCAACTCACCGCGCTGCCCACCTTCGACAGCACGACGCTGAAGATGTTCCTCACCCGGCACGACAGCTCGGGGCTGTTCGTGCTGGCGGGGTCCGGAACGCCGGAAGAGGGTGAAGCGTTGTCCGACGCACTCGTGGCGCAGATCATCGAGATGCTGGCCGCGGACTTCGCGTACGTGGTGGTGGACACCGCTGCGGGCTTGGACGAACGGGCATTGGCGGCCATCGACCACGCCACCGATTGCGTGCTGATGGCCAGCATGGACGTGGCCAGCATCCGCAGCTTGGCCAAGGAGATCAGCGCACTCGACCGCATGGGCATGGTGGCGCAGCGGCGGCACTTTCTGCTGAACCGGGCCGACACGCGGGTGGGGCTGGAAGTGGGCGATGTGGAGACCGCCATCGGCATGCCGGTGGATGCAGCGTTGCCCAGCTCGCGGTTGGTGCCGCTGAGCATGAACCACGGACACGCCGTGGTGCTCGATGAGCCCGACTCCAACGTGGCGCAACGCATTGTCGGGTTCGCGCAGCGGTTCACGCCGCGGCCCGACGACCCGATTCGACTGCCCGGCGAACGCAAGCCGGCCTTCTCGCTGAGGAGGCGATGAGATGAAACTCTCCGAACGGTTGAAGGAAGCGGCGAACGGCGATTCCCACCCCACCAACGGGCACGCTCCACTGCGGCCTGCTCCGGTGGGCGACGCTCGCAATGCGTTCAAGCAACGAGTGCACGAGGCGCTGTTCCAACGGTTGGGCACGCGACTGTTCGATGCCACCTTCGCCACCGAACAACTCGATGCGTATGTGGCCCAGGAGATCACCGACCTGATGGCGGAAGCCAAGGAACCGCTGTCGCCCGCGGAGCGGCAGCACCTGGCGATGGAAATCATGAACGACGTCGTGGGCTTGGGCCCGGTGGAGCCGTTCCTGGCCGACCCGACGATCGACGAGATCATGGTGAACAGCACCAACCCGATCTATATCGAGCGCGACGGCAAGATCCTGGTCACCGAGGCACGCTTCGTGAGCCAGGAGCACCTTCGCCGGGTGATCGACCGCATCGTGGGTGCCGTGGGTCGGCGGATCGACGAGGCATCGCCGATGGTGGACGCCCGACTCGCCGATGGGTCGCGCGTGAACGCCGTCATTGCCCCACTGGCGGTGGACGGCCCGGCGCTGACCATTCGCAAGTTCGCCGTCGATGCGTATCAGGCCGACGACCTCGTGCGATTCGGCACGGCCAGTCCGGAGCTGATGCACATGCTGCAGCTGTGTGTGGAGGTGGGCCTGAACGTGTTGGTGTCGGGCGGCACCGGCACCGGAAAGACCACGCTGTTGAACGTGCTCTCCGGGTTCATTCCCAACGATGAGCGCATCGTCACCATTGAGGATGCGGTGGAGTTGCAGTTGCACCAAACGCACGTGGTGCGACTGGAGAGCAGACCGCCGAATATCGAGGGGCGTGGCGAGGTGACGGTGCGCGACCTGGTGCGCAACGCGCTGCGCATGCGACCCGACCGCATCATCGTGGGCGAGGTGCGTGGGCCTGAGGCGTTGGACATGTTGCAGGCGATGAATACGGGCCACGACGGCTCGCTGAGCACCGTGCACTGCAACAGCCCTCGCGATGCGCTGTCGAGGTTGGAGACTCTGGTGCTGATGAGCGGTGTGGACCTTCCCAGCCGAGCCATTCGCGAACAGATCTCGTCGGCGCTCGACCTCGTGGTGCACCTGCAGCGGTTCCGCGATGGATCGCGGCGCATCACCCAGGTCTGCGAGGTGGTGGGTATGGAAGGTGGAACGATCACCACCGGCGACATCTACTCCTTCGACCACTCGGCCGGGTTCGACGCAGAAGGGCACGCGCTCGGGAAGGTACTGCCCACGGGTGTGCGGCCCGGGTTCACCGACAAGTTCGTCGAGGCAGGTGTGACGCTGCCTGCGGATCTCTATGGGCCCGATGCGGCGGCCATCGGAGGCTGGTCGCGATGATCATCGTCGGTGCCGTCCTGTTCTTCGCAGCACTGCTGATCGTGGGTGTGCTGTTGTCCCCCTCTTCGGCCGCGCCGCGCGTGGTGCGGTTGGCGGTGGCGCGCAACGACCAGGTGTCGTCGAGCCGTTCTGCGCGGCTTGGGGCACGGGTCGAAGCCCTAGCCGATCGGGTGCTGGCGCGGAGTGGGCGGCGAGGTGGCTTGGCGACGGCGCTCGACGTGGCTGCCATACAGATCCGACCGGGTGAGTATGTGGTGCTCTGCCTTGCAGGGGGCGTGGTTGCAGGGCTGGCGCTCGCCACGATCAATGGGGTCCTGGGCTTCATGGTGGGCTTGGTCGGGGCATCACTGTTCGGTCGGTGGTACGTGAACTCCCGTGCCACTCGACGACGTCGGCAGTTCGACGAGCAGTTGCCCGATGTGCTGCACCTGATGGTCAGCCTGTTGCGGTCCGGGTATGGCCTGCCGCAGGCGCTCGATGCTGTGGCGCACCAGACCTCCGATCCGGCTGCGGCCGAGTTCAAGCGGGTGCTGTTCGAGACCCGCATCGGTCGCGACACGTCGGATGCGTTGGCGTCCACGGCGGAGCGCATGCAGAGCAAGGACTTCGAATGGGTCGTGCAGGCGATGCGCATCAACCACGAAGTGGGTGGAGAGATGGCCGCCATTCTCGACGGCGTCGGCGAGACGGTGCGCGAGCGGCAGCGACTGGGCCGACAGATTCTGGCGCTCACGGCCGAAGGGCGACTCTCGGCGGTACTGCTCACGGCCATCCCGCCGTTCCTGGTGCTGATGCTGAGTGTGCTCAGCCCCGGCTACTTCGAGCCGATGACCCATTCGCCCGGGCCACTGCTGGTGATCGGCGGCGTGCTGCTGCTGTTGGTCGGCTGGGTGTGGACGCGGCGCATCGTGAAGTTGCACACGTGAGGAGCCTGCACCAATGAACCTCTTGCTCGTTCTCGGGTCCGTGGCGGTGGTGAGCGCATGGTGGGTGCTGTGGTGGGGCCTGTCGGGGAAACGCCCCGGTTCGGTCGTCGACCTGGGTTCCGCTGCCGACCAACGTACGGTCAGCCTGGTGCCGGGCGCCGTCGACCGTGTCGTGCCGATGCTGGAACGCGTGGGCTCCCGACTGCGGGGGCAGTTGCCCGCCGGCCGCACCGCGGCGCTGGCGGTGAAGATTCGCCGCGCCGGCATGGAGGATGGTTGGACGGTGGATCGCGTGCTGTCGGTGAAGCTGTTGCTGGCGATGGTGGCGGGGGCCGTTGCGGCGCTGCGTCTGATCGCTTCGGTGTCGGCGTTCAACGTGATGCTCGTGTTCGCCGGAGTTGCCGTCGGTTGGTTCGCTCCGAATGCCGTGCTCGACGGCAGGGTGCAGCGTCGCCAGGAGGCCGTTCGCAGCGCGCTGGCCGACATGATCGACCAGTTGGGGGTGATGGTGCGGGCCGGGCTCAGTATCGATGCGGCCGTGGTGCGCATCACCCGCCTGGGCGTCGGACCATTGACCGACGAACTCCGTCGCGTGGTGCAGGAAATGCGTGTCGGTGTGGGCCGCAGTGCGGCGATGGCCAACATGGCCGAACGGGTGGACCTGCCCGAGCTACGAGGGTTCGTGTCGGCGCTGTCGCAGGCCGACCAACTCGGCGTGCCCGTGAGCGACACGTTGCGCGTGCAGGCCGACGAACTGCGTACACGTCAACGACAGCATGCCGAGGAGCAGGCGATGAAGCTGCCCGTGAAGA
>CANHST010000183.1 GCA_947463235.1 Acidimicrobiaceae bacterium
ATCACGCAGAAGGCGGTGAAGGCGCTCATCGTCTTCATGATCCTGGTGTCGCTCTTCATCGCCTGGCGTTTGGAATGGCGTATGGCGCTTGCTGCCATCGCTGCAATGCTGCACGACGTGTTGCTGAGCGTGGGTGTGTACTCGCTGCTCGGCTTCGAGGTCACGCCAGCAACGGTGGTGGCGTTCCTCACGATCTTGGGTTTCTCGCTCTACGACACCATCGTCGTGTTCGACAAGCTCAACGAGAACCAGGATCGGTACGCGGGCTACCGCATGCCGTATGGCGACATTCTCAACGTGTCGATGAACCAGGTTCTCATGCGTTCGCTGAACACCAGCATCGCAGCCGTGCTGCCGGTGCTGTCACTGCTGGTGCTCGGTTCGGGGATCCTCGGGGCTGCAACGCTGCGTGAGTTCGCCTTGGCGCTGCTCATCGGCCTGCTCACCGGCTCGTACTCCTCGATCTTCGTGGCATCTCCGTTGGTAGCGATGACCAAGGAGCGCGAGCCCCGCTACAAGGCCCTGCGCGGTCGCCATGCCACGGGTGCAGAACTCGAGCGTCTGGTGCACGGTGGTGCGCCGAGCAGTCGCCGTGAGGGCGGTCGTCAGCGGTCGTCGGCCGACTCGACGGACGCGCTGGTGCCTCAGGCGGTGCAAACCCCGTCGGAGGTGCTCACGCACACTCCGCGCCCGCGCAAGAAGAAGCGCCGGGCCTGATACCAGGCCGGATACCCTTCACCCATGGCGACCAACGGTCAATGGATCACTGAACTGGTCCGCGACATCCCCGACTACCCGACGCCGGGTGTGACCTTCCGCGATATCACTCCGCTGCTCGGCGATGCCGACGGGTTTCATCGCTGCATCGACGAACTCGTGGCTCGTTTCGAGGGCCTCGAGGTCGATCGCGTGCTCGGCATGGAAGCCCGAGGTTTCATCGTGGCTGCGCCGGTGGCGTACTGCATGAACGCCTCGTTCATTCCGGTGCGCAAGGCCGGCAAGCTGCCGTGGGCTGTGGTGCGCGAGGAGTACTCGCTCGAATACGGACGCGACAAACTGGAGATGCATCGCGACGCCATTCACCCTGGCGAGCGCATTCTGGTGGTCGATGATGTCCTCGCCACCGGTGGCACCGCCGAGGCAACCTGCCGGCTCGTGGAAGCGCTTGGTGGCGTGGTGGTGGGCCTCGGGTTCCTGCTCGAACTTGGCGGGCTGGGTGGTCGCGAGCGTCTTGCGGGCCACCGCATCGAGAGCCTGGCGCTCTACTGATGGCTGCGGTCGACCGTGTTCTGCCGTGGCGTCGCCATCAGAACGCGACGGCCGAGGAACTGACTCCGCTCCTCACTGCATACCGTCGCCGTCATCCGAAGGCGTCGGTGACGATGATCAACCGCGCCTACGAGACGGCGAAGGAAGCGCACCGGCATCAGCAGCGCAGCAGCGGTGAGAGCTACATCAACCACCCCTTGGCTGTCGCTCAGATCGTGGCCGACCTCGGACTCGACGAGATCTCGTTGGCAGCGGCGTTGTTGCACGACGCCGTGGAGGACACCGAGATCACACTGGCCGATGTCGAGAGCGGTTTCGGTGCCGAGGTGGCCCAGATCGTGGATGGCGTCACCAAGCTCGAGCGCATCCAGTTCGACAGCAAGGAGGCCCAGCAGGCCGCCACGATGCGCAAGATGCTGGTGGCGATGGCACGCGACTTGCGCGTGCTCATCATCAAGCTCGCCGATCGTCTGCACAACATGCGCACCATCGCCGCCATGCCAGCCGAAAAGCAGCAGCGCATCGCCCACGAGACACTCGAGATCTACGCGCCGCTGGCGCACCGCCTCGGCATGCAGGAACTGAAGCAGCAACTCGAAGACCTGTCGTTCGCTGCGCTGTATCCCAAGCGCTACGCCGAGCTCGACCATCTGGTCTGGACCCGTTCACCCGAGCGCGAGGTCTACCTGGCGAAGTCGATCGCCGAGGTGCAGGCACGTCTGCTCGAACTGAACATCACGGCCGATGTGACGGGCCGAGGCAAGCACCTCTGGAGCATCTACGAGAAGATGGTGCAGAAGGGTCGTGAGTTCGACGACATCTTCGACCTGATCGCCATTCGCGTGATCGTCGACTCCGTGAAGGACTGCTACGCCGCGTTGGGCTGCATCCACGGCCGCTACAAGCCGGTGGTGGGTCGGTTCAAGGACTACATCGCGATGCCGAAGTTCAACCTCTATCAGAGCTTGCACACCACGGTCATCGGACCCGGTGGCAAGGTGGTGGAGGTGCAGATCCGCACCCGCGAGATGCACCAGCGGGCCGAATGGGGCGTGGCGGCGCACTGGGCCTACAAGGACGGCATTGGTGCCTCCACCGAGATCGACTGGCTGAACCGCATCATCGATTGGCAGGCCGAGATCAGCGATCCGGCCGCCTTCATGGAGAACCTGAAGACCGACCTCGAGCAGGACGAGGTCTTCGTCTTCACGCCGAAGGGCAAGGTGGTCACCCTTCCCGTCGGTGCTACTGCGGTCGATTTCGCCTACGCAGTGCACACCGAAGTGGGCCACGCCTGCATCGGGGCCAAGGTGAACGGGCGATTGGTGCCGCTCCATCACAAGATGAAGAGCGGCGACACCTGCGAGATCTTCACCTCCAAGGTCGAAAGCGCCGGCCCCACCCAAGACTGGTTGCAGTTCGTGGAGTCGCCGCGAGCCCGCAACAAGATCAAGCAGTGGTTCTCACGCGAGCGGCGCGACGACATGGTCGAGACCGGGCGCGAAGAGCTCACGAAGGAACTGCGTCGCGAGGGGTTGCCGGTCACGCGCATTTGGGCCAGTGACGCGTTGGCCGAAGAGATCGAGGCGGCCTCGTACGCCGATCTGGATTCGCTCTTGGCTGCCATCGGCGAGGGACACGTGTCGGCGCGTTCCATCGCCAGCAAGGTGGCTCGCAACCTCCAGAGCGATGGGGTGGGGGAGCAGCTGCCGTCCACGGTGCTGCCGCGCACCGGCCCTCGCCGGCCGAACAACAACGTCGGCGTGCATGTAGAGGGCGTCGACGACGTGCTGGTGCGGCTGTCGCGATGCTGCACCCCGGTGCCGGGCGATCAGATCATCGGCTTCGTCACCCGCGGTCGAGGCGTGTCGGTGCACCGCGCCGACTGCGCCAACGCCGAAAGCCTCATGAGTGAGCAGAGCGCCCGTCTCATCGATGTGGAATGGGATGGTGACCAGTCGAAGGCGCTGTTCCGGGCCGCAGTGGAAGTGGTGGCCCTCGACCGCTCGAAACTGCTGCGAGACGTGGCGAATTCACTAAGCGAGCAGCACGTGAACATCGTCGCGTGCAGCACTCACACGGGCAGTGACCGGGTTGCCAAGATGCGATTCGAGTTCGAGATGGGCGACCCCAGCCACCTGGAATCGGTGCTGCGCACCATCAAGCACATCGATTCCGTCTACGACGCCTACCGCCTGGTGCCCGGCAAGGGCGCCTGAGCCGAAACATCACCGGTCCGCGGGCAGGCCCGGCGGTAGCCTTGACCACCGTGCCGGAGTTCCAGACCAGCCCAGGGATGCGCGACATCCTTCCCCCCGAATCTGCGCGTTGGCGCCGGTTCGTGGACGTCTTCGCCCGTGTGGCGCAGAGCGGCGGGTACGGCCAGGTGATGTCGCCGCTGCTGGAAGACCTCGGCGTGTTTCAGCGAATCGGCGATGCCACCGATGTGGTGAGCAAAGAGATGTACGACTTCGTCGACAAGGGCGGTCGTCACATCGCGCTGCGGCCCGAACTCACGGCCTCCATCTGCCGAGCCTTCGTGCAGCACAGCCCGCAGGTGCCGTGGAAGATCTGGTACACGGGCTCGATGTTCCGGTACGAGAAGCCCCAGCGTGGGCGCTACCGGCAGTTCGACCAGGTGGGCATCGAGGTGCTCGGGGCCGACGACCCGAACCTCGACGTGGAGATCATCGCCCTCGGCTGGGAGTTCTACAAGGCGCTCGGCCTGCAGCAGGTGAAGCTCGTCGTGAACTCGCTCGGCGAGCCCGACGATCGGGCCCGCTATGTAGAGGCGTTGAAGGCTCATTTCGAGGCCAATCTCGACGCGCTCAGCGCGGAGAGCAAGGTCACGCTCGAGAAGAACCCGCTGCGCGTGCTCGATTCCAAGCGCGAGCAGGACGCTCCACTCGTGGCTTCCGCCCCGAAGATTGCCGACTTCTACAGCGAGAAGGCGGCAGCTCACTTCGCTGCGGTACAGGCTGGTCTGTCGGTGCTGGGCATTCCGTTCACCGTTGAACCCAAGTTGGTCCGCGGTCTCGACTACTACCGGCACACAACGTTCGAGTATCAGGGCGGCACGCTCGACTCGGCACAGAATGCTCTCGGTGGCGGTGGCCGCTACGACGGTTTGGTGGAGGCCCTTGGTGGCAAGCCCACCCCAGGCATCGGCTTTGCCATGGGCCTCGACCGCACCCTGCTGGCATGCGATGACGAAGGCGTGTTCGCCGCGCCGTCACCCGCAGTCGATGTGTTCGTCGTCGACACCACCGGAGGCGCAGAGGCGCTGCGCATCACCGCGGAGCTTCGTGCTGCTGGCCTCAGCGCTGATCGGGCGTACGAGAACCGCAGCATGAAGAGCCAGATGAAGGTGGCCGACCGCAGCGGTGCTGCGTTCGCCGTCATCGTCGGTTCCAACGAAGTCGAGGCCGGCACCGTGGTGATTCGTCCGCTGCGAGCCGAACCTGCCGGGCCCGATACTGCGAGCGGCCAGGCAGTGGTTCCTCGCTCCGATCTCATCCTTCACATCAGGAAAGCAACGTCATGACCTCCACGTCCATGCGTACCCATCAGTGCGGCGCGCTGCGTCCCGAGCAGATCGGCCAGACCGTCACGTTGGCGGGCTGGGTGGCCACCCGCCGCGAACACGGCGAGAAGCTGGCCTTCGTCGACCTCCGCGACCACAGCGGCGTCACCCAGTGCGTGGTCGACAACACCGTCGACGTGCGTGCCGAGTACGTGCTGCGGGTCACCGGTACCGTCGCCGCACGACCGGCCGAGAACGTGAACAGCCGCATCCCCACGGGTGGCATCGAACTGCAGGACTGCGTGGTGGAGGTGCTCAACGGTGCCGAGGCGCCGCCGTTCCCCATCAGCGAGCGTGCCGATCAGGTGGCCGAGAACACGCGCCTGCAGTACCGCTTCCTCGACATCCGTCGCGAGCGCATGCAGCGCAACCTGCGTCTGCGTGCGGCCGTGAACAGCGCCATCCGCGGTGCGATGGAAGCACAGGGCTTTGTCGAGGTCGAGACCCCGATGCTGGTGCCCAGCACCCCTGAAGGTGCTCGCGAGTTCATCGTGCCGAGCCGCCAGCAGCCGGGTTCGTTCTACGCGCTGCCGCAGAGCCCGCAGCTGTTCAAGCAGCTGCTCATGGTGGCCGGCATCGACCGCTACTACCAGCTGGCGCGCTGCCTGCGCGACGAAGACCTGCGCGCCGACCGTCAGTACGAGTTCATGCAGCTCGACGCGGAGATGAGCTTCGTGAACCAGGACGACGTGCACACCGCCATTGGTGCCGCCGTGTTGGCTGCTGCCGAGGCCGCAGGCAAGGACACCGGCGGCGAGATCGTGAAGATCACGTGGCACGAGGCCATGAACCGCTTCGGTATCGACAAGCCCGACCTGCGCTTCGGCATGGAGCTGCAGGAACTCACCGAGGTCTTTGCTGCCACCGAGTTCAAGGCGTTCTCCGCCGCTGCCGCCATCAAGGGCATCAACGCGTCTGGCAAGGCCGACGAGTACGGGCGCAACAAGCTCGACGCAATGACCGACAAGGCCAAGAAGATGGGCGCCAAGGGCCTGGTGTGGTTGAAGGTGGCCGCCGACGGCACGTTCGAGTCACCCGTGGCGAAGTTCCTGTCGGAGACCGAGACTGCCGCGTTGCGCGAGAAGCTCTCGGCGCAGCCCGGCGACCTGCTGCTCATCGTGGCCGACAAGTGGGACACCGCCTGCGAGGTGCTCGGCACCCTTCGCAACGACATCGGCCGACCGCCGGTGTTCGAGGGCCCGTACCGCTACCTGTGGGTCGTCGACTTCCCGATGTTCGTCGGTGTCGACGAGGTCACCGGTCGTCCGCGACCTGGCCACCACCCCTTCACC
>CANHST010000184.1 GCA_947463235.1 Acidimicrobiaceae bacterium
ACCGAACGCAGCTTGCCCACAGCCAGCTTGTTGGCCGACATCGCCACCTCGATGGAATCAGCGTCGGGCATAGTGCTGGCCCATTCGTCCATCGCCGCGAAGATGGTTGCGAGGTGCTCCAAACGACCGGCGGTGTCGGCGAATCGAGGGTCGGTGATGAGGTCGTCGCGTCCGATCGACATCATGTAGTAGTCGAACGTCTTGTTCTCGGCAGGGTGGCCGCTGATGATGACGCACTCGCCGTTGGCTGCGGTGAGCACCGGATAGTCCATCGGCCGGAAACTGCGGATGACGCCCTCCGGAACCGGGTCGTCCCACAGGTGGTTGTGGGCGTGCTCGTTCACGTAGAGCATCGTCTGCGCCATCGACACGTCGATGCGGTCGCCGCGACCGGTGCGCTCGCGTTGGAACAGCGCCGCCAGCACGGAAGCGCCGAGCTCCAGCGCGGTGTAGACGTCGGCGTGGCTGTGCGCGTCGTTCGCGTACTCGCCGCCGCGGGCGTCGCCCTGGGCCATCGTGAACCCACTCTCGGCGCCCACCACCGGCGCGTACGCGCGGCGATGCACCCAGGGCCCGGTCTGCCCGTAGCCGCTGGCGCTCGCGTAGATGATCTTCGGGTTGCGGGCGCGCAGCACGTCGTAGCCGAGGCCCAGGCGATCCATCACGCCTGGCCGGAAGTTCTCGATGACGATGTCGCAGTGGTCGGCCAACTGTCGCACCAACTCGCGGCCCGCCTCGTGGTCCATGTCGATGCTGACGCAGCGCTTGCCGGCGTTCTGCTGGGCGAAGTAGCTGGAGATGCTGTTCACCCGTGGGTACGTGGTGCGGGTGATGTCGCCCTCGGGCGGCTCCACCTTGATGACCTCGGCGCCGAGGTCCAGCAGCATCCGCCCAGCGTGCGGGCCAGCGAGCACCCGGGTGAGATCGAGCACGCGTACGCCTGCCAGTGGGCGGTTGTCGGTTGCCTCGTCCATCGTGCGGCGACGTTAGCCCCGACTGCGGTGGGTGCTCCCGTTCGGCGGTGCCGCGTACGTGGACACGTACGTGTCGCGGCTGGACCACCAGCGATGGTGATGGGGCCGCGACACAAACGGCGGCAAGGGTGGTGGGAGGCCTAGGGGTGGGCGCGGTTTCCGTGCGGCGGCACCAACTCCGGTTTGGTCGCGTCGCTTAGCCTCTCGGGCATGCACGACGATTCGGTCTTGGTGGAGCGACGCATCCGTCGCGAGCTCGGTGAGCGCCTGTTGCCGGCGATGTACTCGGCCAGCGTGCCGATGACGGTGGAGGCATGGGACGCGCCGGGCGAACCGGTCGCCTATTCGGATGCCATGGAAGGCCTGGCGCACGGCGCCCGCCCGTTCGATATCGGCGCCCAATGGAGCCGGCCCTGGGGCACCACCTGGTTCCGCTTCACCGCCGACGTGCCCGCCGAATGGGTGGGGTCGCAGTTGGAAGCCATCATCGACCTCGGCTTTCACCCCGACTCGGCGGGTTTCCAGAGCGAGGGCCTCGTGTGGCTGCCGGGCGACGACGGGCAGGGCTTCCCCGTGCAGGGCATCCACCCGCGCCGTACCGGTCTGCCCCTACCCACCGCTGCCGCAGGCCCGTTGCAGATCGTGGTGGAAGCTGCCTCGAACCCGGCCTTCCCTCGGATGGGCACGCGCTTCGGCCACCTCGGCACGCTGAAGACCGCGGGCGACCAACCGCTCTATCGCTTGCGCCAGGCGTCGCTGGCGCTGCGCAACGACGACGTGTTCCATCTGCTGCTCGATGTGGAGGTGCTGCTGGGCATGATGGCCGCGCTGCCAGCCACCGACAAGCGTCGCCATCGACTGCTGCGCCAACTCGAGCAGGCGTTCAACTCCGTCGACGTTGCCGACGTGGCCGGCAGTGCTGTTGCGGCTCGCGCCGCGTTGGCTCCTGCACTGGATTTGCATGCCCGCGATGGCGCGCACCACGTGATCGGCGTTGGCCACGCGCACATCGACAGCGCTTGGTTGTGGCCCATTCGCGAGACCGTGCGCAAGTGCGCGCGCACCTTCGCCTCCGCGACCCAGTTGATGGACCTATACCCCGAGTATCGGTTCGTGTGCTCGCAGGCCGTGCAGTACCACTGGATGGAGACGAAGTACCCCACCGTGTTCCAGCGCATCAAGGAGCGAGTGGAGCGTGGCCAGTGGCAGCCCGTGGGCGGCATGTGGGTGGAAGCCGACATGAACCTGCCCAGCGGCGAGAGCATCGTGCGGCAGTTGGTGCACGGGCAGCGTTACTTCGAGTCGCGGTTCGGCATGCGTTGCAAAGAGGTGTGGATTCCCGATGTGTTCGGCTATCCCGCTTCGCTGCCGCAGATCTTCCGCGCAGGAGGATGCGACCGATTCATCACCCAGAAGCTCAGCTGGAACAAGCAGAACCGCTTCCCGCACAGCACCTTCGTATGGCAGGGCCTCGACGGCTCGGAGGTGCTCACCCACTTCCCGCCCGTCGACACCTACAACGCCGAAGTGAAGAGCGAGGAGATGGTGTTCAGCGCGACGAACTTCAAGGAGCATGGCTGGAGCGACTGGTCGTTGATGCCCTATGGCCACGGCAACGGTGGTGGTGGCCCGACGCGCGAGATGGTGGAGCGCGGCCGTCGATTGGCCGACATCGACGGCGCACCTCGGCTGTCCATGGGCACGACCGACGACTTCTTCGACAAGGTGGAAGCGGAGATCGAGCAGGGCGCGCCCGTGCCCGTGTGGAGCGGCGAGCTGTACTTCGAAATGCACCGCGGCACGCTCACCAGCCAGGCCAAGACCAAGGTGGGCAACCGCCGTTGCGAAGCGCTCCTGCGCGAAGCCGAGCTGTGGTGGGCATCGGGCGGCGATGTGCCGGTCGAGGTGACGAACGAACTCGACGAACTGTGGAAGGAAGTACTGCTGCAGCAGTTCCACGACATCATTCCCGGCTCCAGCATTGCGTGGGTCTACGAAGACAGTGAGGCGGCACACGCCCGCGTGGCCGAACGGCTCGAGGTACTGATCGCGCAGGCCCTGCAGCGGCTCGCGGCGCAGAAGCAGTCGGTGGCCAACGCTGCCACCCATGCGCGCTCGGAGGTCATTGCGTGGGCTGGTCCGCTGCCCAGCGGCAACACACAGGAGCTACACGACGGCACCCACGCCTTGATGGTCGCGGCGCCAGGCTGCGGACTGGGCGATCTGAGGGCTCAACCCGTCGAGGACGCGGTCGTGGTGACCGAGCACTCGTTCACCAACCGCCATGTGGCGATTGCGTGGGATCTCGACGGCAACATCACGTCGGTCATCGACGTGAAGGCCGGCCGCGAAGTGATGCCCGCAGGCGAGCGCATCACGCTCGAGCTCGCACCCGACCAACCGGTGGACTACGACGCCTGGGACGTGGAGGAATGGACACGCGGCCTGGGCTCGGTGATCGGTGGAGTGCAGAGCGTGCGGGTGCTCGACGAAGGCCCACTGGTGGCCACGTTGGAGGTGGTGCGCACCTTCGGACGGTCGTCCATCGCACAGCGCGTCACGATGCGGGCAGACAGTCCGCGCATCGACATGGCCTTCGACATGGACTGGCACGAGGACGAGCAATTGCTCACCCTGATGGTGCCGATGGCGGTGCGCGCTCGCGAGGCAGCGTGCGACATCCAGTTCGGCCACGTGATGCGTCCGACCCACGCCAGCAACTCCTGGGACGCGGCGAAGTTCGAGGTCTGTGCCCATCGCTATGTGGACCTCAGCGAGCCGTCGTTTGGTGTGGCCGTGCTGAACGATGGGCGTTACGGGCACGGCGTGCAGGATGGCGGGATTCGCGTGTCGCTGTTGCGTGCCGCGAAGTACCCGGACCCCACGCAGGATCATGGCCAGCACTCCGTCACCATCAGTCTGCTGCCCCACGGGCCAGGCCTGCACGAGGTGCTGCAACAGGCCGAGGCGTTGAATCTGCCGTTGCGCCCGGTGGCAGTCGGCGCCCGCGATGAGCTGCCAACCCCGCTCGTCACCCTCGACGGCGAAGGTGTGGAAGTGAGCGCAGTGAAGACCGCCGACGACGGCAGTGGCGACGTGATCGTGCGTCTCTACGAGGCGTGTGGCGATCGGGCCGCCACCACGGTGCGGTTGCCGTGGCGCATCACCGATGCGCGTGTCTGCAACCTGCTGGAAGAACCCGATCACGCGCTGGAGACCAGCGACGGCATCGTGGCCATCACCTTGCGGCCGTTCGAACTGGTGACGCTGCGCCTGCGCTAGTCCTGCAGGCCGGTGTCGTCTCAGGCCAGGGTCGTGTTATGCCAGGGTCGTCTCAGGACTTGGTGAGGTGACGCAATGCCATGGCCGAGTAGACGGCCATGCCATCGACCATGGCGTTCTCGTCGAAGTACACCCGGTTGCTGTGGTTGGGTGCCGCCTTCGACAGATCGCGGTCGTGCGGAGTGCCGCCGAGGAACATCATGCTGCCGGGAATGCGGTTCAGCACGTAGCTGAAGTCTTCGGCGCCCATCGTGGGGTTCGGCATCTCTACGACCGAATTGGCGCCGAGCACCTCGCGGGCCACGTCCATCGAGAACTGCGCGGAGCCCGGGTTGTTCACGGTGACCGGGTAGCCGTCGCGGAAGGCGATGTCGACCTGTGCATCGTGGGCCGACGCCACACCCTCGGCCACCCGACGAATACCGTCGCGCACCTTGGCTCGCGTGCGCTCGCTGACGGCGCGGATGGTGCCTTCGATCTCGGCGGTTTCGGGGATGACGTTGTTGGTGGTGCCGGCAGTGATGCGGCCCACCGTGACGACGGTGGGGTCGAACACATCGATGGTGCGTGTCACCATCATCTGCAGCGCTTGCACGATCTCGCAGGCGATCGGGATGGGGTCGAGTGCAGCGTGCGGCTGGCTGGCATGCCCACCGCGGCCGGTGACGGTGATGATCACCCGGTCGGCTGAGGCCATCGCTGCGCCACCCTTGCTGGCGATCCAGCCACTCGGCAGGTTGGCAGTGATGTGGAGCGCGTAGGCACCGGTGATGGGCGACTCGGAGCCGTCAGCGCGAGCGCCGAGGTCGAGGATGCCTTCCTCCAGCATGAATCGTGCGCCGCCGTAGCCCTCCTCGCCGGGCTGGAACATGAACAGCACGCGGCCCGGCAAGTCGGCCTGTCGGGCGCTGAGCAGCTTGGCCGCACCCACCAGCATCGCGGTGTGGGTGTCGTGGCCACAGGCGTGCATGGCGCCCTCCACCTTCGACTGGAAGTCGAGGCCGGTGTCCTCGGGCATGGGCAGTGCGTCCATGTCGCCACGCAGCAGCACCGTGGGCCCGGGCTTGCCGCCATCGAGCACCGCTGCAATGCCGCTGGTGGTCTCGTGCAACGTGATGTCGAGCGGCAGGCCGTCGAGGGCGCTGAGCACGTTCTCACGGGTGACCGGCAGATCGTTGCCGAGCTCGGGCCACTGGTGCAGGGTGCGACGCAGAGCGACCGTCTCGTCGAGCAGGTCTCGGGCTTCTTCGCGCAGGGTGCTGATCTCCATGGGCGCATGCTAGGCATGACGGTGTGCAGGGTTCGGCAGGCGAACCGTCGGCGGAACTCGTCGATGTCGTGGACGACGATGATCGAGTCGTCCACACCGTCACCCGCGCCGAGATGCGCGCCAACCGATTGCAGCATCGGGCCGTGTCGATCGCCGTGTTCGGCAGCGACGCTCGCCTGCTGGTGCATCGACGCGCCGATACCAAAGATGTGTGGCCCGGTATGTGGGATCTCGCGGCAGGCGGTGTGGTGGCGGCGGGCGAGGAGTACGACGATGCGGCGCGTCGCGAGTTGGCCGAAGAGTTGGGTATCGAGGTGACGACGATGGAGTGCCTCGGGGAGGGCCGGTTCGCCGACGACGCCGTGGCCCTGATCGGTCGCGGCTACCGCTGCGTGCACGACGGCCCGTTCACGTTCACCGACGGCGAGATCGCCGAGGTGCGCTGGGTGGATGCAGCGGGCCTGCAGTCGTTGATGGCGACCGAGCGGTTCGTGCCCGACAACGTGGCGCTGCTGCTGCCGTTGCTGCACCTTCGCTGAGATTCTGCCGATCCGGTCATCTCGCCGTACCCAGTGAGAGTGAGCGCCGCATCGGGTGGCGCAG
>CANHST010000185.1 GCA_947463235.1 Acidimicrobiaceae bacterium
AAGGCGAAACCGTCGTCGGGTGGGTCTTCTTGTTCGGATTCGTTCCGTTCTCCAGACACCACTCGCGCGTCGAACTGATCGATGAGTCGGCGCGAGTGCTGAGTAGCCGCGAGTTCGGAGGTGTGATCAGGACGTGGAACCACGACATCGTGATCACACCGATCGATCATGCCAACTGCTTGTATCGCGACCGAATCGAGATCGAAGCAGGGATCATGACGGCGGTCGTTGGTCTGTATGCCCGCTGGTTCTATCGAACGCGCCAACGGCGCTGGCGCGTCGTGGCGAAGGGAATGAAGTCATGAGGAAGATGACCGACGAGATTCGGGGGCAGATCCCGACCAACCTGATTGCTGCGCGGTCCGCCCGACGCTCTGGTGACCCCGGTCGATGCTGGTCGCTGCTCGAGGATGCGCACGTCCTCAGCCAACCCTGGGCGTGGCCGCATGTGCGAGTGCACGCCGCCATGCTTGCAGCCGGATGGCGAACGCGAGATTCACGTGAAGTGCGGGGACAGTTGCTTCGTCTCCTGGTCGGCGGACCTCTGTCGACGGTGGGCAAGTACCCCGTGGGAAACACGGGGCGGGCCAATGTTTCGGCGATCGAGCCAATGCCGATCAGGCCGGACCTCGCCGGGATGCTCGCACGGGCAGGGCAACCAACTTCGTGACGGGAAACGGAGCAACGGGATTCACAGGCCAACGGTGGCGTGCCGCAGTTCGGCCACAAGAGCCACCTGCGCATCTTCGTCGACCCCGACCTGCTGCAGTACGAGGAGGTGTGGGCAGCTGCCGGCACCTGGCACGACGTGTTCGGCATCGAGCCCCACAAGTTGGTGGAGGCCAGTGAAGGCCTCGTTACCGACTTGAAGCGCGGCTGATTACTCAGGCGAGAATCAACAGCGCTGCCATCACGCCTTCGATGAGGAGGCCTGCGATATTCTCCTTTGATCGTGATGCGTCGATCACGAAGGAGATTGCCCGTGCAACGGATGCCCCAGCCCACGCGGCTCCGAGCACGAGCGCGGCGTCACTGTTGCCAATGAGCGCGACTGCAGTTCCTGCCCCGATGAAGAGTCCGCCATACGTGGCGCGCACCTCAGATGTCCCAAGCCGTCCAGGAATCTGAAGCCCGATCGTTTGGCTGACGTGCTTCGGCCAGATGAGCCCGAGACATCCGGCCGCGATGGAGATGATGGCGCCGACGTAGCCCAGAGCAGTCATGTCCGCAGTGTCGCATGAGGTGGATGGCTTCCGGTAACCGAGGGTTTTCAAACCCAAACGTGGCGTGCCGCCGTTCGGCCACAAGACCCACCTGCGCATCTTCATCGACCCCGACCTGCTGCAGTACGAGGAGGCGTGGGCAGCTGCCGGCACCTGGCACGACGTGTTCGGCATCGAGCCGCACAAGCTCGTGGAAGCGAGCGAAGGATTGGTCACCGACCTGAAGCGCTGACCAGCAACTTCAGTTGTCGGGAGAGGGCATCGAACACCGAGTCGTCTCGGGATGCTCGTCCCATGATGAGTGCGCCTTCAGCGCCCGCGATGCAGACAGCGGCATAGTCACTCGCCTGTGCCGTGTCGGCACCACTTCGGATGAATGCGCTCGTCAACGAACTGTGCCACTTCTCGAAGACTTGTTGCGACGCGACCCTCAGGGAGTCGTCTTCTCCGGCGCCTATGGCGGTGTTGGCGACGGCGCAGTTGCCGTCGAAGTTGCTGGCACGCAGAACGGAGCGCCAACTCTCGAAGAAGACTTCAACGACGTCGGCTGGTGTTGCGGCATCGACGGCGCCGATCAGTGCCGTGACGAGTGCGCCGATCGAATCCACCGCTTTCTCGATGAGTTCGTTCTTGCCGCCCGGGAAGTGGTGGTAGATGGATCCTCTCGGCGTGTTGGTCGCCTCGGTCACCACGGCGAACGAGGTGCCTTGAACCCCGCGTTCGGCGAGCAGGCCGATCGCCCCCTGGATCATCTCTTCGCGGACGTTGCGTCGATTCACTTGAATATGACGACCTTCATAACTAGGGTGTATGATGGTCATGATAGTGAAGCGGGGAATGCATGCGCGCCTTGGTGTTCAGGGGGCCGATGGACCTGGCCTGGGAAGAGATCGACACACCACAACTGATGGAGCCGCGCGACGCACTCGTGCGACCACTTGCTGTGGCTCGGTGCGATCTCGACCCCGCCATCGCAATCGGCCTGTACCCGATGCCCGCCCCGTTCGTGATGGGACACGAGATGGTCGGCGAGGTGGTAGCCACGGGGGATCGTGTCGGCGGATTCAGCCCGGGAGACCGTGTCATCGTTCCGTTCCAGCTGAGTTGCATGTCGTGTGCCCCGTGCAGCCGAGGGCACACCAACGCTTGCGAGAACGTGGCATCGGGAACAGCATTTGGTCTCGGACCACATGGTGGTGTCGACCTCGGCGGTGCCCTCGCAGAACTCGTCCGTGTGCCGTGGGCAGATGTGATGTTGATTCCATTGCCACCCGGGATCGACCCGATTGCCGCTGCGGGCATTCCCGACAACGTCTCTGATGGCTTCCGCTGTGTCGCGGGCCCACTGGAAGAACGCCCAGGTGCACCGGTGCTTGTTGTCGGCGGACTTGCACCCTCGGTTGGGCTGTATGCGGTGATGTCAGCGCGGGCTCTCGGGTCAGAACGAGTGGTCTATGTCGATGACGATGCGACGCGACTCGAAACAGCGGCATCCCTCGGCGCCGAGGTCATCGATGCGCACGGTCGTTGGGATTCGCTCAAGCTCGAGCAGAGATTCCCGATCGTGGTCGATGCAAACGTGCTCGATGCGGGACGGAACTTTGCTCTGCGTTCTGTCGAACCCTGCGGCGTATGCACGAGCGTCTCGGGTGGTGCAACGTCGAACGCAGACGTGCCGTTGCAAGCCATGTATCTGAAGGGCGTCCGCTACGAAATCGGGCGTGTCCACGCATGTGCGACCGCACGGCCCGTGCTCGATTTGGTGTCAAACGGCGTGCTCGACCCATCCTGGTTGATTGATGCCGTCGTCCCGTTCAGCGATGCGATCGAAGGCATGACCATGCAAGCCACCAAGGTCGTCTTCGTCAACGACTTTGTGTGACAACAACGGGCGCTTGAAGGGTTGCTTAAACCAGACGTGGCGTGCCTCCATTCGGTCACAAGACCCACCTGCGCATCTTCATTGACCCCGACCTGCTGCAGTACGACGAGGTGTGGGCCGCCGCCGGAACGTGGCATGACGTGTTCGGCATCGAACCCCACAAGCTCGTCGAGGCCAGTGAGGGCTTGGTCGTGGAGCTGAAACGCGGCTGACGCTCATCGCAGCGGCAGCTGCAGGACGGTCACACCCGATGGAAACGACGGTGTGCGGATCAGCCGGTGATCGTCGGTGAGCAAGGAAGCGCCGAGTTGCTCGGCGAGCGCCACATACACGGCGTCGGCGGCCGACATGTTGTGGCGACGTGACCATGCTGGAAGCACGAGGGGTGCGATGGCCGCCTGTCGGAGGTGCCAGCGGCGAAGGCGGTCGATGGCGAGTTCTGCTCTGTCGGGACTGATGATGTGGGTGACGACCGACTGATGTCGGAGCACGCCAAGCACCTCCACGTAGAAGTGCTCTGGCACCCAGAGTTCGGCATCGCCGGGGAGGAGGCGGGCGAGTGCCCGCCCGCGTGCGGTGGCGGTGACGATTTCGGCGCCGGCCGACGCGTCGATGACGACGCGGGTCACTGCGTGGCGTCTCGGAGCTCGCGGAGGATCTCGGCTGCATGCAGCGATTCGGGGGACGGCTCGACCGGCGAGGCGAGAACCTCGTCGATGACGTTGCGACCCGCGGCCGCGGAGCAGTCCTCGTTGGGGTTCACCACCACGATGGCGGGTCCAAGGTCGTCGGCGCGTCGAGCCATAGGGACAGGCTAACCCCAGGGTGTGACAGGGTCGCCGTCAGTTGTCGCGCGCAAGACGAGGGCCGAACGATGTCACGTCGTCGTTCGCGTAGCCGAGGCTCTCGTGGAAGCGATGAGCGGATTCGTTGCTCTCACGCACCTGAAGGTTGATCTTCGGGCATCCGCGCTCAAGGAGAAGCCGTTGGGCCTCGGCCATGAGTGCGGTTGCGACGCCACGCCGTCGGTGGTCTGGATGGCATCCGAGATAGTTGATCCAGCCGCGGTGCCCGTCGTGGCCGACCATCACGGTGCCGACGATGTCGTCACGTTCGACCATCACGATGAAACCCCTCGACGAATCGGCAATCTTGCGGTCGATGTCGGCGAACGGGTCGTCGTTCGGATTCACAAGCCAACGGTGGCGTGCTGCCGTTCGGCCACAAGACCCACCTGCGCATCTTCATCGACCCCGACCTCCGGCAGTACGACGAGGTGTGGGCCGCAGCGGGCACGTGGCACGACGTGTTCGGCATCGAGCCCACAAACTTGTCGAGGCCAGCGAAGGCTTGGTCACCGATCTAAAGAAGGCCTGAGTTCTGCGCAGACACGCTGTCTGTGTGATCAGTTCTTCCGGGTCGGCCGGAAAGAATTGCTGACACAAAGCTCGTGCCTGGCGCGGGTGGACCATCATCACTGGTGATACGGCAGCGACAAGAACGGCGACACCGAGTGCCTGTTCCCTGCGCTGGTTACTCTTCGCTCATGGCATTCGACCTCGCCGCTCGTCTCGATCTCGACAGCACATCCACACGGCACGAGCTATACCTGCAGCGTTTGGCGAACACGCGACGGTTCATGTCGTCGCTCGACGTGCCGGTGATGTTGCTACGCGATCCGTTCAACATCCGATACATCACCGGGGCATCGAACATGAGCGTGTTCAACCTCTGTGTCCCTGCGCGGTACTTGCTGGTGTTTGCCGATGGGCCGACGATCCTGTTCGATTACCTCGGTGGCGAGCATCTTGCCGTCGACCTGCCGACCGTCGATGAGGTGCGCACAGCGCATGGGTTGAGCCATGTGAGCAGCAACGGTTTCCTCGCTGCCGAAGTGGAATCGATGGCGAACGAGATTGCGGCGCTGGTGCGGGAGCAGATGGGCGACATCAGCGCCTTGGCCGTCGACAGCATTCCGTTTGCCGCCGTGGATGCGCTGCGGAAGAAGGGCTTCAGGATCTCCGATGCCGACGTGCCGATGAGCCGTACACGACGGGTGAAGCTGCCGTTGGAGATCACCTACATGCGCGAAGCGGTTCGTCGGACCGTGGGTGCCGTTCAGCAGATGGAGGCGGAGCTTCGCCCGGGGATGACGGAGAACGAGATCTGGAGCATCTTCATCGGAGCACTCGTCGCGGGGCACGGGGAGATGGTGGTCACGCGCTTGCTGGAAAGCGGCCCGAACACGTTCCCGTACTTTCAGGAGTGCGGCACCAGGGTGATTCAGGATGGCGATCTGGTCTGCCTCGACACCGATGCGATGGCCTTCGAGAGTTGTTCTGTCGACTTCTCCCGAACCTTCCTCGCCGGTGATGGACCGGGCCGCCCGGAGCAGCGGGATCTGTATCGGCGTGCGCATGAGCAACTTCAGCACAACGTGTCACTGATCGGTCCAGGAGCGTCGTTCGAGGAAGTAGCTCGCAACGCATGGGTGGTTCCGGAAGAACATCGGTCGAGTCGCTACTACTGCATTGGTCATGGTCTCGGAATGATCGGCGAGTATCCGAATCTCCCGTTCTACACGCCAGGTGTGCCGTACCCGCTGGACGATGCATTCGAGCCGGGCATGGTCTTCTGCGTGGAGAGCTACATCGGCTCCGAACGCAGCGGGCAGGGAGTGAAGTTGGAGGACCAACTCCTCATCACCGAAACCGGTGTCGAGGTGATGAACGACTATCCGTTCGAGGAGCGTCTGCTGGCGCTGTAGGTGGGCGGTTGCTGGCCGGGTGGGCCTACTTCGACTTCGTGAGCAGAAACGAGAGAAGGGCTCGGCTCGCGTCGAGGCGCGGATACGGCACACCCACATACGCCGCCGCCGCCGAGGATCGGCCTGGGTGACCCATCCAGGCGTGCGTGGCGCCTTTCACGGTGATGAACCTGACCTCCGCGCGCGACCGGCAAGGCTTCCACGACTGGGCGGTG
>CANHST010000186.1 GCA_947463235.1 Acidimicrobiaceae bacterium
GCAGCAGAGCACCTGGCCGGGTCGATGGGACGACAACCTCGCTGTGCTCGACCAAGCCATCGCGCTCACGGTGCTCGACCACCTCACCCCCTGACCCACGCCCAGACCGCGCCCGCCCCGCGCCCGCCCCGCGCCCGCGCAGCGCCCGGCCCGCGCCCCGGGTTGGGTGGGAAACACGCCATTCACGGCTCACAAGGCACCCACGGGTGGGAAAACTGCCAGGTGTGGCGCATTTCGCGCCCGTGGGTGGGAAACGTGCCACCGGTCTGCCAGGTCGGCGGCGGGCCGGGGCCAGGTCGGCGGGCCGGGGCCAGGTCGGCGGGCCGGGGCGGCCCCGGGTTGGGGGCTCAGGGGTGGAGTTCGGCGGCGGTGCGCTGTACGGCCGCAACGATCTTGGCGTAGCCGGTGCAGCGGCACAGGTTGCCCGACAGACCGATGCGCACCTCTTCCTCGGTGGGGGAAGGGTTGCGCTCGAGGAGTGCCGTGGCGGACAGGAGCATGCCCGGGGTGCAGAACCCGCATTGCACGCCACCCTCTTCGAGGATGTTGCGCTGGAGCGGGTGCATCTCGTCGCCCTGCTGTAGGCCTTCCACCGTCGTGACGGCTCGGCCCTGCGCCTGCACGGCGAGGAAGCTGCACGAGTTCACCGGCTGGCCATCGAGGAGCACCATGCAGGCGCCGCACTCGCAATCGTCACAGCCCTCCTTGGTGCCGGTGAGTCCGACTTCGGTGCGGATGACGCTGAGCAGGTTGCGTCCCTGCGCCGCGTTGACGGGATAGTCCACGCCGTTCACGGTGAGGTGGTAGTTGACGATGTCGCTCATGATGCTGCTCCGATGCCGGCGGCGCGGTTGACAGGGACGGATACGGGTTCGCCGAGGGCACGGCGGGCGGCAGCCTCGACGGCGCGACGGGCCATGACGCCAACGGTGTGGCGGCGGTACTTGTCGCTCGCGCGCACATCGCTGATGGGGCGGGCCTGTTCGCTGGCGGCTGCCGCAGCGGCCGCCGCCACTTCGGCAACGCTGCCCAAGCCGATGCCAGTGACTTCGATGATGGTGGGTGCCACGGCGGTGAGGGCCACGCGCACCGCGCTCACCGAACCGTCGTCGGCAATGGTGACCGCGGCTGCCGCGCCGACCACCGCGATCTCCATCGACCGTCGGTACTCGAGTCGCAGATACGCACTGTTGCTGCGTGATGCCGGCATGGCGATGTGGATGGCTACGCACAACTCGTCGGCCTCTGCGCTGTGGCGCCCGGGGCCGGTCCAGAGATCGGCCATGCCGACCCGGCGGCTACCGCGGAGTGAACGCAACTCTGCCTCGGCGCCCAACACCATCAGTGGGGAACCGGTGTCCATGGCGGGGGACGAGTTCATCACGTTGCCGCCCAGCGTGCCCACGTTTCGAGTAGAGGGCGAGCCGACCAGGGCACTGCCGTCGCTGAGACCGGCGAATGCGTTCGACAGCAGCGGGTGGTGCTCGATGATGTGGTGGTTCACACCAGCACCGATGCAGACGCCCAGATCCGTGACGTCGATGCACTGCAGTTCGCTGATGCGGTCGATGGCAACGAGGTGTTCGGGCAGGGGAGCCTTCCCGTGCCGGGCACCCACCACGAGGTCGCTGCCACCGGCCACGGGGCGTGCCCCGGTAGCGAGCGCCTGCAGTGCCTCATCGATGGTGGTGGCGATGGTGAAACTCACGCCGGGCTCCCTTCGGTATTCATGGTCTCCCACACTCGCTCAGCGGTCATCGGCAGCTGCCGGATCGGCGTACCCGCGATCTTGGCGATGGCGTTGGCGATCGCTGCCGCAGTGGCCACGTTCGGAGCTTCGGCGAGGCCCTTTGCGCCACGCGGGCCCGCGTTCGGTGTGTTGATCTCCACGAAGTGGATGTCGATCGGCGGCGCATCGGCGCAGGTCTGCAGCTTGTACTCCAGTAGCGCTGCGTTGCGCTGCTGGCCCTCGTCGTTGTAGCGGGTGCCTTCGGTGAGCGCTTGGCCGATGCCCATCATCACGCCGCCCTCCACCTGGCCGGTGGCGCCGATCCGGTTGATGATCGTGCCGGAGTCGTGTGCGGTGCTGACGTGAAGCACGCGAGCGACGCCGGTGTCCTTGTCGAGTTTCACGCGGACGGCGTGGCACGAGAACTGCGGGGCCACCCAGGCGGTCATGCCCACGTCGCCGATACACATCGCGCCCGACACCTCCTGGACCGTCGGCGGCACTCCCGAACCGTGCCCGATGAGGAGTTCGCCGCCGGCGGCGATGCCAGCCAGTTCGGCGATGGGCACGGAACGCGACGGCGTGCCGGCCACGGATGCAGCCCCGTCGGCGAGCACGATGTCGGCCGGGCTGGCCTCCAGCATGTCGGCGGCCAGCTGCTTCAGTTGCTCCGCGATCTGCCCGGCCGCGGCGATGGCCGCTCGACCGTTGTTGAACAGGGTCTGCGAACCGGTGGCACCCATGTCGTACGGCGCGGCGCTGGTGTCTTGGTAGACGAGTTCGAAATCCTCGGGCTGCATGCCGAGTTCGTCGGCCACCAGCTGCCGCAGCGTCATCACGGCACCGGTACCGCATTCCTGGGCGCCGGTGATGATCTGGCCACTGCCGTCACCATCGATCTTCACGTAGGCGCCGGACGCTGCCGAGAAGCTGGGCCACCAACCGATGGCCACACCGATGGCTTCATCGTCGGGAAGGTCGTCGCCGTAGCCAGCACGAGCGGTGGCGGCCTCGATGCAATCGACCAGGCCGATCTCGTCGTAGACCTGGCCGCTGGGCCCTTCCTTGCCGGTGGCAACGGCGTTCTTGATGCGGAACGCCACCGGGTCCATGCCGATGGCCTTCGCCACCTCGTCGGTGTGGCTCTCGAGCGCCCAGCAGGTCTGCGGAGCGGTTGGGGCGCGCACCGAGCCCGACGGTTGATGGTTCGTGTACACGAGGTGGGCCTCGGCGAGGGCATTGGGCACCTGGTACGGCCCGAGTGCGTGCATCGCCGCGAGTTGGCTGAAGAAGCCCGCATCGGCCGTGTACGCGCCGTTGTCGATGGCCAGCCACACCTTGCGCGCCACGATGGTGCCGTCGGCCTTCACGCCGGTCTCGAAGTCGAAGACGATGCCTTCGCGACGGCGGTCGGGGGCAATGAACTCTTCGCGGCGGCTGAAGACCAGACGCACTGGGCGCTTCGTGGCCTTCGCCAGCGCAGCCACGTGTGCTTCGTAGTGGAAGCCACACTTGCCGCCGAAGCCACCGCCGAGGTGCGGCACGATGATGCGCACTCGACTGGCCGGCATCTCCAGCGTTTCGCACACACCGGCGCGCGCGTCGAAGGGCACTTGGGTGGTGGTCCAGATGGTGACCTTGTTGCCCTCCCACTGCGCCACTACGGCGCGCGGTTCGATCGGGGCAGCGTGGCAGCCATCCGCCACGTAGCGGCTGTGCACCACGGTGTCGGCCTCGGCCAGTCCGCGCTCCACGTCGCCCTTGGCGATGGAGGCGAACGATGCGTCGTTGCGCTCGCGCACCAGCACGTCGGCTGCGCCGTACTGCGACCAGCCCTCATGGACCAGCGGCGAATCCGATGCCAGCGCCTCCTCGATGTCGTTCACCACGGGAAGCGGGGCGTACTCCACCACGATGGCGTTCAGCGCGCGTTGCGCGGTGGGCACGTCGATCGCGGCGACGGCGGCGACGATCTCGCCCTCGAAGCGCACCACGTCGCGGGCGAACAGCGTGCGGTCTTGCACGAACGGACCGAACCGCACGTCGGGCACGTCGTCCTGGGTGAGGACGGCGAACACGCCGGGGATGGCCCGCGCTGCCGACACGTCGAGACGCACGATGCGCGCGTGGCTCACCTCGGCGTACTTGAACTTCGCCACCAGCGTGCCGGTGAGCGTGAGGTCGGCCGTGTAGCGCCCGCTACCGGTCACCTTGTCGGGGCCGTCAGCGCGAACGAAGCGGGGGACAGTGGTGGTACTCATCGTGTTCACTCTTTCAGATCCGGGGTGGGAGGTGGGCCGTCGAGGATGTCGATCGTGCGCTGTGCGGCTCGGCTGCCGGCATGCACCGCACCCTCGATGTAGCCGGGGAAGAGTTCGGCAAGTTCGGTCGATGCGAACTGCACGCAGTCGGTCCCCGACATCAGCGTGTCGATCTGCGTCGGCTCGCCGAGTCCGGTGACGAACTGGCAGTAGCCGCCGCCGCCCCATTCGTCGGGCGGCCAGTCCCGCACCAGCACATCAATGGGTCGAGCTGCGTCGTCGCCGAATGCCTGCACCAAGTGGTGCACCGCACGCTGCTTGCGCCCTGCCTCGCCCAGCCCACGCCATGCAGCCGCGAGTGGACCGCCGACGAACATCACCAGCGCGTGCGCATCGCTCGCCGATGCATCGGAGACGTACAACCCGCACGGGTCGTTGAATCGCACCGTGCCATCGAGACCGCGGGCGTGCCAGAACGGCTGTGGGTAGCGCACCAGGATCTTGGTCACGTCGCCAGCACGAAAGCTGGACAGCGCATCCGCGAGATGTTGGGGGAGTGGCGGATCGAAGGTCAGTCGCGCTGCAGCGGTGGGCGGGACCGCCATCACCACCTGGCGGCAGCGGACAACCGCGCCGTCGGTATGCACCGCGGCGCCGCCTTCGTCTCGTTCGATGCGATGCACCGCGGTGCCGAGGTGCACGCGATCACCCAGCGATGCAGCGAGCCGTTCGGCAAGCGCATGCATCGTGCCCTCGATCGAGTACTGGAGTTCCGCCGCAAGCGGCGGTGTGCGCTCCAACTGGTGGGCGACATGGGCGAGGCCGAGCGTGCGATGGTCGAGGCACATCTGCCCGTCGGTGCAGGACCGGATGGCGGCCTTCGTGCACTCCGACGCCTCGAGACCTTCCACCCATGCGTCGAACGCGACGTGCGGGCCGGCATGGGGAAGGTCGCGCAGCCCTTCGTAGAGCTGCTCGGCGCGGTCCCACTCGTCGTGGCATTCCTTCGGCAACGTGATGCTGTCGCCTGGCGACTCGTTACGCACCAGCGATGCGCCGAAGCGCTCGGCGAGCGCGCGGATGGCGTACATCTCATCGGCCAGGTACTGGCCGCCACTGTCGACTCGGCGGCCGAGGCCGTCGAGCATGCTCTCCACTCGGCCACCTACGCGCCTGCGAGCCTCGAGCACGGTCACGCTGCGCCCTGCCGCCACCAGCGCGGCTGCAGCGGTGAGCCCGCTGAAACCGGCGCCGACGACCACCACGTCGACGTCGGTCGTCATCCGCTGAGGCCAGCCAGGCCGCCAGCGGCTCCGGCTGCAGCGTCGCCGCTCTTCTTGCTCATTCGCTTCATCGCCAACCCTGCCAACGCCACCGCCAAGAGCGTGAAGATCAGCATCACGGTGGCCAGGGCGTTCACTGCCGGTGTGGAACTACCGCGAGCTGCCGAGTAGATCTTCACCGGCACCGTGTCGGTGGACGCTCCTGTGGTGAGGAACGACGAGATCACGAAGTCGTCGACCGAGGTGGCGAACACCACCATCACACTGGCGAAGATGGCGGGGGAGAGCAGGGGCAGCAGCACCAATCGAATGGCCTGCAGCCGGGTGGCGCCGAGGTCGCGAGCTGCTTCCTCGTACTGGGCGCCGATGGCCTGCAGCCGGCCGCGCACGATGACCACCACAAAGCTCATGGTGAAGGTGATGTGGCCGATGAGCTGTCGGGACATGCCTGACGGCACACCGGTGTACATCTGCGTGAACACCAGAAACAGCGCCACGCCGAACACGATCTCCGGCGTCACGATGGGCACCAGCATCAGCCCGTTTGCGGCGTTCGACACCTTGCCGCGCCACCGATGCAGTCCGATGGCCATCGCCACTCCGAGCGGTGTGGCGATCAGCATGCACAACGCCGCGAGCTGCAGGGTGTTGAGCATGGCCGTGTGTAGGGAGTCGTCGTGCCACACCGACGACACCGGGTCGCCCCAGTACCAGCGGAACGACGGAGCCTGGAACGACGAGCGACTCTTGCCGCTGTTGAACGAGATGCGTACGGCCACGAGCACGGGCAGCAGCGACCACAGCA
>CANHST010000187.1 GCA_947463235.1 Acidimicrobiaceae bacterium
GGCCAACTACTGGTGATCGGTTTTGCCTCGGGCGAGATACCCAAGTTGCCTGCCAACCAGGTGCTGCTGCGCAACCGGCGCGTCACCGGTGTCGACTGGGGTGGCTGGACCATCACCCACGCTGCGGAGAACGCCTCGATGCTCGCCGACGTGATCGCTGCGGTAGGCCGTGGCGAATTGCACCCGGTGCAACCGCGGTCGTACCCATTGGCCGACGTGGCAGAGGCGCTCACCGACCAGGTGGAGCGACGCGTGGTGGGCAAGACGGTGTTGGTGCCCTGACCGGAGAACGACGAAGGGAGGGCCGAAGCCCTCCCTCGTGGTGCGCCCCCTGGGTTTCGAACCCAGAACCTGCGGATTAAGAGTCCGTTGCTCTGCCGTTGAGCTAGAGGCGCAGCAGGCGAGCAGTGTAGGGGGCACCTTCGTGCTCCCCACCTGCTGCCTTGGGGTGACCGACGGGTTTCGAACCCGCGACCCTCAGTACCACAAACTGATGCTCTACCAACTGAGCTACGGCCACCATGTAGGGCACGTAGTGTGCCAGACCTCGGGCGGATTTCCACCCATCTTTCGGGCGCCCCTTGCAGGTCAGCGCCTCACGGCGGCCGTCGTCGCGGTTGTCGTTCACAACGGATTCCGTGGTGAGCTAGGCTCAGGGGAACGAAATCCGAAGGAGATCAGGATGAGCGCGACGGAAAGCATTCCCACGCGTGAACTTGCCGAACGGGCAAAGGCCATTACCCAGCGAGAGCTGCGCACGTACATCGAGCGCACCAAGGGTTCCCAGATTGCAACCGAGCGGGCCCGCAAGGTGATGCCACTCGGCGTGCCGTCGAGCTTCCAGGCATACGATCCCCACCCCATCGTCGTCCGTCGTGCGCAGGCCGGCTGGATGGAAGACGTCGACGGCAACCGTTACGTCGACTACGACATGGGCTACGGCGCCCTGTTCACCGGGCATTGCCATCCAGCGGTGCGCGCGGCGGTCGAACTGCAGATGGACAACGGCACGCTGTTCGTTACTCCCTGCGAGATGAACGCCGAAGTCGCCGAGCTCCTGGCAGCTCGCTACAACCTGCCGATGTGGCGGTTCACGAACTCCGGCACGGAAGCCACGATGGATGCCATTCGCGTTGCTCGCGGCATCACGGGGCGGAACAAGATCGTCAAGGTCGAGGGCGGCTATCACGGCCACCACGACGAGGTGATGATCTCGATGAAGCCGTCGCTCGATGTCGCCGGCCCAGCCGACAACCCGACGCCCATTCCGGCAACGGCGGGCATCACGCCCGGGGTGCTCGCCGAGACCAAGGTCATTCCGTACAACGATGCGGCGGCGCTCGAGCGGGCGCTCGCCACCGGCGACGTTGCTGCCTTCATCGTGGAACCGGTGATGGAGAACATCGGTATCTGCTTGCCGCAGCCCGGCTACCTGCAAGAGGTGCGTGAGATCACGCGCAAGTACGGCACCATGCTGATTTTCGACGAGGTGAAGACCGGTATCACCGCCGGTTGGAGCGGCGGCACCGGTGCCGTGGGCGTGCAGCCCGACCTCGTGTGCCTCGCCAAGAGCATTGGTGGCGGCCTGCCGCTGGGTGCCTTCGGCGGCACGCAGGAGTGCATGGACCAGATCACCTCCGGTCGGGTGTTGCACCTCGGCACCTACAACGGCAACCCGCTCTGCATGGCCGCCGCTCGCGCGGTGCTGGCGGAGGTCTGCACCCCCGAGGCCCATCAACGGGTGAACGAACTCAACGCTCGTCTCGTGTCGGCGTGTCAGGACACCATCGATCGCGCTGGTTTGCCGGCCCACACGGTGCAGTTCGGTGCGAAGGGATGCGTCACCTGGGCGCCCGAGCACATTCGCAACTACCGCGACTACAAGGCCACCGATTTCGACCTTGCGTTCGCCCAGTGGATCCACGGCATCAACCGCGGCATCCTGCTGCCGCCGGGTCTCGACGAGCAGTGGCTGATCTCGATGATGCACACCGAGACCGAGGCGTTCCAGTACTCCCACGTGTTCCAGGAGTTCGTCGACGAACTGATGCACTGAGTTCGGTCGGGCTTGCCCGCCGGGTGGGCTCAGCCGCTCCAGCGCCGTTCTTCTTGGTACCGATAGGTGCTCACCGGTGTGCTCCACCGCTGGCGCCGACGCATCATGCCCGTGCCGGCCAGCAGTGCCAGCGCGCCGCCCACCAGCAAGAGTTCGAGGGCGATCAGCAATGGCAGCATGTCGTCGGCGAGACGCGCTGGGGCGTTCGCCCACGGGTCGTCACTGAGTGCCGGCACCAAGAACTTCGGCACCAGGTAGCCGAGCACGATCGTCGTCAGCGCCAGGAACAGCAGGCCGAGGCCGAGGCTGCGGAACAATGCCGAACGCTCGGGGTGTGCCGCCAAGCCCATCACCACGAGGGCAAGGGTTGCGATCGCCGCGAGAGGAACCAGCCACCGCAGGGCGGTGCGCACGATGTTCAAGACGCCGAGTGTGGGCACGTCCATGTCGACCGGCTGTGCCACCCCCACTGCTTGGTTCTGTGTGGCATCGACCAACTGTTGTACGGAGATGATCACGGGTTCGGTCTGCTCGCCGATGAGCTTGGCGTGCGAGTCGTGCACCACGTCGGCCAGGAGGTCGGCGCCAGGTTTGGTGGTCGCGACCAGGGTGACGCGGTCGTGCAAGGCTTGCGGGGTGAGGTTCGGGTCGCCGGGAGCCAGTGTGGTGGCCTGCTGAGCGAGATCGGTGGCGATCACATCGATGATGTGGGCCCTGATCTCGGGGTCGGCGAGCACGACGTCGGCGTGAGAAGCCGAATAGTCGGGGTCGAACGCAGTGCGCTGCAGCAGGAAGCCAGCGAGCGTGAGGCTCGCACAGAGGCAGGCGAGGCCGAAGAGGAGGCCAGCAAGGGTTCGTCGCACGCCCGACAGTCTGGCGGGAAAGTGTGTGGACTTCTATACCATGGGGGGTATGGATCAGTTGACGCCCGCTACCGCTGCAATGTTCCGTCGAGCAGCCGTGTTGAAGTGCCCTCACTGCGGTAGCCGACGTTCGTTCATCAAGCGGTGGTTCGGCCGCTACGAGCGTTGCCGCACCTGTGGCATCCAGTGGCACCGCGAGCACGGCTTCGAACTTGGTCCGATTGCGCTCAACGTGGTCTTCACCTTCGGCAGCATGGCGATCATCATGATCGTCGCCTTCGTGGCCACGGCGCCCGACTACAACGTTGCCGGCCTGATGGCGTTGGTGATCGGCGCAGCGATCATCCTGCCGATGATCTACCTGCCGTTCACCAACACGCTCTGGCTGGCCTTCGACCTCGCAGTGCACCGGCCGGACGAGCGCGAACTTGCCGAAGCCAAGGCTGCACTTGCCTCCGAAGGTGCTGCGGCCATCGCTCCTGGCGACTGAGTCGGGAGCAATCTGCCGCGTTCGTTGCGGGAATGCTTGATCGAACGGCTGTTCGTAGTTACAGTGATGTTGTTCGAACACGCACCAGCGGTTCGGGGCACCGCAGGACCTCTTCGGAAACCCTGTCACACCCCTTCCGTACGGTGACCACATCGAGGCCGATCGGCCTCCATGTCCATCACAGGCAGGAAACGGAGCAACAGTGAGCAACGATCGCGAGAAGGCACTCGACGTCGCGTTGGCGTCCATCGATAAGCAGTTCGGCAAGGGGTCCATCATGCGGATGGGCGAGAAGGGCTCGATGGCCATCGAGGCCATCCAGACCGGTGCCCTGGCCCTCGACGTGGCCCTTGGCGTGGGCGGTTTGCCCCGCGGTCGCGTCGTGGAGATCTACGGTCCGGAGTCCTCCGGTAAGTCCACCCTGGCCATGCACGTCGTGGCAGAGGCTCAGCGCAACGGTGGCATCTGCGCCTACATCGACGCCGAGCACGCGATGGATCCCGTGTACGCCCGGGCCATCGGTGTCGACATCGACCAGCTGCTCATCAGCCAGCCCGACACCGGTGAGCAGGCGCTGGAAATCGCCGACATGCTGGTGCGGTCGGGTGCGCTCGATGTGGTCGTCATCGACTCGGTGGCGGCACTCACGCCCCGCGCCGAGATCGAAGGCGAGATGGGCGACACGCATGTGGGTCTGCAGGCTCGCCTGATGAGCCAGGCGCTGCGCAAGCTCACCGCCAACCTCAACAAGACCAACACCATCATGATCTTCATCAACCAGCTGCGCGAGAAGATCGGCGTCATGTTCGGTTCGCCGGAGACCACGCCCGGCGGTCGTGCGCTGAAGTTCTACTCCTCGGTCCGTCTCGACATCCGTCGCATCGAGAGCATCAAGGACGGCGCTGAGGTCGTGGGTAACCGCACCCGAGTCAAGGTCGTCAAGAACAAGGTGGCACCGCCCTTCCGGCAGGCCGAGTTCGACATCATGTATGGCAAGGGCATCAGCCGCGAGGGCTCGCTGCTCGACATGGCGGTCGACATGGGCATCATCAAGAAGTCGGGGGCCTGGTTCACCTACGACGGTGAGCAGCTCGGCCAGGGCCGCGAGAACGCCAAGAACTTCCTCTCGGCCAACCCCGAGATCATGGTCGAGGTGTCCGAGAAGGTGCGTGTGCAGGCCGGCATCGGTGGCGACGTGGAAGAGGCCTTCTCCGCAGCCGACGAAGAGCCGATCGACATCGACTGAGTTGCTGGCGTAGCAACCGCCCGCTTGGCCCACGGTCAGGCGGGCGGGCCCGCAGCCCCGCAGGTAGCCTGTTCATCCATGGCCCGCGGTTATGTCGTGCGCACCTTCGGGTGCCAGATGAACGAACACGACTCCGAACGCATCGCGGGGTTGCTCGAGGCCGACGGCATGGTGCCGGTTGAATCCGAAGCTGACGCCGATGTGGTGGTGCTGAACACCTGCTGCATTCGGGAGAACGCCGACAACAAGCTGTACGGCAGCCTCGGCTGGCTGAAGCAGTGGAAGGAACAGGACGACGGCCGCCAGATCGTGGTGGCTGGTTGCCTGGCGCAGAAGGATCGCGACGTCGTGGCCCAGAAGGCGCCGTGGGTCGATGTGGTGCTCGGCACACACAACGTGCACCGCGCCGCCGAATTGGTGCACCACGCTCGTGAACACGGCCAGATCACCGAGATCTTCGATGCAGCGGTGCTCGACGATCATGCGCTGTTCCCGAGCGCCTTGCCAGCGGTGCGCGACACCTCGTACAACGCCTGGGTCACGATTCAGATCGGTTGCGACAACCATTGCGCGTTCTGCATCGTGCCGGCCGTTCGGGGTGCGGAGATCAGCCGTCCCTTCGACGACATCGTGGCCGAGGTGCGCACCCTTGCGGGTGACGGTGTCACCGAGGTGACGCTGCTCGGGCAGAACGTCAATAGCTACGGCCGAGATCTGCAGGTGACTGCCCGGCAGCAGGGCGATGCCGATGCGCGGCTACGGCCGCTGTTCTCCGAACTGCTGGGCGCGGTGGGGGCAGTGCCGGGCATCCGCCGTGTGCGCTTCACGAGTCCGCATCCCAAAGACATGCGGCCCGACACGTTTGCAGCAATGGCTGCCTCGCCGGCGGTGTGCGAGCACCTTCACTACCCGTTGCAGTCGGGCAGCGACCGGGTGCTGGCACTGATGCATCGCGGCTACACCGCGGCGCGGTACCTGGAGCGTCTGGAGCAGGCGAGGGCTGCGGTGCCGGATCTCGCGGTGAGCACCGACATCATCGTCGGCTTCCCGGGTGAGACCGACGACGACTTCGAGCGCACGCTCGAGGTGGCGGCCGCTGCCGAGTACGACTACGCCTACACCTTCATCTTTTCGCCTCGGGAGGGCACTGAGGCTGCAGGCATGACGGATCAGTTCATCGATCCCGCGGTGGCCGCCGAGCGTTTCCAGCGACTTCGAGTGGTGGTGGAGCGCAGCGCGCTCGCCAAGCACCTCGATCGCATCGGTCGCATCGAAGAGGTGATCGTGGAGGGTCCGAGCAAGAAGGACCCATCGGTGATGTCCGGCCGTACTCGGCAGAACAAGCTGGTCCACTTCCCGTCCACGCAACC
>CANHST010000188.1 GCA_947463235.1 Acidimicrobiaceae bacterium
AGCGCCGATCTCGATGTCGCGTGTGCCGTCGGCAATCTCGATGCAGTGGAACGGATGGCGCCGACCGTCGGCGGTGGACACCTCGCCCAGACCCACATTGCGATCGAACGCAACGACCACGCCAGCAACTGCGTTCACGGGATGATCTTGGAGATCGGCAACTCGAGGATGCCGGTGGCGCCGGCGTCCTTGAGTGCAGGAATGAGCGTATTGATCTGCCGCTTCGCCACCACCGTCTCGACGGCGAAACCGCCATCACCTGCCAGCGGGTTCACGGTGGGCGACTTCATCGACGGCAGCAGGTTGATCACGGCGTCGAGTTGGTCGGCGCCAACGTTCATCTTCACCAACACCTTGCCACGGGCATCGAGCGTGCCGTTCAACAGCGTCATCAACTGACCCATGGCGTGGCGCTTTGCGGGGTCGTCGTAGGCGGTGCGGTTGGCCACCACCTCGGTGTAACTCTGCAGGATCTCGTCGATGATCCGCAGGCCAGCAGCACGCAGCGCTCGACCGGTCTCGGTGATATCGACGATGCAGTCCGCGATGTCGGGGATCTTGGCTTCGCTGGCCCCGTAGCTGAGACGGATGTCGGCGTCGATGCCCTTGGCGGCAAAGAACCGCTTGGTGAGTTCGGGGTACTCGGTGCTGACGCGCACGCCCTGCGGGAGTTGCTCGACCGCCGTCACCGACGAGTCGCCTGCCACGGCCACGACCACCTTGATGGGCAGCGACGTGGCCTTCGAGTACTGCAGTTCACCCAGACTGACCACATCGCTGGCGGTCTCTTCCACCCAGTCGCGACCGGTGATCCCGATGTCGAACAGCCCCTCCGCCACGTAGGTAGGAATCTCCTGCGGACGCAGGATTCGCACCTCGGCGATACGCGGGTCGTCGATGGATGCCTTGTAATCGACCGATGATGAGCGCAGGACTGGCAGATCGGCCGCCTCGAACAGTTCGAGCGTGGCTTTCTCGAGCGAACCTTTGGGGAGTACCAACTTCAGCACGAAGCCGAGGCTATCGGTACGCCGCTCAGTGAGCGGTGGGAGAATCGGCGAGCAGACGCAGGGCATGCGGCAACACATCGAGGATGGCGCCGAGCTGCTCCACGCACCCCTTGGGCGACCCGGGGGTGTTGCAGATGATCGACAATCCTCGAACCCCCACGATGCCGCGGCTGAGCCGGCCGAGTGGGTTCACCAGGCGCATGGCCTCCGCCAGACCGGGCGCTTCACGTTCGATGATCGCCCGGGTGCCCTCGGGAGTTTGGTCGCGTTGAGCGAAGCCAGTGCCGCCAGTGGACACCACGAGCCCGGCGAAACCCTCCGTGAGCGACAGCAACGCCTGGGCCACGTTCTCGGTTCCGTCGGCCACCACCTGATGGTCCACCACGTCGAACCCGTGCTCGATGAGCAGGGCCACGAGACCGGCCCCACTGGTGTCCTGCCTGGTGCCAGCGATGACGCCATCGCTGACGGTGAGTACCTTTGCCTGCAAAGCGGGGGATGCGTCGGTCATGACGTTCTACGGTACCGGAGCAGGATCATGCCGTCGGTGCCCGCATCGTGGGGCAGCACACGCCAACCATCACCCAGAGGACGCCACTCCCCTTCGGGCCGGTCGCCAATGACCTCGAACCCGATCGGCACGGTGTGCTCGACGGATTCAGCCGACAGCAGGGTGCACACGCTGTAGACCAGGGTGCCACCCGGAGCGACGAGCGACGCAACCGCGTCGAGGATGCGTTGTTGCAACACCGCGAGCTCCTCCACTGCCTTCGGCTGCATCCTCCAACGAGCATCCGGACGTCGTCGCAATGTGCCGAGGCCGCTGCACGGGGCATCCACCAGCACGTGCTGAAAGCTTCCGGGGGCGAACGGCGGCGTGAGACCGTCGGCCGCGAGTGGCAGCACTGATGTGGCGCCCAAGCGCTGGGCATTCTCCGCGACCAGTCCGACGCGTTGCAGTTGCAGGTCGGCGGCCACCACCGTCGCACCACCGGCTGCGATTGCGGTGGCCTTGCCTCCCGGCGCCGCGCAGACGTCGAGCACCAGATCGCCGGCTGAGGCGGGAACGGCTGCTGCCACCCACTGCGATCCGAGATCCTGCGTGTAGCCGTCGGCGCGTTCGGTGGCCGAGGGCGCTTCGTTCATCGCCTCCATTGCAGCAACAGCATCTGCAGCGCCGAGTTCGGCGGTGAGCCGATCGACGATCCAGTCGGGGTAGCTCAGCCTGACCGCATCAGACGGCCACACCATCGGAGTGGTGGACACTCGACGCAGGATCGCGTTCACGAAACCGCGAGCTCGTTTTGGTGCCAGTTCCACGGTCTCGCCGACCGCGGCGTGCGCCGACACACCCATGAAGTGCAGTTGGTATGCCCCGAGCCGCAGGAGGGTGCGAATCTCCGGGTCGGGTTCGCTGCTGACGAAGCGGTCGACGAGTGCGTCGCAGGCGCGACGCATCCGCGTGGTTCCGTGCACGAGTTCCGTGACGAATCGACGATCGCGGTCGTCGAGACGACTGTGCTGCAATTGCGAGGCAGTCACGAGGTTGGCGTACGCGCCGTCCTGATCGATGCGACACAGGCAGTGATACGCCACTCCCCTGGCAGTGGCTGCCGAACGGGGGCCACTCATTCGAAGTGCTCGTCGGGCGACAGTCGGGCGCCTCGGGCGAAGTCGGCAAATGGCATGGGACCCTTTCCTTCGGGCTGCACGGTGACAGGCCGCAACTCATCGCCTTCGAGTTCGGCCGCCAGCACCTTCACGCGCTTGCCGCGCAAGGTGGTCCAGGCTCCCCCCAGCCTCACCAACCGATCGATCTGGGCTGCAGGGGCAGACCAGTTGATCCGAAGCTCCTCGGAGCGAATCTTGGCCGCATAGAGCGGCTCGCCCGCCTGGGGTACCGGCTGCGACAGCGGTGCACCGAGTGCGTCGACCAACTGGCGAGTACCTACGGCTACGAGGGTGTCGCGGAGTTCCTTCGCCGTGCATTCGGGCCCGATGGGTACTTCCACGGTGGAGAACACCGGACCGGTGTCGAGACCTTCTTCGAGCTGCATCAGGCACACCCCGGTGACGGTGTCGCCTGCGAGTAAGGCTCGTTCCACTGGCGCGGCACCGCGCCACCGCGGCAGCAGCGAGAAGTGCAGATTCACCATCGGCACCTCGAGCAGCACGTGTGGACGGATGAGCTCGCCGAATGCCACCACGACACCGAGCTCGATGTGCTGACCCATGACGTCGTCGACGTCGTGGCTGACCGGAATGCCGAGCTCCATCGCCGCCGCCTTCACGGGGCTGGGGCTGAACTCTCCACCTCGGCCACGGCGCTTGTCGGCTCGCGTCACCACCATCGCCACGTCGTGACCTGCCTCAACCAACGCGCGCAATGGCGGCACCGCCATGGCCGGCGTGCCGAAGTACGCCAGGCGACGATGAAGGGGTGCGGTGGTCAACGCAACTTCAGGCGTCGCCGCTGCGGTGCCTGCGGGGTCTCCTGGATGCGCCGGTACTCCGCCATCGCCTCTTTGCGCTGGTCCGGTGTCATGCGATCGAACATCAGCACACCGTTGAGGTGGTCGATCTCGTGCTGGAACATTCGGCCGAGGAAGTCGTCGGCCTCGATCTCCACTTCCTCACCGTCGAGCGTGACGCCACGGATCAGCACCTGATTCGGACGGAGGATGTCGACGTACAGTTCGGGAATGCTGAGGCAGCCCTCGGTGTACACGAACTCGCCAGCGGACTCCACGACCACGGGGTTCACCAGCGCCATCGGCTCGTCGTCGATGTCCCACACGATGACCTGTTTCTGCACGCCGATCTGCGGCGCCGCCAAGGCGCAACCGCTGTCGGTGGTGTACAGCGAATCGAACATGTCGTCGACGAGTCGGGCGATCTTGCCATCGACATCGGTGACCGCGCTGGCCTTCGACTTCAAGACCGGATCACCGAAGGTGCGGATCTGCTGCTCCATGCTGCAAGGCTAGCGACCGATGTCCACGCCCGGTTCCCACTACTTCGACGAAGAGCCCACCATCGAGTCGGCTCCCAAGGACGTGCAACTGTTGCTACCGGACGCGCAACTCACGTTGCGTACCGACCGAGGTGTGTTCGGCTACGACCGAGTGGATGCCGGCACCAAACTGCTGTTGTTGCGCACGCCCGCGCCGGCAACGAGCGGGGATCTGCTCGACATCGGCTGCGGTACCGGCGCGATTGCTCTGACCATGGCGACCCGCTCCCCCGGTTCCACCGTGTGGGCCATCGATGTCAATGAGCGAGCCCGCCAACTGTGCCGCGACAACGCCGAGCGGAACGGCTTGTCGAACGTATTCGTGTGCGCACCCGACGACGTACCGGCGGACATCGAGTTTCGGAGCATCTGGAGCAACCCGGCGATCCGCATCGGGAAGCCGGCGCTGCACGCCATGCTGCTGCAGTGGCTGTCGCGCCTCACCGACGATGGCACCGCGGTGCTCGTCGTGCACAAGCACCTCGGCAGCGACTCCCTCCAAGCGTGGCTCGACAAGCAGGGCTATCCGACCGATCGCCTGGCGTCGTCGAGCGGATACCGAATTCTTCGCTCAGGCGCGAGGCGGGTCGACTTCGACGCGCAGTCGTGAACCCTTCGGCCGCGGCGTTGCGGCGAGCACCCCGCCCAGGTGAGACCAGGTATCCGCACGCACCATTGCCCCCTTGGCAGTGGGAGCAACCTCCAGTCCGGTGGCGGTGGCGAACGGCACTGCCTCGGCACCTTCGATGACTGCGAGGGCACGAAATGGCGGCAGACCCAGCATGGATCGACGATCGAGTTCGGCTTCGGCCAACGGTCCGGGATCGCCCAACTGCACGGCACGCAGCAGCGGATGGTCGGGCACGAACGTCTGGACCAGAATGCGGCCACCACGTTCCCGGCTTCCGACCAGGCGGGCAGCCCTCACGATGAGAGCGAGCGCCTGTTCCGTCGCCCGGTAACGCGGCGCGAGCAGCTCGGCATCGAAGTCGATGAACGCAACGACATCGATGTTGCGGACCCGGTGCAGCACTGCCTCGGTGCCGATGTAGACGTCGGCTTCCGGCAGCTCGTCGGTATCGCCGGTGACGCTGGCTACCGGTCGGTTGGCGGCGGCCTCGAGGTCGTCGCGCAGGCGCGTCACACCGGGCTTCACCACCGCCATTGCACCCGAGCCGCACTGTTGACACACCACGGGCCGCTCCGTCGCACAGCGGCCGCACACGAGCAGCCCTCGGTCGTCCTGCGCCACCGCAGCCTCGCATCGCTCGCACCGTTGCAACGCCTTGCAGCTTCGACAGGCGAGCAGGCGGGCCCGACCCGACGTGTTCAACACGCAGACCACCCGCGTTCCCACAGCGCGCAGTTGGGCGATGAGCGGCGAACTGAGCAGCGATCGTTTCCACGGATCTTCGTCGGTCCGATCGACGATCTCGACGAACGGCCAACCGCTCGCCGCTTCCGAGGCGCTGGGGCGCTCGACACGGTCGCCAGCCCAGTGCAGCGCCGTTGCCGTCGGGCAGGGCGACACCAGCACACAGGCAGCACCCGCGCGATGTGATCGCTCGATGGCCACGTCGCGCGCATGCCACGTGGGGGTGCGTTCATCCTGCAATGACTCGTCGTGCTCGTCGAGTACCACGATGCTGCGCAGATCCGGGCAGGGCGCCCAGACAGCGGTACGAGTGCCCACCACCACATCCACGCCGGCCGCGGCTTGTGCCCAGTCGTCGGGCAGCAGCGCCACCGAGAGGCCGAGACGTCGCAATCGGTTGGCGATCGCTCGTGTGGCCGCCGGCACCGGGTGCACCACGATGCATGGGCCCTGCCGCGCGATCTCGTCCAGCATCGGCAACGGATCGGTCAGCGGCGTGATTCGCCGCACGCCGGATACCACCGCGCCGGCGCCCCCGGTGATGACGGGGACGGTGCGTCGAGCCGATGGAAGACCGGGCACCATGTGGGGTGGGTTCGCAGCGACCAGGAAT
>CANHST010000189.1 GCA_947463235.1 Acidimicrobiaceae bacterium
TCACCATGTGGCACGCCGCCGTGGAGGATCAGTTGCGGTCGCTGTTCGATGTCCCCGACGAAGTAGCGCTCTCGGCGTGCATCACGCTCGGGGTGCCAGCAGGCCGACACGGACCCGTGCGGCGCAAGCCATTGCCTGATGTGGTGTTCGAGGAAGGCTGGGGCACCACCACCTCGTGGGCCGTCGACCCCGATGTCTGACGACCCGCATCGGCTGCTGGGTGTGGAGCCCGATGCTTCGCTCGACGCCCTCGCCGCTGCTCGACGGCGACTCGCACTGACGATGCATCCCGATGTCGGAGGCTCGGAGCAGGCAATGCAGGAGTTGAACGCAGCCTATGAACTGGCGGTGTCGATGTTCGGGGCGGCGGGCACACGGGCGAACGAGCCCACGCCGAGTTCGCCTCCACCAGCCCCAGCCCCAGCCCCAGCGACACGGTTGCGCGGTGTGCAGCGCGATGCCCCATCCTTCACCATCGATGTGCTGCCAGCTGAGGCATTCGAGGCGCTCCTGGTGGTGATGAGCTGGATGGGGGAGTTGTTGGTGGACGAACCCCCGTACGTGCTCGAGGCGCTGTTGCACGATCCAGCGCTGTGCTGGTGCCGACTCGACTTGGTGCCCGAGGCCGGAGCCACGATGGTCAGCATCACTGTCGCGAGTGTGGACTCGGAGGCGACGCCCGACCCCGAAGCGGTGCGCGACGAGTGGGTGGCCAACCTCAATCGGCTCGGTGAGCTGCCGCCTTCATGAGGCGATCTCGAATGGCGTGGCCGAGGCCGGCCGCTGGTGGCAGTACGGCAACGATCGTGGAAACGCCACGTGCGTCGGCAGCGCGTAGATCGCTATACAGGTGCCGCGCGTAGTCGACAAGGTCGGCGGTGCGGTCGACGACTTCCGTGTGTTCGATGTCGGACGCGAGTTGCGCGGCCTCGGCTCGATCCTCGGTGAGGAGTACACGAGCGTGCGGGGCGTAATGCGAAGCGAGCATTCCAGACGCCCGGCTGGGTCCGCTGGCCTCGGAGAGATCGCCGTCGAGGAGGTGCAGTATCTGCTCGGAAGCGATTCCGCCGGGACGCAGAATCTGAGGAGGAGTGACCGAACAGTCGACGATGGTGCTTTCCACCCCGATGGGGCACGGACCGCCGTCGAGCACATAGTCAACGAGGTCGCCAAGATCGTCGCGAACGTGCTGCGCCGTTGTGGGGCTGACCATGCCGAACCGGTTGGCCGAAGGCGCAGCCAGGCCGCCGCCGAAGCGTGTGAGCAACTCCGTGGTGAGAGGGTGGGCGGGCACGCGCACACCGACGGTGGGTCGCCCCCCGGTGACGACGGGCAACACGTGCGGCGCCTTTGGTACCAGCAACGTCAGAGGGCCCGGCCAACATGTGGCTGCGAGCCTCTCCGCCGCAGTGGGTATCTCGTTCGCCCAGTCCGACAGTTGGGCAGCGGAGGCGACGTGCACGATGAGCGGGTGGTCGGCCGGCCGTCCCTTGGCTTCGAAGATGCGCCGCACCGCTGATTCGTTCGCTGCGTCGGCGGCGAGGCCGTACACGGTCTCGGTGGGTATGGCCACCAAACCTCCAGCTCGCAGCACCTCGAGGGCGCGATCCACGTCGCCGCTCATGTGTCGATGAACTCCAGCACGGCATCCCAGAGGCCGAACGCCTCGGGCGTGGCGAAGTGATCCACGTTGCGGAGCGTCGCCTGGGTGGCCGAGGGAAGCAGTTCCACCAGAGGTTCGCCCGGGCCGGCGAAGTCCTTGTCGCCGATGACCACGAGCGTCGGGCACGTAACGCCTGCGAGGAGCTCTGCAGTCATGGCGGCGCGAGGCCGTCGCATGATGGCGGCCAGGGCAACGGGATCGTTGCCGGGCTGGTGGGCATAGTGGGCGAAGGTGTTCGCCAGCGTGTCGGAGTCGGGGGCCGTGCCTTCGACCGCGGCAGCGATGCGTTCGCCGGAACCGTCATCAGCCCGCAGTACGTTCTCGCCGATTCCAGCCAACACGAGATGGCTGAATCGAGCCGAGTGCGCCGTGGCGAGACGAAGCAGGGTGATGGCGCCCAACGAGAACCCCACCGCATCGACCGGACCATCCGGCAGTTGAGCCAACAGGTGCAACCCGAGGTCGGCGTAGGCATCGGGATCGTGTGGCTTCGGGGACGTTCCGTGGCCGAGCAGGTCGATGCCCACCACCTCTCGCCCCATGTCCTTGAGCAGTTCGGTGAACCCGCTTCGCTGCCACGTGGACTCGAAGGAGCCACCCCATCCGTGCACGAGTACCACTGGAGCAGTCACAGCGACACGGTAGCCTTGGTCGGCCCCTTCCGAGGTGTCCGTCCGGACACGAAGGGCTGGGTCACACCCGTTCAGCAAAGGAAACACTCACATGCGGTTCCTCGGTAGCACTCCGCCGTACGACCTCACGTATAGCGATGTCTTCATGGTGCCGAGCCTCAGCTCCGTGCCCTCGCGTTTCGGCGTCGACCTCAGCACCCCCGATCGGCTCGGCACGACCATCCCCGTGGTGGTCGCGAACATGACCGCAGTGGCTGGCCGCCGCATGGCCGAGACGGTGGCGCGACGCGGTGGCATCACCGTGTTGCCGCAAGACATTCCGCTCGACATCACCGAAACTGTGATCCAGTACGTGAAGACGCGGCACCTGATCTACGACACGCCCATCACGCTTGGCGCCACGCATACGGTTGGCGACGCCTTGGGTCTCATCCACAAGCGAGCGCATGGTGCGGTCGTCGTGGTCGACGACGACGGTCTGCCCGTTGGCATCTTCACGGAGCACGATGCTGCTGGGTTCGACCGGTTCACCCAACTCAAGAACGTGATGAGTCGCGAGTTGGTGGTCATCGAGGCTGGCGCTGAGCCCGCCGACATCTACGACGTGCTCACCGAGGCTCGCCTCAGCGTCGCGCCAGTCGTCGACACCGATGGCCGCCTGATCGGATGTGCGACTCGCAAGGGCGCCCTGCGGAGCACCATCTACAGCCCGGCTGTGGACTCCCAAGGCCGTCTGCTCGTCGCTGCTGCGGTGGGCATCAATGGCGACCCCGCCACAAAGGCCAAGGCCTTGGTGTCCTTTGGTGCCGACGTTCTGGTGATCGACACGGCCCATGGGCATCAGCAGCGCACCCTGCATGCCATCGAGGAGGTTCGCGCAGTCGTCCCGAACATCCCGATCGTCGCTGGCAACGTCGTCACGCCCGACGGTACGCGCGACCTCATCAACGCTGGCGCCGACATCATCAAGGTCGGCGTGGGTCCGGGTGCGATGTGCACCACCCGAATGATGACGGGCGTGGGCCGTCCGCAGTTCAGTGCGGTGCACGACTGTGCCGAAGAGGCCCGCAAGCACGGCAAGGTGATCTGGGCCGATGGCGGCGTGCGTCACCCACGCGATGTGGCGTTGGCACTGGCAGCGGGCGCGGCAAACGTGATGTTCGGATCGTGGCTCGCCGGCACCTACGAGAGCGCAGCCGACACGCTGCGCGACCCGGATGGCCGACTCTTCAAAGAGAGCTTCGGCATGGCCAGCAACCGGGCCGTGAAGAATCGCAACCGCAGCGAGACGCCGTTCGAGCGTGCCCGCAAGGAGCTCTTCGAAGAGGGCATCAGCACCTCGCGGATGTACCTCGACCCCGACCGCCCCGGCGTGGAAGACATCATCGACGACATTGTCGCTGGCGTGCGCTCGAGCTGCACCTATGCGGGCGCAGCGAGCATTCCCGACTTCCACGAGCGTGCGGTGGTCGGTGTGCAGAGTGCCGCTGGATACAGCGAAGGCATGCCGGTCGGAACGAGCTGGTAGTGCGCGTCATCGCCATCGATGGTCCTGCGGGCGCCGGCAAGAGCACGATTGCTCGCGCGTTGGCCGCCCGGCTCGGCTTGGAGTACCTCGATACCGGCGCCATGTACCGAGGCGTCACATTTGCCGCACTTCGCGGTGAGGTCTCGCTCGACGACATCGAGGCCGTTGCGTCGTTGGCGCGTTCGGTGGTGCTCGACGTCAGCGAGTCCGGTGTGTTCGTCGGTGGTATCGACGCGACTGCAGCCATCCGCACAGCGGAGGTGACGTCCGCAGTCAGCAAGGTTGCTGCGAACAGCGGGGTGCGTACCGAGATGCGCGAGCGGCAGCAGCGCTGGGTGGCCGAACGAGGTGGTGGCGTCGTGGAAGGTCGCGATATCGGCTCGGTGGTGTTTCCCGACGCAGAGCTGAAGTTGTATCTCACGGCGTCGCCCCGAGTGCGTGCCGAGCGGAGAGTGGCTGAGGCTGGGGGAGACGTGGACGAGATCGAGCAGGCGATTGCGGCTCGCGACCACATGGACAGCAGTCGTGCGGACAGTCCGTTGACCGAAGCGGCCGGGTCCACCTTGGTGGACACCACGGGCCTTACGATCCCCGAAGTCCTCGACCACATTCTGCGTCTCCTGGAGTCCGCATGACCAAGATCCGCACCGAACTCGCCTCGCAAGACACGTGGTCGCATCGAATTGCTTACTTCACGGTTCGCAACATCGTGACGATCTTCTGCAGGGTGTGGTGCCGGATGCAGGTGGAGGGCAGGGAACACATCCCGGCGACTGGCACCTTCATTCTTGCTCCCACCCATCGCAGCATTCTCGACACGCCCATCAGTTCGGGCGCTACGACGCGCCGAATGCGGTTCATGGGGGCCGACAAGTGGTGGAGCAACAAGTACTTCGGCCAACTGCTGTCGCTGCTCGGCGGCTTTCCGGTCACCCGTGGATCCGCCGATCGCGAAGCGCTTCGACGTTGCATCTCATTGCTCGAGGGTGGTGAACCGCTGGTGCTGTTTCCGGAGGGCGAGCGCAAGAGTGGGCCGATCGTGCAGCCTCTCTTCGAGGGAGCCGCGTACATCGCAGCCAAGGCCGGCGCCCCCATCATCCCGGTCGGCATCGGCGGTTCCGAGCGAGCGATGCCGAAGGGCGCGAAGTTCATCTATCCGCGCAAGCTGCACGTCATCATCGGCGCACCAGTCGCCGTGCCCACCACAGGTAGTTCGAAGGAACAGCGCGAAGCGATGCGCGCCGCGACGGCGGAATTGCAGGACGAACTGCAGCGGCTCTTCGATCTTGCCCAGACGCGTGCAGGGAACTGACGTCAGCTTCCGCTGAACCATCCCTGCAGCGCAGTTGCGAGCCACGGCGCGTCCTTCGTACCGCAGAGTTCGCGGGCGGAGTGCATGCTGAGTTGCGGCACGCCGACGTCGACCGTGTCGATCCCGAGCCGCGTGGCCGTGATCGGGCCGATCGTGGTGCCACATGGCATGTTGTTGCGGCTGACGAACACCTGCCACGGCACGCCCGCAGCTTCGAACACTTCCTGAGCGAATGCTGCCGTGTGCGCCGACGAGGCGTAGCGCTGGTTGTGGTTCAGCTTGATCGCAGGACCCTGGTTCACCAGCGGACGATGCCCGGCCTCGTGGCGTTCGGGATAGTTCGGGTGCACGCTGTGCGCATTGTCGGCGGAGATGCAACGGCTCGCGGCGAGCTGGGCCAGGAACTGTGCGCGTGTGGCGCCTGTCGCCAACGACATCCGTTCCAGCACGTGCTCCAGCAAGGGCCCGGCCGCTCCGCTCGTGCTCTCGGAGCCGACCTCCTCATGATCGAACAAAGCGATGACGGCGGTGTGATCGACCGGTTGGGCCGATGCTGCGAGCGCGGCGGTGGCAGCCCAGCATGACGCCTGATTATCGAGTCGGCCACTGGCCAAGAGCTCACCCTGTGGGCCGAGCACTGCGGCGGTGGTGCAATCGAAGAGACTGAGATCCCAGGTGACGATCTCGGAGCCAGCAACACCTGCAGCCGAAGCGATCCACTCGCGGAACTCTCCATCGAGGGGGTATCCGACGCCCCAGACGGGCGAGAGATGCTGCTGCTTGTCGAGGGAGATGCCGCGCTCGTTCACATCCCGATCGAGGTGGATGGCGAGTTGGGGCA
>CANHST010000190.1 GCA_947463235.1 Acidimicrobiaceae bacterium
GGTCGTGCATGAGGGGGGTCTTGCGCTGGCCGCCTTCGACGGCGATCTCGTCGTGGCCACCGCATTCGCGTTTCCCACACACGAGCAAGGCGTGCTGCACTCGCATTACATGGCGGTACATCCCGAGTACCGCAGTCGCGGCGTCGGCGAGCAGATGAAGCGCGCACAAGCCGTGTGGTGCCGAGACCACGGCTATCACGCGATGCGCTGGACGTACGATCCGATGCAACTCACCAACGCGCACCTCAACCTCAACAAGTTGAGCGCGCTCGGGGTGGAGTACCACCCCGACCTCTACGGCCCACTCGGGGGTATCAACGGCTCGCTCCCGAGCGACCGGCTCACGGTGCAGTGGGAGTTGGTGGCCCCGAGGCCCGCCTTCGCCGAGACGTTCCAGCTGTCGGTGCCGCTGGTGACACCTGAACAGATCGCAGCGTCCGCGCCCGAAGCACATGCGGCGCGCATGGCCATTCGCGAGCAGATGGAGCCACATCTACGTGACGGCTGGGTGGTGGCAGGTGTGGATCGACACGCCCGCACCTACACCCTGGCCCGCTAGTAGACGTCACGAGCGAGGTCGGGGAAGACCTTGCTCACCTTGGCGCCCAACCACTCACCGTAGGTGCCGCTGATGTCGCGCAGGTTCGAGCGATCCCAGCGTTCTCGCGCGTCGGCAGGTGGGATCCAGTCATCGTCGAACTCCAATGGCTCGACCGCGGCGTTCCAGCCAGGGTCGAAGAAGAAGGGGAGCGAGTAGCGATCGTGCCCGTCGTGGTTCCTGGCGCGATGAGGGGTGCTGCGGTAGCGGCCGCCTGTGAGCCGATCCAGCATGTCGCCGAGATTGCAGATCACCAGATCGGCATCGGCCGGCGCGGGAATCCATTCGCCGTTCAGCCTCACCTCGAGGCCCGGCGTGCCGTCGGTGGCCAGCAGCGTGAGCAAGCCATAGTCCGTGTGTTCGCCCACACCCCAGGTGCTGGTGTCGCCGGTGGGGTGCGGTGGGTAGCGGAAGATGCGAAACAGCGGAGTCGGGTCGGCGGTGAGGCCGGTGGCGAAGAAGTTCGCAGGCCTACCGAGACCGATGGCCATCAGCGACAGCACGGACTGTCCCAACTCCGCCATGGCCGCCATCCAATGGGTGGTCAACGGCTGCAGCGATGTCGGGCGATCCGGCCAGATGTTCGGGCCGTGCATCGGCCGCGGGTCGGGAGGCAGTTCCGCACCGAAGTAGTACCCCTCCTTGCGGTCGGGGACGCCTGAGGTGAGTTCTCCCTCCAGCGGGAACCACCCACGCCATGCAGAACCGCCGACTTCCATCGATACCTGCGCCTTTTCCTCGGTGGGGAGGGAGAAAAACTCGGTCGCTGCTGCGATCAGTGCGTCGCGCGTGGAGCGCAGGTCGGCCGGAAGCGCTACGGCGAAGAAGCCCATCTCGCGGCATGCCCGGTCGATCGATGCGGCGGCATCGGCGTCGGATGGGTCGATGATCGGCAAGGGCTTCATCTGAGAACATCGTAGGTGGCAGACTCATCCACCGTGACAGCGACAGAACTCATCGTGGTTGCCGTCGCCATCTTCTGTGCGGCGTTCGTACAGGTGTTGTCCGGCTTCGGCTTCGCGCTGCTCTCGATGCCGATCATGACGATCGCCCTTCCTGTGAAAGAGGCGGTGGTGGTGAGCACGATCCTCGGAATGATCAGCACCACCTGGCAGGCGGTACGTCTGCGCGCCGATGCGGAGCGACCGCTGGCGAAACGACTCGTCCTCAGTGCCTTCGTCGGTATGCCGTTGGGTCTGTTCATCCTCAACGTCGTCAGCGACACGGCGTTGCGCCTCACGCTCGGCATCGCAGTGATCATCGCCACGATCCTGCTAATTGCTCGCATCAACCTCACTGCTGCGAGCAATCACTTCGACTACGGCGTGGGCTTCGTGTCCGGTGTGCTGAACACGTCGCTGTCCACCAACGGTCCGCCGTTGGTGTTTGGCCTCCAGGCGCGTCACCTGCAGGCTGCACCGTTCCGAGCGACGATCTCGATGGTGTTCGCGTTCAGCAACGTCGTGGGCCTCAGCTTGTTCGCGTTGAACGGCAAGATCACCGCCGACGGTCTGAAGGCTGCTGCCATCGCGTTCCCCGCGTGGCTGGTGGGCCAGGGGCTGGCGTGGCCGGTTCGCAAACACGTGCACGGCGAACGATTCCGCGTGATGGTGCTCACGTTGCTGTTCCTCGCCGGCACCAGCACCATTGTGTTCGCGCTGCTCTGACATGCTGGAACGATGACCGGTCCCCGTAACGCAGTGGTGGTGCTGCTCGACTCGCTGAATCGCCACATGCTGGGTAGCTATGGCGGTCACGAGTTCGCCACGCCGCATCTCGATCGGTTCGCCACCGAACGGGCCACCCGCTTCACTCGGCACGTCACCGGCTCGCTGCCGTGCATGCCGGCTCGCCACGACATCCTGTGCGGCGCGCTCGACTTCCTATGGCGCCCATGGGGCTCCATCGAACTCTGGGAACAGCCCATCACCGTGGACCTGCGCGACGCTGGTGTCACCACGATGCTCGTCACCGATCATCCGCATCTGTTCGAAACCGGCGGTGAGAATTACCACACCGACTTCGGTGGGTGGGACTACGTGCGGGGCCACGAGGGCGACCCGTGGCGCACCTGGCTCGATCCCAGCTGGATGGGTGTGCCAGCGCCACCGGCAGCTCCGGGCGACTGGTTCTGGCGTCGACGGATGGGCGACAACGCCCCTCGCCTCGAACGCGCCTACGACCGGTCGCGCACGTGGTTCCGGACGGAAACCGACTATCCGGGTCCGCGCACCATGCGAGCCGCCGCCGAATGGGTGGCGGGTGCAGCGCAGCATCAGGGTGATCAGCCGTGGCTGCTGTTCATCGACGAGTTCGATCCACACGAGCCGTTCGACACGCCCGAGCCATGGCAGGGAATGTACGAAGACGAGCCGTGGCAAGGCGATCGGCTGATCTGGCCGCCGTACATGGTTGGTGCGGTGGCCAGCGGGCACCTCTCGGAGGGCGAGGCTCGGCATCTGCGGGGCAACTACGGATCGAAGCTCTCGATGATCGACGACTGGTTCGGTCGCTTGCTGGCCGAACTCGATCGCAACGGGCTGTGGGATGACACTGCAGTGATCGTCTGCACCGACCACGGTCACTACCTGGGCGAAGAGCGTGGCGGCGACGACATCTGGGGCAAGCCGCTCGTGCCGCAGTTCGAGCCACTGGGTCACATTCCGCTGCTGATCCATTGGCCAGGTGTTGCGGGTGGAGGCGTGTGCGACGCGCTCACCACGGCCGTCGATCTGCACGCAACGCTCGCCGATCTCTTTGGGGTGGTGCCGGCGCATCGCACGCACGGCCGCTCGCTCCTGCCGTTGCTGCGAGGCGATACCACCAGCGTGCGCGACTGGGCCATCGGTGGCGTGTTCGGCAACTGGGTGCAGGTCACCGACGGCCGGCACAAGTACGCCAGAGCCCCAGAGGGCGACAACTTCCCCCTGAGCATGTGGAGCAACCGCTGGAGCACCATGCCGGTGCACGTGAAGGGCATCACCGAACTCCCGAAGCCCGACGGGAGGGCCTGGCTCGACCGCATGCCGGGTAGCGAGGTTCCCGTCATCAGGCAGCCGTTCGAAGCGGGCGACGCGTTGCCGTTCTGGGTGAGCGGCGGGGCGAACGTGGGCAGGCATCACCTGTACGACCTGGAACTCGACCCCGATGAGCGTGAGAACCGAGTGGGGGAGGCGCAGGAGCGGCGAATGCTGGATCTGCTGCGCACTGCGCTCGACGAGTTGGAAGCGCCCGCCGAACAGTTGGCCCGTCTCGGCCTCAGTGGCTGAACATGGTCAGCCACTGCTCCTTGCTCTTGGGGCGGTAGACGTAGTTCTGCTCGCGAATGGCGTCGATGGTGGCACTCGACGGCAGTGAGTATCGGTGCCCCGGGTAGACCACGGTGCCCTCGGGCATGGCGCCCAGGGTCTGCAGGCTGTCGTACATCGCTGCTGGGTCGCTGCCCGGAAAGTCGGTGCGGCCGCAGCCGTCGAGGAACAGCGTGTCGCCGCTGACCAGCCGGCCTTCCACATGGAAGCACTGACTGCCCGGGGTGTGGCCTGGCGTGTGGACGAGCGTGATCTCGACATCGCCTACCTTCACCACGTCGCCGCCGTCGTGCTCCACGAGTTGGTCGGCGCCGAGGCCACTGGTGCGCATCACCCACGGGGTCTCGTCGCGCTGCACATGCACGGGGCAACTGCAACGCTCCAGCAGGGTGGCGACGCCCTCGACGGGTTGCCCCATCATGTTGCCGCCGATGTGATCGGGGTGGAAATGCGTGGCGAGCACGCCCGTCACCTTCATGCCGTCGTTCTCGACGATGTCGAGCAGCTCGTTCACGGCGTATGCGGGGTCGATGAGCACGCATTCGCCCTTGGCTCGGTCGCCGATGGCGTAGACGAAGTTCACCATCTGCTGGGCCAACGGGTCGTTGGCGGCAAAGTCGCGGCCCGAGAGCAGTTGGCGGAAGTAGAAGCGGTCGTCGGCCATGGGGCAACGTTAGGCGGCGGAGCGCAGCAACGGCATCACGAGGGACGCGAAGCGACGACATTCATCCTGGTGCGGGTAGCCCGACAGGATGAATGACTCGATGCCGATGGCCTGGTACTGGCGGATCTTGTCGGCCACCTGCTGGGGATCGCCCACGATGGCGGCACCGCAGCCGCTGCGGGCCCGGCCGATGCCGGTCCAGAGATGCGGCTCCACGAACCCGTCGCCGCCGGCTGCATCGCGGAGCTCGGCCTGTGCCCGAACGCCTACTGATGTGCTGTCCAGCGACCGAGCGCGGATGGCGTCGCCCACGTCAGGATCGAGTGCTGCGACCAGATGTTCGGCTGCGGCTCGGGCGGCCCGCTCGGTCTCGCGCACCACCACGTGCACCCGGTATCCGAAGCGGAGTTGCCGGTGGTGTTCGGCGGCGCGTCGGCGCATATCGGTGACGATGTCGCGGACTCCGTCCATCGTGTCGGGCCACATGAGGTACACATCGGCGGCTTCGGCGGCCACCGCACGAGCGTCGGGGGAGAGGCCTCCGAAGTACAGATGCGGGCAGGCGCCCGAGGTGGTGCGGATGCGTGGCGGGTCGAGTTGCAACTGCACGAACTCCCCGTTCGCCTCCACGCGCTCACCGCTCAGCAGCGTGCGCAGCGCGTGCATGTGCTCGAGCGTGCGTTGATAGCGGGGGCCGGACGGCATGGTCTCGCCAGGTAGATCGCTGCTGATGATGTTCACGACCATGCGGCCCTGCAGCAGGTGATCCAGCGTGGTGAGTTGCCGTGCGAGCTGCGGCAGCCACATCTCGCCCATACGGACCGCCACGATGGGCGTGATCGCCGTGGTGGCGCGAGCGACGGCCGCGGTGAAGGCCACGGTGTCGATGCCCAGCGAGTAGCCGGAGGGCATGAGAATGCTGTCGAAGCCGTTGCGGTCGGCCTCCTGCACGATGGCCTCGCAATGCTCGACGCTGCTGCGCAGATCGTCGTTGGGCACGCCGAGTTGCTCGTAGTCGTCGTCGCACAGCGCAGCGAACCAAGCAAGTTCGAGACTCACGGCAGGCGAACGCCTTCGGCAGCCTGCACGATGGAATAGACCTCGGAGCGCTCCAGCCTGAGTTGCGCAGCATCCACCGCTGCCCGGATTCGCTCGGAGTGCTGGGTGCCGATGATGGCCACCGGCGCACTGGGGTGCGACAGCACGAACGCCAACGCCACCGTGCTGCGATCCGTGCCCCGATCTGCGGCGATTCGATCCAGCGTCTGGGCGACTTCCACACGGAGCCCTTCGCCAGTGGGGATGGCACCTTTGGCGAGTGGACTCCAGGCCAGCATCGCGAATCCGTGCTGCATGGCCTGGTCGAGGGTGCCATCGCGGAGCGGTGCCACGTGTGCCGCAGA
>CANHST010000191.1 GCA_947463235.1 Acidimicrobiaceae bacterium
CACCGCAACCGAACACGGCCACCGAATCGCCGCGGCCCACGTTGCCGGTGTTGATGGCGGCACCGATGCCGGCCATCACGCCACAGCCCAGCAGACCGGCGGTAGCGGCGGGCACCTCAGAGTCCACCTTGGTGCACTGACCTGCAGCCACGAGGGTCTTCTCCACGAACGCACCGATGCCGAGCGCTGGCGACAGCTCGGTGCCGTCTTCCAGCGTCATCTTCTGGGTGGCGTTGAAGGTACTGAAGCAGTACCACGGGCGGCCGCGCAGGCAGCTGCGGCAGGTACCGCACACGGCACGCCAGTTCAGGATGACGAAGTCGCCGGGCTTCACATTGGTGACGCCTTCGCCGACGCTTTCCACCACGCCCGCGGCCTCGTGGCCAAGCAGGAAGGGGAACTCGTCGTTGATGCCGCCCTCGCGGTAGTGGAGGTCGGTATGGCAGACACCGCAGGCCTGCACCTGCACCACTGCCTCGCCCGGGCCTGGGTCGGGAATGACGATCGTCTCGATCGTCACCGGTGCACCCTTGCTGCGGGCCACGACGCCACGAACCTTCTGAGCCATTGTCCTTCTCCTTCTCGGCAACTGACGCGCAGACTAGTGCGCTGCGGTACGGCGAGCCACCAAGCCCGCCAGCATCAGGTCGACCGCATCGGCAAAGCGCTCGTCCGCCGATCCGACGTACAGCAGGGGCGCGGCCGCATGCAGCTGCGGATACGCGCCGGGGTCGAGCGTGGCGTAATCGTCCCTCCACGAGCCGTACACCGCTTCTCGCGCGGCCACGGGCAACTGCGCCATGGCTGCGTCGATGGCAGCCGAACCCACGGTGAACTCGATCAGTGCGTGGTACGCGCGCACGGCTGCGGGTGGGCGGAACCCACCTCGGCGCAGTTCGCGGAGCAATGCTTCCGACAACGCCAGTTCGTTACCCAACCGGGTGGGCGCCGAACGCACCAGTTGCGCCAGACGAGGTTGACGAAGCTGCGCTGCCCGCAGTTCGGCGCACAGCCGTTTCACCGCGGCTCGCCATCCCTCCCTGGGCCGCGCCGCCGTGTCAACGTCGGCGAGAAAGAAGTCGCCCACCGCACGGTGCAGGTCGTCGACATTGCGGAAGTGCCGATACAGGGCGGAAGGGTCGCACCCGAGCGCGTCGCCGAGCGCTCGCACCGTGAGCTGGTCGGCGCCGCGCTCCACCACGAGCGCCACTGCTGCCTCGACGATGCGCTCGCGGCTGAGGGTCGCCGGGCGAGCCATCAGTCGAACAGCCGAGCGCGACCCAGACGCTCGGTGCACACTTCGGCGCTCCACGGCAACATCGTGCTGCCCAAACGAGCATCGCGGTACATGCGCTCGAGCGGAAGGCTCTTCTGCATCGACTGACCGCCACAGACCTTGATGCTCATGCTCGCCACCTCTGCAGCGTGCTCCATCACGGTGAGCGCAGCCGCCCAGCCACGCACGAGGTCGTCGTCGGTGGGGTCGATGACGGCCTCATCGACTGCGCGGTACATCATCGCCCGCGATTGCTCGTGCTTCAGTTGCATCTGCGCCCAGCCCACCTGCTTGATCGGATGATCCCGCCGCGAACCGGCTACCTGGCCAGGAAGTTCGCCGCGCAGGTACAGCCGCGTGGCGTCGATGATGCCGCCGGTGAGACCGAGGTAGCTGGGGCACAGCGACAGGAACAGCCACGGGAAACGGTTCGCTGCCTGGTTATACATGCCCACCGGCATCCATTCCTGGCTCTGCGGGACGAACACGTCCTTCATCAACAGCGTGCGCGACACGGTGCCACGCATCCCCAGTGGGTCCCAGTCGTCGACGATCTGCACGCCATCGCCATCTGCCGGCACCCCGAGCAATCGAATCTCGTCTTCACCCGGCACCTGGCAGGTGACGTTGTAGAACGTGGCTGCACCCGAGAGGGACGCAAAGATCTTGCGGCCGGTCACCAGCCATCCGCCGTCCACCGGCACAGCCTTCGTGGCCACACCGGCGGTGGCCCCCGGGGCCAGGCCTTCAGAGAACGGTTGGCTGTGGATGTCGCCTCGCTCGAGCACCCCGCGGTACATCGCGGCGCGGATCTGCTCATGACGCTCGCGTTGCTCCGGAGTCATGTCCAGCAGGTCGCTGACCTGCCCGCACCACAGCATGGTGGCGTTGTGCATGTTGAAGGTGAGGCCGGTGGCGCCGCAGTGGCGGCCGATCTCCTCGCTCACACGGACGTAGTCGGCGTAACTGGCGCCCATGCCGCCGTACTCCGCCGGCACGCACACCCCGAGCAGTCCGTTGGCGCGAAAGTCGGCAAAGTTCTCGAACGGAAAGCTCGCTTCCAGGTCGTACTTCACCGCCCGCTGCTTCATGGTGGGGCCCATGGCCCTCACCAGATCGACCATGTCGTCGCGTGCCGCTGCTGTAGTCATGAGGGCTCATCACACCAGAGGCAGCAGAGTTTGTCAACAATGTTGACTCATTCGGTTGACAGCGAAACGTTCGGCCTACAAACTGTGCCGATGCCCGAACTGCGCGACGTGGAACTCGACGGCGCGGCATGGCGCGAAGCCGGCTCGGGTGAACTGGTGGTGCTGTTCCACGGCCTCGGCGGCAGTCGCATCTCATGGGAGCCGCAACTGTCGGGTCTGAGCCACCGCTGGCGGGTCGCCGCATGGGACTTGCCGGGTTACGGCGCGGCTGCTCCCCTGCCGGTCGAGCCGCTCACGTTCCGCGCCATCGCCGCCGCAGCAGCGCGCTTCATCGAAACACTGGGCGCCCAGCGAGCACACGTGGTGGGTATCTCGATGGGCGGCATGATCGCCCAATACCTCGCCGCCTGGCATCCCGAGCGGGTGCGGTCCCTCACGCTGCTGTCCAGCAGCCCGGCCTTCGGTCTCGACGGCACCGACCCGGTCGATTGGCGGGCCGCTCGTCTGGCGCCGCTGCAACAGGGCTTGGAGCCTGCTGATTTCGCACCGCGGGTGTTGCGCCATCTCGCAGGCCCGATGATCACCGACGAGGCATTCGTCGGCCAGGTGGCGGCGATGTCGCGCATCACCGGTGCCGCACTGGAGCGAAGTATCGGCTGCCTCGTCACGCACGACACACGACCGCTGCTCCCCACCATCGAGGCACCCGCATTGGTACTGGTGGGTGAGCTCGACGACGAGACCCCGGTGTCGTACTCGCGCTACCTCGCCGACCACCTGCCGAATGCCACGGTCGCCATCGTCCAAGGCGCCGGACACCTGCTGAACGTGGAAGCCCCAGACCTTGTGAACGATCTCATCACCCAACACCTCGACCGAGCGGAGGCCGTATGACCACCGAGTGGCGTTTCATCCGGGCGTTCGCCGCCCACTTCGCCCGCTGCGGTCTGCACGACGGCGAGTTGGTGGCCCTGCTCAGCGAGTCGCAGAGCAGGCCTGAACTGGTGGAAACCGCCCGGCTCGCAGCACAGTCGCTCGGTGGCCGCGTGTTCGATGTGGTGGTGCCCACTCCCCCGTCGGCGCATGCCGTGCCCATCCGCTCCACTGGCGCCTCGCAGGCCATCGGCCATCATGAGGCCGTGCTGGCCGCTCTGACGCACAGCGACCTGGTGCTCGACTGCACGGTGGAAGGCTTGCTGCACGCACCCGAGCTCGGCCGCATCCTCAGCGGCCGCACACGCGTATTGATGATCAGCAACGAGCACCCCGAGGTACTCGAGCGCCTGCAGTGGGACGACGACCTGCCCCGCCGTGTTGCCCTCGGCCACGAATGGCTGAAGGCAGCATCGACGATGCGAGTCACCAGCGTCCACGGCACCGACCTCAGCGTGGAACTGGCCGATGGGTTCACCGCTGGCTCCACCGGACTCACCGACGGCGCTGGCTCCATCGCGCACTGGCCGGGCGGCTTGGTGCTCGCCTTCCCCGCCGCTCACCGCGTGAACGGCACCATCGTGCTGGCGCCCGGCGACATGAACCTCACGTTCAACCGACTGGTCGAGACACCGGTGACGCTGCACATCGAGGACGACCACATCGAACACATCGAGGGCGACGGCGTGGACGCCATTCTGTTCCGCAGCTACCTCAGCGCGTTCGGCGATCGCGAGAGCTATGCCACCAGCCATGTGGGGTGGGGTATGAACCAGTTCGCCAGGTGGGACTCCGCCCAGTTGTACGACAAACGCGAAACCTGGGGCACCGAGGCCCGCGCCTACGCCGGCAACTTCCTCTACTCCACCGGAGCAAACGAGACCGCAGGCCGCTTCACCGCCGGCCATTTCGACCTGCCGATGCGGAACTGCACCGTCGCGCTCGACGGACGTGAAGTGGTCACCGGCGGGGTGCTGGCACCAGAATTGGCGACATGAGCAACGAGCGCAGCGTCGAGTCGGCCCAAGTGGTGCTGCCTGCCACCGAACCGATCTCCACGACCATCGGCTTCTTCACCGGGTTGGGGTTCAAGGTGCGCACCATCGTGCCCGCCGACCACCCGCGCATGGCGGTGCTCAGCGGGCATGGCCTCACCCTGCGTCTCGAGGTGGGTGCGCAGGTGGATCCTGGTCGGCTGCGCGTCCTGCTTGCCGATGGGGAACCTGGCGAGGTGACCGGCCCGAACGGCACCGTGGTGGAGTTCGTGCCAGCGCACGCGCCGCTCGAGATTCCCGAACTGCAGGAAGCGTTCGTCGTCAGCCGTATGCCTGCCGACGACCACTCCTTCGGCGAAGGCCGGTCGGGCATGCTGTACCGCGACCTCATCCCCAATCGCCTCGGCGGCCGCTTCATCGCCTCGCACATCCTCATCCCGCACGGTGGCCCCGTGGCCGACTACGTGCACTTCCACAACATCCGCTTCCAGATGATCTATTGCTACCGCGGTTGGGTGAAGGTGGCCTACGAAGACCAGGGCGAGACGATGTTGATGCGCGAGGGCGACTGCTTCCTCCAGCCGTCCACCATTCGCCACCAGGTACTAGAAGCAAGCGACCGCATGCAGGTGATCGAAATCGGCTGCCCTGCCGAGCACGAGACCTGGGGCGACCCCGAGACCACGCTGCCCACCGGGCGCTTGCTGCCCGAGCGCGGTTTCGGACCCGACGGGCATCGCTTCGTCTTCCACCAGGCCGAGAGCGCTACGTGGCTGCCGTGGCGACTGGATGGCTACGAGCACCGCGACACCGGCATCGGGGCGGCGATGGACGGAGTGGCAGCTGCGAGGGTGGTTCGCCCCGTCGGAGCACCCGCCCCGGTGACCACCAGTCACGCGGCCGAGTTCGTGTTCAGCTTCGTGCTCGACGGTGCCATCACCCTGCAGCGCGGCGACGACGAGCCCATGCGGCTCAACGAGGGCGACTCATTCGTGATGCCCGCCCACACGCCCTACACGCTGAGCGACCCGAGCGCCGATCTACAACTGCTCGACGTCACCCTGCCGGCAGAGGTCTGACGGCGCAACCTCGCGCAGGTACTGCCATCGGATGCGGCAGCGAATCTCGTCGAGCACGGTGAGGTGCCGCTCGGGCACCCGCGACGGATGGTCGCTCAGGTGCTCGTGCCGGTTGTGCGACCAGCACAGACATCGACCGTTGAATTGGCTCGTCGGCCCGCCCCGCGCAGCGGGTATTCGATGATCGACATCACCGTCGATGCCCGGCACCGGGCACACCGACCCGTGCTGACACCTCCGGTCGCGCACCTGAATAGCCTTGCGCAACGCTCCTGTGAACGTTCGCCGTGCCGACACGGCGACCACCGTGTTGGATCCGTCGAACAGGAATGTCTGCATCACTGCCGTGTCGATGTGCTCGGCAAGTGCCTCCGGCGGCACCACCACACCCGAGGCCAACTCGCACAGCCGCCGCGCCGTCTCGTCGCCCACGACCACCTCGAACAACGGCCGCGCCGAAGGCCCCGACGCATTCACCGACCGACTCGCCATCCGCACCAACGCCACCGCTCGCCGCTGTGCC
>CANHST010000192.1 GCA_947463235.1 Acidimicrobiaceae bacterium
AGCGCGATGGTGGCGATGATCAGTCGCCCTCGACTGGGGTCGTTGCCGGCTACTGCAGCGAGCGCGCCAATCCCGAGGGCGACGCCGCCGAGTCCGGCGACTGCGGTGCGCAGACTGGGGGTGCGACGCTCGAGCGCTGCATCGCCCATCGAGTCGAGGAAGGCGATGCCGCGCAACGGCCCAGGCGGCGGCGCCGGGGGAGTGAATGCCGACGGTGGGGTGGCGAACGGAATGACGGGGCTGGCACCCATCGGGTCGATCTCCGACACTCCCGCCGTGGAGGCGAACTGCGTCCACGTCTGGCCATCCCAGTAGCGCTGCTCGTAACGACCGTATGGGTCGGGGCGCCAACCTGGCGGCAGCGGCTGCTCGCCCGACTGCTGTGGATCTCCGGGAACCTGCGACATCTGGACCTCCTCGGCGTTGCCCGCAGTCTTTCACCCGGGCGAATCTCGATGTGGCCATGGTCGCTCGAGCTACCACGCGTCACCCGAAGTTGCGTAAGTTCAGGGACATGCGTACGTACAACCAGATCTACATCAACGGTCAGTGGGTCGCCTCCGGCGGCACCGGCACCCTCAGCGTCCACGATTCGGCCACCGAAGAGGTCATGGCCACCATCCCCGACGGCGTTGCCGCCGACGTCGATTCCGCCGTCGCTGCCGCCAAGGCTGCGTTCCCCGCATGGAGTGCCCTGCCGAAGGAGGCACGGGCCGAGTATCTCAACAAGATCGTCGCCGGCCTGGCGGCGCGTGCCGACGAGATCGCCGAGGTGATTGCCAAGGAAGTCGGCATGCCGTTGTGGCTGAGCAAGATGATCCAGGTGGGCCTGCCCACGGGCAACTTCAAGGGCGCTGCCGATCTGCTGGGCAGCTACGAATTCGAAGAGACCATCGGCAACAGCCTGGTGGTGCGCGAGGCGATTGGCGTGGTCGGCTGCATCACCCCGTGGAACTACCCGCTACACCAGATCGCGCTGAAGGTTGCCCCGGCCATGGCCGCCGGCAACACCGTGGTGCTGAAGCCCAGCGAAGTGGCGCCCATCAATGCGTTCATCCTCGCCGAGGTCATCCACGACGCTGGCGTGCCCGCCGGCGTGTTCAACCTGGTCACCGGTGTGGGTCCGGTGGTCGGCGAAGCCATCGCAGCACACGCCGACGTCGACATGGTGAGCTTCACCGGTAGCACCCGTGCCGGGAAGCGCGTCGCCGAGGTGGCGGCGCAGACGGTGAAGAAGGTCTCCCTCGAACTGGGCGGCAAGAGCGCCAACGTCATCCTCGAGGACGCCGACTTCTCCAAGGCCATCCCCGACGGCGTGGGCAAGTGCTTCCTGAACAGTGGCCAGACCTGCACTGCGCTCACTCGCATGCTGGTGCCGCGGACCCGCTTGGCCGAGGCCGAGGCCATCGCCGCCGGCGCTGCCCAGATGGCGTTCCAGCCGGGCAACCCGTTCGAAGAGGGCAAGATGATCGGACCGCTCGTGTCGGCCGCTCAGCGCGACCGCGTGCGTGGGTTCATCCAGACCGGTATCGACGAGGGCGCCACGCTGATCGCCGGTGGCCCGACGGCACCGGAGGGTCTGGAGCAGGGCTACTACGTGCAGCCCACCATCTTCAGCAACGTCACCCGCGACATGACCATTGCCCAGGAAGAGATCTTCGGTCCGGTGCTGTCGATCATTCCGTACGACACCGAGGAAGAGGCCATCGAGATCGCCAACGACACGATCTACGGCCTCGCCGGTGGCGTGTGGAGCGGCGACGCCGATCATGCCAAGGCAGTTGCCCGCCGTATCCGCGCAGGTCAGGTGGAGGTGAACGGTGGTCGCTTCAACCCGGCCGCTCCGTTCGGTGGCTACAAGCAGAGCGGACTCGGCCGCGAGGCCGGCAAGTTCGGCCTCGAGGAATTCCTCGAAGTGAAGGCATTGCAACTCTGACGTGACCTCATTCAGCCGCGCGGCTGGGTGATACTGGACGGCGGATATGTCCGCCCCCACCATCGACACGACTGGTCCACTCGCCCACCCGGCGATGCGCAACCAGATCAGCCGAGTCCCGTACCTTCCGGGGCTCGACGGTCTGCGAGCCATCGCTGTGGTGGGCGTGATGGTGTACCACGCCAACCACGGTTGGCTGAGTGGTGGCTTCCTCGGTGTCGAGGTGTTCTTCGTCATCTCGGGCTACCTCATCACGCTGATGTTGGTGGCGGAGAAGGAACGAACCGGCGCCGTGAGCCTGCGCCGCTTCTGGCTGCGACGAGCCCGCCGCCTGCTGCCGGCGTTGTACACGATGATGGGTGCGCTCGCCGTCTACATGGTGTTCTTCGAACCTGGACCAATGGGCGCCACGCGGGGCGACTTCATGGCCGGCCTGTTCTATGTGAGCAACTGGTTCCAGATCTGGGTGGGTCAGAGCTACACGTCGGCTGAAGCGTTCGCCCCGCTGCGGCACCTGTGGAGCCTGGCAGTGGAGGAGCAGTTCTACCTGGTCTGGCCCATGGTGATGGTGGTGCTGTTGCGTCGCGGTCGCGACCGTTTGCCGCGGGTGGCCCTGTGGCTACTCGGTGCCTCGATCTTCGTGGCCGCTGCCACGGCAGCGATGTACGTGAGCGGCACCGTGTTCATCGGCTCCGATCTGTCGGGCAACCTGGCCTGCGGGCCGGGCGAGAGCCACGGCTACCTGTCGGTGTTGGGCCACTGCGTGAACGTGAACGAGGCGCTCTACCTCAACACGTTCAGTCGGGCTGCTGGCCTGATGCTTGGCGCCGCGTTCGCATTGGTGTGGCGACCGGTGGCCATCATGCGCGGTCCGCTGAAGCACCGTGGTCGCAGGGTCGACGTCTTGGCGTTCCTGGGCCTGGTGGGTCTGGCGCTGATGATGAACCGTCGCTATCTGTTCGACACCGAGAGCGGCAGCTACGACCCGTGGCTCTTCCGCGGCGGCCTCTTCCTCGTGGGCCTGTGCACGCTGGGGCTGATCGCCGCTGCCACGCATCGGCGCAGTCGAATCGGCCGGGCGTTGGGCATTCGGCCGCTGATCTGGGTGGGTACCCGCAGCTACGGGCTGTACCTGTACCACTGGCCGATCTACCAGATCATCCGTACCCCCGGCACGCAGATGCAACTGCATCAGTTCCTCATTGCACTGCTCATCACCGTGCCCGTCACCGAGCTCAGCTACCGGCTGGTGGAACTGCCGGTGCGCCAAGGCCGTTTCGGTGAATGGATGCGTGGCGAGCGAGCGCCGCGCACGGCGAAGGCCCGCAGTCGCCGACGCGGCACCATCGCCCTGGCATCGGTGTTGGCGTTGCTCACTGGGTTCGCCACTGTCAGCATCGCTACGGCCGACGTGAAGTGTGACGGTCAGGTGGCGTGCGACAGCCAGAAGGGGCAGGAGGCCATTGCCAACGGAGTGGCCTCCACGGTTGCACCCGTCACGGCGCCGCCGCGCAGCACCGTGCCGTCCAGCACGGTGGTGGATGGCACGGTGGTGGATGGGACGGTGAAGCCCACCCCGACGACGGTGGCACCCACCACCACGGCGGTACCGGGCCCGCTCGACAAACTTCCCGCCTACGCGATCGGCGAGTCGGTGATGTTGGGTGCGGCGCCCCAGTTGAACGCCGGTGGCATCGAGGTGAACGCTGCGGTCAGTCGGCAGGGCAAGAACGTGGCGGAGGTCATCGGGCAGTTGAGGGCCGGCGGCAAGATCGGCCGCATCGTCATCATTCAGTCGGGTACCAATGGGCCGGTGAGCGACGCCACGCTCGACTCGATGATGACCTTTCTCCCGGCGAAGGACACACCGACCGTGATCTTTCTCACCGTGCGCGCCCCACGTGGCTGGATTGCCGACAACAACATCCGTATCCGGCAGCTGCCCGATCGCTATAAGAACGTGAAGGTGCTCGACTGGGAGACCGAGAGCCAGAAGGTGAGCAATCAACTCGCTGCCGACGGATATCACCTCCGCACGACCGCCGCGAAGCAGTTCTATGCGAACCTCATCTTCGACGCGATCGGACGCCCAGATCTGAAGAAGTGATCAGCTGAGGCGAACGGCACCTGGCGCATCGTCCATACTGGTGCCGAGCATGTCCCAACTGCGATCCGATACCTCCTCCGGCGGCCTGAGTCGCGTGCCCTATCTGCCGGGGCTCGACGGTTTGCGCGCCATCGCCGTGGTCGGCGTGATGATCTATCACGCCAATCACGAGTGGCTGCGCGGCGGGTTCCTGGGCGTGGAGGTGTTCTTCGTCATCTCGGGCTATCTCATCACGCTGCTCATCATGGGCGAAGACGAACGCACCGGCATGGTGAACCTGAAGGACTTCTGGCTGCGTCGAGCGCGCCGCCTGCTGCCCGCCCTGTACGTGATGATGGCGTTGCTGGTGCTGTACATCACGGCCCTCTACCCGGCGGTGCGAGAGCAGACCCGCGGCGACTTCGTGGCTGGCCTGTTCTACGTGAGCAACTGGTACCAGATTCTCGTGGGCCAGGGGTATGCGGCGGCCGAGGCGTTCGTGCCGCTGCGGCACCTGTGGAGCCTGGCGGTGGAGGAGCAGTTCTACCTGCTGTGGCCGTTGGTGATGGTGGCCATCCTGGCAAGGTCGCGGCGAGTACTGCCCGCCATGGGGCTGAAGCTCATCGGCGCCAGCTTTGCCGTCACGGTGGTGATGGGGTTGCTGTTCGCCGACGGGTTCGTGCCGTTGTCGTGCAGCGCCGAAAGCAGCAATGGCTATTGGCACATCTTCGGCCGCTGCATCAGTGTGAACGACACGCTGTACCTCGGTTCGCTGTCGAGGTCGGGTGGTCTGTTGCTCGGCGCCGGCTTCGCGATGCTGTGGCGCCCGATGGCAGTGATCCGTGGCCCGTTGCGCACCAAGGGCCGACAGCTCGACCTGTTGGCCGTGGGCGGCATGGCGCTGCTGGTGTACCTGATGTTCACGATGTTCCTCTTGGAGGACGGCCTCTACAACCCGTGGCTGTTCCGCGGTGGCTTCTTCATCACCGGCATCGCCACGTTGCTGGTGGTGGCCGCTGCGACCCACCAGGGTGCTGCCACCGGGCGCTTGCTCGGTAACCCGGTGCTGCACTGGATCGGCACCCGCAGCTACGGCCTGTATCTGTACCACTGGCCGATCTACCAGATCATCCGCAAGCAAGCCCAGATCCCGCTCAGCGTGGTGCAGTGGGTGTTCGCCATGATCCTCACGGGTGTCGTCACCGAGGCAAGTTTCCGGTTCATCGAAACCCCGATCCGTAAAGGCCAGTTCCGCCGGATGGTGGCGGCGGTGCGGAGCGATCGACGCTCGGTCATCGCCGCTGTGGCGGTAGCAGTGGCGTTGGTGCTGGGCGTGTTCAGCATGGCGAAGGCCGACCCGCAGTGCGTCGGCGCGGTGCAATGCTCCATCGTCAACAACACCACGGCCACGGTGCCCGCAACCACGCCATCGGTCACGCCCACGGTGCCGGGTGTGCCCACCACGCCCTCGAGCACCACCACCACCCTGCCGCCACAGCCCGAGCCCTACGTGGCAGTGGGCGAATCGGTGATGCTCGGTGCGGCACCCCAACTTCGGGCATCCGGGGTGGTGGTCGATGCCGCGGAGAAGCGCGGGTTCAACGGCACACGCGAGGCCATCGCGGAGATGCGCAACCGCGGCACGATCGCCAAGGGAACCATGGTCATCGTGCAGGTGGGTACCAACGGCCCCATCAGCGTTGCGCAGTACGAGGCCCTCATCGCCGAGTTGCCGACCACGGTGAAGGCCATTGCGTTCATGACCCTGCACTCGACGGTGCAGTGGATCTCGGGCAACAACGACAACCTCAGGGCGCTGCAATTGGCGCACCCAGAAATCCACATCATCGACTGGGATGCCGAGTCGGCGAAGATCAAGCTGTGTCCCGACGAGACACACATCAGCTGCAGCATCGAGGCCACCAACT
>CANHST010000193.1 GCA_947463235.1 Acidimicrobiaceae bacterium
CACGGCCCCGGCATGTGGCCCCTGCACCATCAGCTTTGCCATCAGGCTCATGTCGAGCACGCCCACGGCATTGCGCACGGCGTGGTGCTCGCGAGCGACCAGTGGGTGAGACTCCTGGCGAACGAAGTCGAGCACCGAACGCGGGTGTTCATCGGGCTCGGCGAACCATTCGGGGTACTCCCATCCGACCGATGCCCCGAAGTGAGCCCCTGCCGCGACGTGGCGGTCGTGCAGCACCGAACGGCGCACGTTGCGAGCCGTGGTGGGCTTCCAGTTCGGCCACACTCCATCGCCGAACAGCACGCCGAGTTGTTCGGGCGTGCGTTCCGAACGGAACTTGCGACTGGTCTCGTGGGTGGCCACCCGACCCACCGCGTAGCTGGTGATATCGAGCGGCGGCACCCCGTCGACGATCCAGTGCGCCATCAGGTGCCCCACTCCGCCACCGAGCAGGATGCCCAGGGAGTTCATCCCAGCGGCCACCCAGTAACCGTCGAGTTCGGGCGCCGGGCCGAGCAGGGGGTGCACGTCGGAGGTGAACGACTCGGGACCGCAGAAGAACAGCCGCACGCCGCACTCGGCGAGTGACGGGATGCGGTCCATCGCTGGGGCGAGGAACTCGGACATGCGATCCCAGTCGGGGTCGATGGTGCCGAAGGCGAAGTCGTGCGGCACCCCGTCGAGATGCCAGGGCTTGCCGACCGGTTCGAACAGGCCGACGAGCATGCCGTCGCCCTCGGGCCGGTAGTAGCCGTAGCGGTCGGGGTCTTCCACCACCGGCAGGTCGGGGTCCATGCCGGGCACCGGGCCGGTGATGAGGTAGTAGTGCTCGGCGGCCTGCAGTGGCACATGCACACCCGACTGGGCGGCGAGGGTGCCAGCCCACATTCCGCCGGCGTTGACCACGATCTCGGTCTCGATGCGACCCGCATCGGTGAGCACTGCCGTGACGTGCCCGCGGTGCTGCTCCACACCGATGACCGACACGCCCTCTACGACCTTGGCACCCAACTGGCGGGCGCCTTTCGCCATCGACACCGCGCACCCCACGGGATCAGCGCGACCCTCGTCGGGCACGTAGAAGCCAGCCAGCAGATCGTCGGTGCGGAGCAGTGGCCACATGTCGGCGATCTCGCGCGGCGAGATCTCGCGCTCGGGCACTCCGAAGCCGTGCTGCCACGCGCCGGCCCGACGGAGTGCCTCGACTCGACGCTCGGTGCTGGCGACGAGGATGTGCCCGACCTCGCGAAAGCCGGTGGAGTGCCCGGTTTCGGCCTCGAGCCTGGCGTACAGGTCGCGGGAGTAGCGCGCCATGAACAGCGAGGTCTCGTCGGTCATGCCGGCCGAGGTGATCAGCCCGGCCGCATGCCACGTGGTGCCCGCCGTCAGCGAGTGGCGCTCCAGCAGCACGACGTCGGTGCACCCGAGGTGAGCAAGGTGATAGGCGATGCTGCTGCCGATGACGCCACCGCCGACGATGACGACGCGGGCACGGTCTGGGAGTGTGGTGGCGGTCATGGCTATCGAATGATAGCCGACGCTCCAGGAGCGTGTGGCCGACGGCCCAGCCGCCTGATCGCGCCTCTCGCCCCGAGTCGGCCGTCGATGTCCTCAGTTCTTCCCAGCGCGTTCAGAAGAACGAGTGACATGAACCGAGAGTCCGGCGTCATCAGGTAGCGCAGATTGTCCGTTCTGCTCGCCGGAAATGGGGCCGATCTTGGACATTCGGCGCTATCGCTGCTTGTGACGTCTTGATACCATGGTGTCATGCCGAAAAACCTCACTGTTCGCCTCGACGACGAACTCGCCGCTGACACCGAGGCGCTCGCACGTGCCGAAGGTCAGAGCCTCAACGAGACGGTGAAGCTCGCTCTGCGAGAGGCCGTCGAGCGTCGCCAGAAGGATCCGGCGTTTCGTCGCCGCATTCGCCAGATCATCGACGAGGATCGAGAGCTGCTCGAGCGTCTCGCAAAGTGAGCGTCGAATACCTCGATCTCGCTGACTACATCGCGATCGCCGCGGCGGTCACCGGTCTCGACCTACAGACCGTGATGAACCTCACCAACCACGACCTCGCCGACTCGGCCTTACACGCCCCAGCGGCCGGCTTCGGCGACACCGACATGTACCCGGACTTCGTCGACAAGGCAGCGGTGTTGATCCTGCGGCTCGCTCGGAACCATCCATTGCCTGACGGCAACAAGCGAGCTGCATGGGTGTCATTGCGCCTGTTCGTCGACATCAACGACTGGACCTGGGCACCGAAACCCGACATCGACGAGGCCGAGGCCGCTGTCCTAGCAATCGCGTCCGGCGCGTGGGACGAGCGCGCCACCGCAGGCTGGCTGAACAAGTTCCTGCGACCCATCAGCACCGACATCTGACCGAGCAGAGCTGCCGATGGGTGCGGGTCTGGTCAAGGCAATCGGGGCCACGAAGTAGGACACACGTTCTTAGGGCGAAGGGCACGACAGCCCCGCAACAGTAGATGGCGCAAATCGTGGCAAATCCGGGCAACTGGCGCCAATCGGGCACTGTCGCAACTTCGGACATTTAGCCTGGTCAAGGGCATCAGACCTGGCCAGAGCGGGTGACGGGATCCGTCGCTTCGCTCCTCCCGATTCGTGCGACCGTGAGTGCGCTTCGCGCAGAGCGGGTGACGGGAATCGAACCCGCGTTCTCAGCTTGGGAAGCTGATGTTCTGCCTCTGAACTACACCCGCATCGTCGGCCCTGGGGCCACCGAAACTGCGCTCAGGCTAGCGGTCGTCAGGGTTTCCTGTCACTTGGCCGCGATCCGCAATTCGTTGGTCACGCTGCGTGATTCCATACCAAAACTTCACCACGATGATTCGGTGCACGCGTTGACGTTTGCCCTGCTCCCGGCTGCAATGGGGTCACTATGCAGACCCCCCGTACTGCCGTTCGTCTTCGCGCGCTCCTCGTGTCCGTAGCGCTGCTCGCAGGCGTCTCCGTGGTCACGGTTGATGGAGCTTCCGCCGCTCGTCCTGCACCCGTTCGCCGTGGGCTCGACAGCAGCGACCCGCGTGCCACCGATCAGATCATCGTTCGGCTGAAGGACGGCACTGCCCCCAGCGTGTTCGACCTCAGCCAGGCCGCTGGCGAGAACGTGCGCCTTCGCCGCCAGCTGCGCCATGGCGCCTGGGTGAGCAAGCTCAGCGGTCGCCGCTCGCCGGCCGACGCTGCCGCCATTGCCGCCCGCATCGCTGCGCTGCCCGGTGTTGCCTATGCCGAGCCCGATGCCATTCTGTTTCCGTCGGCGACCCCCACCGACCCACTGTGGTCGCAGCAGTGGGACCTCACCGCTCCCGTCGCCAACTCCTTCGGCGCCAACCTTCCTGCGGCGTGGGACATCACCAAGGGAACGAGCGATGTGGTGGTGGCCGTCATCGACACCGGCATCACCGCCCACGCCGACCTCGCAGGCCAAACCGTGCCCGGCTACGACTTCATCAGCAACACCAGCGTTGCCAACGACGGCAGCCTGCGCGATGCAGACCCCAGCGATACGGGCGACTGGATCACCGCCGCCGACGCGCGCACCGCCACGTTCGCTGGTTGCACGGTGGGCAACAGTTCATGGCACGGCACACACGTGGCCGGCACCATCGCTGCCGTCGCCGACAACGGCATCGGCGTGTCGGGCATCGCTCCCGGTGTGAAGGTGCTGCCGGTGCGAGTGCTCGGAAAGTGCGGTGGATTCACCAGCGACATCGTCGACGGCATGCGTTGGGCCGCTGGCCTCGCCGTGCCCGGCGTTCCGACCAACCCGAACCCGGCCGCCATCGAGAACCTCAGCCTCGGCGGAGTCGGCGCCTGCAGTGTCACCCAGCAACAGGCCATCGACGACATCGTCGCTGTCGGCACCACCGTCGTGGTGGCCGCTGGCAACGCCAACATCGACGCTGTGAACTCGAACCCGGCCAACTGCGCCAATGTGGTCACCGTCGCCGCCACCGGCAGCACCGGTAGCCGCAGTTGGTACAGCAACTTCGGCAGCTTGGTGGAGATCGCCGCGCCTGGTGGCGACGACACGCTGACGCCGGGCTTCATCCTCTCCACACTCAACGCTGGCACCACCGTGCCCACCACCGACACGTACGCCGGTTACGAAGGCACCAGCATGGCCACGCCGCACGTGGTGGCCGTCGCCGCACTCGTGAAGTCGGTGCAGCCCGGCATCACGCCCGACGCCCTCAACACTCTGCTGCGCAGCACGGTCACTCCGTTCCCGGCGGGCAGTACCTGCACGCTGGCGCTGTGCGGCCCGGGCATCCTGAATGCCGGTGCCGCTGTTGCCGCGGCATCCGCTGCGAACGGTCCTCGAGTCCTCGGCGCGTTCAGCAAGACGGCTCCGGCTGCCGGAACCACCGGCATCGCTGCCTCCACCACGCTCACCTGGACACCCAGTGCCGGTGCCACCAACTACGAGTACTGCCTCGTCAGCGGCATCACCGTCAGGGAAATCACCACGCCCTGCACCAACTGGGTCTCCACCGGGTCCGCCACCAGTGTGATCGTCAGTGGCCTCACGCTTGGTGCCGTGTACGCCTGGCAGGTTCGTGCCAGCGATGGCACTCATACGGCGGAAGCCAATGTCTCGGTGCGCAGCACGTTCACCACGGTCACGCCTGCCGGCGCCTTTGCGAAGACTGCGCCAGCGAACGCTGCAACGGGTCTGGCCGTCACCACGGCGCTGTCGTGGGGCGCCAGCACGGGTGCCACCTCCTACGAGGTTTGCGCCGACTCGACGATCAATGGCACCTGTGACGGCACCTGGACCTCCACCGGTGTCGCACGCACGGCCAGCCTCACCGGCCTGCTGAACAGCACCCGCTACGAGTGGCAGGTGCGTTCGGTGAACGCGGCAGGCCTCACCACGCTGGCGAACACCGGCACGTGGTGGACGTTCACCACCGTTGCGGCGACGCCGCCTGGTGCGTTCAACAAGACGGCCCCGGCGAACCTGGCCACGGGTCAGAGTTTGACGGTTGCGCTGACGTGGGGTGCGAGTTCGGGTGTGTTGCGGTACGAGTACTGCCAGGACTCGACGGTCAACAGCACGTGTGATGGCGTCTGGACGTCGACGGGTACGGCTCGTACGGTCACCCCGGCCGGGCGTGTGAATGGCACCCGTTATGAGTGGCAGGTGCGTTCGGTGAACGCGGCAGGCCTCACCACGCTGGCGAACACCGGCGCGTGGTGGACGTTCACCACGATCTGATCTTCCCCCACATTCCTGCAGCGAATGCCCGAAAGCTCCCGCAAGGGGCATTCGCTGCAAAGGAACGGGAGAACTGTCCGCCGACAAACGTCAGCATCGCGAACCGCTGCGCTCATCGACATTGGACTTTGGTACAGGTGAGGTCTATGGACCAGATGGAGTGGCCTCTCCTCGTGGGAACCTGAGCCACTAGTGTCGACAGCGTGATTCTCTCCGACGGCACCCTCCGCGAGCTGCTGGGCTCCGGCCGCATCGTGCTCGACCCGTACGACCCGTCCCTGGTGCAGCCCGCCAGCGTCGACGTTCGTCTCGGCACCGAGTTCCGGGTGATGCGCAACAGTCGCCTCACCCACATCGACCCGTTCGAGGAGCAGACCAAGCTGATGGAGACCGTCTCCATCCCTGATGGCGACGTGTTCGTGTTGCATCCCGGAGAGTTCGCCCTGGGTCACACGTTCGAGGTGGTCGGCTGCCCCGACGACATCGTGGGCGTGGTGAATGGCAAGAGCAGCCTGGGCCGTTTGGGTCTGCAGGTACACGCCACGGCCGGCTTCATCGACCCCGGGTTCCGCGGCACCGTGGTGCTCGAACTCTCCAACGTGTCGAACCTGCCCATCCTGCTGCGCACCGGCATGAAGGTGGCCCAACTGGTGTTCCAGAAGCTCGACAAGCCCGC
>CANHST010000194.1 GCA_947463235.1 Acidimicrobiaceae bacterium
CCGATCTCGGCCGCGATCTGGCGGGCGGCCTCCCACGCATCCACACCTGCCGCATGGCGGGCGGTGGCCTCAGCGTCCACAAACGCGAGGTAATCGCGCACCGCAACAATGCCCGCCTTGTCGGTGATGGGGCCGTGACCCGGCACCACGGTGTCGACGTCCATACCCAGCATCAGATCGCAGGCTGCCACCCAGTTGCCGAGCGGACCCGCCCACACGATGGGCGTGCCACCGATGAACAAGATGTCGCCCGTGTAGACGGTGCGCGCGTCGGGCACGTAGACGATGGTGTCGCCACGGGTATGCGCCGGGCCGACCTCGATCAGTTCCACCATCCGACCGGCGACATCGACCTCCAACCGGCCCTCGAAGGTGCGGGTGGGCATGCTGACGTTGATGCCGTCGAACTCGAACGCCCCGAAGAAGTGACGGAACAACTCGCCCACCTCGCCGTCGGCCTTGTTCAACGCCGCCAGCATCGCGGGCGGCACCTCGTTCATCTCGTGGGCCGTGGCGGCGCTGGCGATGATTTCTGCGCCCTCCACCAGTTCGTTGCCGTAGCAGTGATCACCGTTGGCGTGCGTGTTCACCAAGGTGCCGATGGGCGACACGCGTGTGACGGGTTGCATGGCGGCGAGCATCTCGGCAGTGAGCTTGAGATCGAACAGGGTGTCGACCAGGAGCGACACACCATCACCCATTACCAGACCGGCGTTGCTCCAACCCCAACTGCCATCCGGCTGCAGGTAGGCGTAGCACGCGTCACCGAGTTCGAAGAGGCCTTTGTCGTACGGCATTCCCCTACTCTGACACGCCCTACAGTGACCGCTGTGAGCGCACTTCCCACCCGACGACTCGGCCGCACCGACCACCAGTCCAGCGTGGCCATTCTCGGAACGGCCGCCTACGGACGCTCCGATGCCGACACGACGGCCGCGAGCTTCCACGCAGCGCTCGACGGCGGCGTGAACCACATCGACATTGCACCGGGATATGGCTTGGCCGAACGTTTGGTGGGTCCGCTGATTCCCGCCGTGCGCGACCGCATCTTCATCGGGTCCAAGTCGGGCAAGGCCACCGCCGACGACCTTCGCCGCCAACTGGAACGCACGCTCGAGCGTCTGCAGACCGACCATGTCGACCTGTACCAGGCGCACGGTGTGACATCGCTCGACGATCTCGACCAACGCGACGGCGCGTTCCGAGCCATCCTGCAAGCCCGCGACGAAGGCCTCACCCGGTTCGTCGGCGTGACCGGGCACGACTTCGGCACCCCGGCCGCACAACTGGAAGCGGTGCACCGATACGACCTCGACACCGTGATGCTGCCGGTGTACGCCGGAGCGCTCGCGCATCCCCAGTACGCCGCTGATCTCGCAGCATTGCTCGACGAAGCAGCCCCTCGCGACCTCGGTGTTCAGGCCATCAAGGTGGGCGCCCACCGGCCCTGGGGCGACCAGGTGCCCACGCACTCGTGCTGGTACGAACCGTTCACCGAGCCCGACCTACTGGCACGGGGTGTGCGTTTCACCCTCTCCACACCTGGCGTGCACGTGTTCGCCACCACCGGCGACCTGCAACTCATCCCCACGCTGTTACAGGCGGCTCGCGACTACACGCCGATGACGCCAGCCGAGCGCGACGGTCTGCTGCTCGAAGCGACCGAGTGGCCGACGATTTTCCCGCTCATGGAACACGCGAAGCTCTAGGCCATGCGGCAACTCAACGGCATCGATGCCAGCTTCCTGAACCTGGAGACGCCCACCACGTTCGGCCACGTCAGCTCGGTCACGATCTACGACCCCACCGACGCTCCCGGTGGCGCCGGCTTGGAGGCGACGAAGGAGATCATCCTCGAGCGCATCGACCAACTCACGCCATTTCGGCGTCGATTGGTGGAGGTGCCGTTGGGTCTCGATCTGCCGTACTGGATCGAAGACCCCGACTTCGACATCGACTTCCACGTGCGCCACCACGCCGTACCGCCGCCGGGCACCCCACAGCAGTTGGCCGAAGCGGTGTCGCGCATCATCGCCCGACCGCTCGACCGCACCCGGCCGCTGTGGGAGTTGTACGTGATCGAGGGCGTCGACAATGGCCGCCTCATCGCCCAACTCACCAAGGTGCACCACGCTGCGGTCGACGGTGCGGCCGGCGCCATGATGCTGGCCGCCCTGCTGGATCTCGACCCTGCGGCGCGCCCCACCGGACGCCCACTGGAATGGACTCCCGAGGACGTGCCCACCGACGAGGAACTGCTGCGGATCACCGCTCGCGAGTACCTGCGCAGGCCGGAGAAAATGGTGCGCCTCAGCGTGCGCACCACTCGCGAACTCGCCGCCGCAACACGCAGCGGCGGCCTGCACGCCATCGCCGATCTCATCGCCCAGCCGATGCCTGGCCCGATGGGCAAGATGATGCGCGAGCGTCTGCGCTCGCAGCGGGGTACCGACGTGGATCATCCGCCAGCCCTTCCACCCACGCAAGCGCCGCGCACCCCCTGGAACCAAGCCATCTCGCCACACCGTCGCTTCGCCTACACCTCGGTGCCGCTCGAAGACGCCAAGACCGTGCGTCGAGCCTTTGGTTGCACGTTCAACGACGTGGTGATGGCCGTCTGCTCGGGCACGCTGCGTCGCTACCTGCAACTGCACGACTGCCTGCCGGACGAGAGCCTGGTGGCGATGGTGCCGGTGAGCGTGCGCAGCGGGATGGAGGACGACAGCTTCCAGAACCGCGTGTCGGCACTGTTCTCCGACCTCGCCACCAACGAGGCCGACCCCGTGAAGCGACTTCGCCGGGTGCAGCAGGCCATGACCGCGGCGAAGGATCAGTTCGCCGCCATTCCGGCCGAGGCACTGCAGGACTTCACACAGTTCGCCCCGCCGGCAGTCGCGGCCCGAGCGATGCGCATGTACAGCCGGCTGAAGATCGCCGATCGCATGAACCCTCCGTTCAACCTGGTGATCAGCAACGTGCCCGGTCCACAGGTGCCGCTGTACTCGGCGGGTGCGCAACTGCAGCACTTCTATCCGGTCAGCACCCTGGTGGACGGCCAAGGGCTGAACATGACGGTGCAGAGCTACAACGGCAACCTCGACTTCGGGTTCGTCAGCGATCGCGATCTGGTACCCGACCTGTGGGTGATGACCGACCTGCTGCACGAGGAGATGGCGGACCTGGTGAAGGTGGCCACGAAGGCGGCGAAGCCGAAGCCCGTCAGGAAGGCGACGGCAGCGAAGCGTTGAGCATCGCTGCCACACGCTCGGCCAGCATCACCGTGGGCAGATGCGTGTTGGCCCGCGGCACCGCGGGCATCACCGAGGCATCGCACACCCACAGCGCGTCGTAACCGATGACGGCGCACGTGGGGTCCACCACCGCGGCCTCATCGTCGGGTGCCCCCATCCGGCACGTGCCTGCAGCGTGGACGTAATCGCCGAGTGCTCCGCGCACTCCGTCGTCGGAGGAGTCGTACGGCAGCACCTCGCCGATGCGAGCCATCGCAGCGCTATGCGCCACCCGTTCCACCAACTCCACCGCAGCACGAATGCCGGGCAGGTCGCGCTCGTCGCTGAGCATCGCAAAGTCGACCACTGGGTCGAGCGTCGGGTCGTCGCTCGCCAGCCTGACGGTGCCCGTGGAATGCACCATCATGAGCGCGCCCAACAGCACGCCCAACCCGGGCACGGCGGGGTCGGCCTCTTCCAGTGCGAGCACTTGCAGATCGTTGGTGTGACGATGGGTGGCACGCAACAACGCCGTCACCACCAGAGAATGCGGGGCGGCGGCGAAGCCCGGCGAGAGCATCAGCGTGATGGGGAACGACGGATGGTCCTGCAGGCCGAAGCCGATGCCCTGGCGCTGCACTTCGCTGCGCAACAACACCGTAGGCGAATGAATGGCGCCGGCGCTCACGATGACCGCGCCGGCCTCGATCTCGGTGCCATCGGCCAGCAACACACCGACGGCGCGGTGGCCGTCGAACAGCACCCGGTTCACCAGGGCATTGCCCTGCACCGTGAGGTTCGGTCGGCTGCGCGCCGCCTCCAGATACACCACGTTCACCGACGCCCTACGGCCGACCTCGTCGCGAGTGAGCGTCGCTGCTTCGGCGTGCGACTCGGCGGCCATGAGCGCAGCGCCCACGGAGCCGAGCTCGGCAGGTTGCACCGTGCGTAGCGGCATCGGCAGACGAGGGAACCACGGCGCCACGTCGCTCCAGCCCCACCCGGCGGCACCTCGTCGCTCCCATTCGTCGTAGTCGCCCGGCTCGCCGGGCAGGGCCACCATCGCGTTCACCAACGACGACCCACCCACGCCGCGACCGCGTCGGTACAGCCGGGGCTGCTGACCCGCCGTTCGAACCGCGTCGAGGCGAGGCCAGTGCAACCCCTCCACGTTCAGCGCATCGAGGAACGATGGGCCGCTGACGGCTGCAGGCATGTCGCCGACCCCATGATCGGGTCCGGCGTCGAGCAGCAGCACCGAACGCCCTGGTTGCTCACTCAGCCGAGCGGCCAGCACCGCGCCCGCAGAGCCGGCCCCGATGACGACGACATCGAACCGGCCGGTCATGGCTCAGGCGGCGTTGGTGGACGCCGGGAGTCCGGCCAGATGGGCGCTGTCGTTGTAGCGCACCAGTTTCCAACGGTTCCTCTCGGTGAGTACCAACTCGGTGATCGAGGTGTTCACCGTGTGGATCTCGAAGGAACCCATTGCGGGTGCACGCAACGCAAACCGCAGCACGGCATCCACCACGCCACCGTGACAGGCCACCACCACGGTCTTGCCGGCATGGGCCTCCACCGTGCGACGCACCGCCTGCCCCACCCGGTACTGGAACGCAGCAATCGTTTCTCCGCCGGGGAACGTGATGGCGAATGGGTCCTGCGAATCCCAGTTCGCCGACACCTCGGGAAAGCGAGCGACGAAATCCTTGTACGACATGCCATCGCACTCAGGGCCCGGGTCGTGCTCGCCGAAACCGGCGTCGCGGTCGATGGGTAGGTCGCCGAGGGCCGGGGCGATGATCTGCAGCGTCTCGAACGCCCGCGGGTACTGGCTGGCGATCAGCACATCGGGTTCGAACTCGCAGTGTGTCGTCCAGCGATCGCACAGCGCCGCTGCTTGATGCCGACCGAGGTCGGACAAGCCGTTGCACGTGCGCGGTCCACCGATGATGCGGTTGACCGTGACGTTCGATTCACCATGACGGACAAGAACGAGACGGGTCACGCCTCGACCCTACTGCCCACCCCCTCGCGGCCTCCGGTCTTACTTTTCGTTCGCGCGCGGGAAGCCCGCCGGTCGAGCGCGCCTAGGTTCCTCGCGGTGGCCTCCGGAGTGCGTCTCACCATTCGCAGCAGGGGTGACGACCCGCGATCCGGCGGACTCGTGGCCGACGCACATGCGCTCGGCCTCACCGCCGTGAGCGGCATTCACGTTGCCGACGTGGTCTTCTTCGCCGACGACCTTCCCCAGGCTCACCTCGCCGAACTCGAAGCGGTACTGGTGGACCCGATGCTGCAAACCGGCACCTGGGAAGCGCCCACCGATGGCATCGAGACCGCCCTGCTGCCTGGGGTCACCGACCCGGCAGCTGCCGCCATCCAGTTGGCGATGGCCACCGTGGGCCTGCCCCACGTGGAAGTGGCCACCGGTCGTCTGTTCCAGATCGTCGGCGATCTGTCCACCACCGAGCATGCCGCCATCGCACGCCGACTGTTGGCGAACCAGGTGATCGAGCGCTGGGCGCCCGCGCCCATCGAACCGCACTTCATCGACGCCACGGCCACCGCAGACCGCACCGTCGATCACGTGGCCGTCACCAACCTCACCGACGACGAACTGCAGTCATTGAGCCGCGAACGAGGTCTCAG
>CANHST010000195.1 GCA_947463235.1 Acidimicrobiaceae bacterium
CGGCATCGGCAGGCGCCGTGGTGGCTGCCACCATCGAACGCTTTGGTGGGCTCGACATCTTGGTGAACAACGCCGCCACCAACCCGTACTACGGCGCGACGTTGGAGGTGGACGACGGTCGGTGGGACAAGACGTTCCAGGTGAACCTGCGCGCCCCGGTGTTGTGGTCGCAGGCAGCATGGGATCAAGCCCTGAAGGACAAGCCGGGCGTGATCGTGAACATCGCGTCGGTGGGCGGGCTGCGATCTGAGGCCGGCCTCGGCGTCTACAACCTCACCAAGGCTGCGCTCATCCACCTCACCCGCCAATTGGCCAACGAACTCGGGCCGACCCGCGTTGTGGGTATCGCACCGGGGTTGGTGCAGACCGACTTTGCGGCCTACCTGGTGGAGAACTTCGGCGATCGACTGGCGCAGCAGTTGCCGCTCCAGCGCCTTGGCGACCCGCAGGACATCGCCAACCTGGCCACGTTCCTGGCATCCGACCTCGCGTCGTGGATCACCGGCGAGACCTATGTCATCGACGGTGGCGCAGGCGTACGCAGTGCCGGCTGAGATTCCCGGGGTCGACCTCGACGTCCTTTCGCGCTGGATGGACCAGCGCGGGCTGGGGGAGGGGCCCCTCCATGCTCCGACGTTGATCGCCGGTGGCACGCAGAACGTGCTGCTGCGCTTCGAGCGCGCAGGACGCGAGTACGTGCTGCGACGACCGCCCGTGCACAAGCGAGCGAACAGCGACGAGACCATGCGTCGCGAAGCTCGGGTGCTGGCAGCAATTGCCGGCACTGCGGTGCCGCACCCGGGTCTCATTGCCGCCGAGTCCGACCCCGACGTGATGGGTGCCTGCTTCTATCTGATGGAACCCATCGACGGATTCAACGCCACGCTGGGCCTGCCCGAGCCGTATGCCTCCGACCTGTCGTGGCAGCGCGAGATGGGGTTGTCGATGGCCGATGCCATCGCGGCCCTCGCAGTGGTGGATCACGTGTCGGTGGGCCTTGCCGATCTCGGCAAGGCCGATGGTTGGGCCGAGCGGCAAGTGGGGCGGTGGCGCAAACAACTCGACGGCTACTCCGAACTGCCGGGTTACCCCGGGCCTCAGTTGCCAGGCGTCGACCGCATCGGGGACTGGCTGGACGCTCATCGACCCGCGGGTGTGCGCATCGGTGTGATGCACGGCGACTTCCACTTTGCGAACGTGCTGATGCGCCGCGACCGGCCCGCCCTGGCCGCGGTGGTGGACTGGGAACTCGTGACCTTGGGCGACCCACTGCTCGACCTCGGACATCTGTTGGCCACCTGGCCCACCACGGATGGCCCGGGTGTGACGCTCTCGGCGTCGGGCCTTCCGTCGCACGATGAGGTGATCGCTCGCTATGGCGCCGCGAGCGGTCGCGACCTCGGCGAACTGCCGTGGTACCGCGTGCTGGCGTGCTACCGGCTCGGGCTGATCCTTGAGGGCACGCACGCCCGTGCGTGTGCGGGTATGGCGCCCAAAGAGATCGGCGACCAACTGCATGCCCACACCGTGTCGCTGCTGGAGCAGGCGCTCACTCTGATCGGCTGATGTGCTTCAACGCGGCAGCCCATCGATGTTGATGAGCGCGCCCGTGGTGTAGCTGCTGGCACCGCTGGCGAGATACAGCGCGGCACCCACCACCTCGTGCGGCTCGCCACCGCGGCCCAGTGCGTAGGCGTTCTTGGCTCTGGCATTGAAGGCTTCGAGGTCCCACGCCTTCGAGATGTCGGTGAGGAACGGACCCGGCACGATGCAGTTCACGCGTACCTTCGGCCCGAACGAAGCGGCAAGCCCTTTGGTGAGGTTGTTGATGGCGGCCTTCGCAGCGCCGTACGGCACCTCTGCCGGGCTGGGGCGCTCGCTGGCGATGGACGACACGTTGATGATGCTGCCGCCGTCGCCCGCTGCCATGCGCGTGCCGACGAGTGCCGAGAGGCGAAACGGACCCTTGAGGTTCACACCGATCACTTTGTCGAAGAGTTCCTCGGTCACCTGGTCGAGGCTGGGGTACAGGGGCGACATGCCTGCGTTGTTCACCAGGATGTCGACCTTCCCGAACTCGGCGTAGGCCGCGTCTGCGAGCAGGTCGGCGTCGCTCCAACTCGCAGCGTGATACGCGATGGGCAGCGCTCGGCGTCCCATCGCTCGCACATCGGCTGCCACCGCTTCGCAGTTCTCGAGCTTGCGGCTCGCGATCACCACATCGGCACCACGGGCAGCGAACGCCAACACCATCTCCCGTCCGAGACCGCGCGAACCGCCAGTGACGATCGCGACCTTCCCGGACAGCTCGAACAAGTCTTCAGCCATGTCCGGAACCTACAGTGCGTCAATGGCCATCGACTTCACCCTGAGCCCCGAACTCGAAGAGATCCGCATCCGCGTGCGCACATTCATCCACGAGGTGGTGAAGCCCGGTGAGGCACAACTCGCCGGGCTCGGCGACGAGGACCGCAGCGAGTACCTCAACATCCTCATCGGCATGCGCAAGAAGGCCAACGCTGCCGGTCTGTGGATGCCGCACATGCCCAAGGATTGGGGCGGTATGGGCCTCGGCCACGTGCAGCTCGCCATGGTGCAGGCCGAGGCGGCCAAGTCCAGCTACGGACCGTGGGTGCTGAACTGCCAGGCCCCCGACGAGGGCAACATGCACACGCTGTTGCACTGGGGCACGCCGGAGCAGAAGGAGAAGTACCTCAAGCCGCTGTGCGACGGCACGGCGATGAGCTGCTTCGCCATGACCGAGCCCGAGGTGGCGGGCAGCGACCCGACGCTCATCAAGACCACGGCCGTGCAGGACGGCGACGAGTGGGTGGCGAACGGCCACAAGTGGTTCATCTCCAACGCTCGCCGCGCCAAGTTCGCCATCCTCATCTGCCGCACCGAGGACAACCCCGATCTGCCGCAGGCTGCCAACACCGCCTTCATCATCGATCTCCCCAGCGACGGATGGAACCGGGTGCGTGAAGTGGAGACCATGCATGGAGCCACCGGCCACAGCGAGATCGTCATCGAAGACCTGCGCATTCCGGCCGAGAACATGCTCGGTGGTCGTGGCCAGGGGCACCTGCTCGGCCAGTACCGCCTCGGGCCGGCCCGTCTGGCTCACTGCATGCGCTGGATCAGCCAGGCCGAGACCGCCCTCGACCTGATGGTGGCCCGTTCACTCGAGCGCTACTCGCACGGCAGCGTGCTGGCAGAGAAGCAGGGCATCCAGTGGATGATCGCCGACTCGTCGATGGAGATCTATCAGGCCAAGCTGATGATCCTGCACGCTGCGTACCTCATCGACAGCGGTGCCGACTTCAAGAGCGAGGTCAGCATGGCCAAGCACTTCGTGGCCAACATGTTGAACCGCGTCATCGACCGCAGCATCCAGGTGCACGGTGCGCTCGGGTACTCCACCGACACTCCGTTGGCGCACATGTACCAGCATGCGCGCTGGGCTCGCTTCGCCGACGGTGCCGACGAGATCCACCAGATGCGCATTGCTCAGCGCAGTATCGCTGCGTTCCGCGACCACGGCACGACGCACAGCGCCACGGGCAACCTGCCCATCTGACTCAGCCGGCAAGCGGTGAGGTGAGGCGACGCTGCACGGCGTGGCGGATCTGCTCGTCGAACGCGCGCATGTGCGCCTCGATGAGTTCCGCCGCCGTGTCGGCCTCGCCGTGTTGCAGCGCGTCCAGAATCTCGCGGTGCTCGGTGATCATCAGGTGGAGGTCGGCCACGTCGCCGAGGTACAGGTGCCACAAGCGGTCGCTCTGGGCATAGAGCATGTCGAGCGTGTCGGTGAGGAAGCGGTTGTCGGCGGCTTCCCACACGATCTCGCGACAGCGACGGTCGATGGCGATCAATTCGTCGGGCGTGCTGGCGGCCGTGGCCTGCTCGAGCACGCCAGCCATCTCCTGCCAGTGGCGTCGCTGGCCGCGGGCGCACGCCAGGCGCATGGCGAATGGTTCCAGCGTCGCCCTGGTTTCGTACAGCAAGCCCAACTCGCTGACGTCGATGTTGCTCACGAACATGCCGCGGCGCGGAATCACCGTCACGAACTGGTCGCGCACCAGACGCTGCAGTGCCTCGCGGATTGGCGTGCGGCCAAGACCCAGTCGGGCCTGTAGTTCGTCGTCGCGGATCACGTCGCCGGGCGCGAGATCGAGCCGCACGATCATGCGGCGGATCTCCTGGTAGGCGCGTTCGCTGAGTGACAGGGGAGCTGTGATATGGTAAAGATATATCAGTCACGGCTCGGTCACAAGGACAGGGCATTTCCACCATTCGTACCGGGGGGTACACCACATGAGCGAAGTCCCTGCCAAGGCCAAGGTCGTCGTCATCGGAGCCGGCATCGTCGGCAACTGTCTCGTCGGCCATCTGGCCCAAATGGGCTGGACCGACATGGTGCTCATCGACAAGGGCCCGCTGCCGAACCCCGGCGGTTCCACCGGGCACGCCTCGAACTTCATTTTCCCGACCGATCACAACAAGGAAATGGCGTTCCTCACGGTCGACAGCCAGAACCAGTACATCGCGCACGGTCTGAACAACACGTGCGGCGGCATCGAGGTGGCTCGCGAGCCGCAGCGCCTCGAGGAGTTCAAGCGCCGCATGACCTCGGCGAAGGCATGGGGCATCGATGCCAGCCTCGTCACCCCCGCAGAAATCAAGGAGATGGTGCCGTTCATCAACGAGGAGATCCTCCTCGGCGGCTACTACACCCCCAGCGTGTCGGTCGTGGACTCGCTCGCCACCGGTACCAAGATGCGCGAGAGTGCCGTCGCCGCCGGTGTGCTGCAGGTCTTCGCCAACACCGAAGTGCTCGACATCGAGACCGAGGACGTGCCGGGCGGCCTGCCCCGCGTGTCGGCCGTGCTCACCGACAAGGGTCGTATCGAAGCCGACCATGTCGTCATCGCCTGTGGTGTGTGGAGCCCCCGCATCGCCGCCATGGCCGGTGCCAACATCCCGCTCACCCCGGCCGTGCACCAGATGGCCGACGTCGGCCCGATCGATGTGCTCGTGGAGAGCAACAAGGAACTGGCCTTCCCGATCATCCGCGACATGGACACGTTCTGCTACGAGCGTCAGTCGGCCGGCTCGATGGAAGTGGGCTCGTACGCCCACCGCGCCATCCTCATGCGCCCCGACGACATCCCCAGCAACGAGGCCTCGGCGCTCACGCCCACCGAACTGCCCCTTACGTACGACGACTTCGACCCGCAGATGGAACAGGCCATCGAACTGATGGAGATGCTCGGCGACGCCGAGATCAAGTACGCCATCAACGGTCTGCTCAGCCTCACCCCCGACGCCAACCCGGTGCTCGGTGAGACCGTGGAAGTTCGCAACCTCTGGAGCGCCGCTGCGGTCTGGATCAAGGAAGGCCCCGGCATCGCCCAGCTCGTGGCCGAATGGATGACCTACGGCTATCCGCACATGTGCGACCCGCACGGCAGCGACATCGCCCGCTTCTACCCGCACGAGAAGACCGAGTGGCACATCAACGCTCGCTGCAACGAGCACTTCAACAAGACCTATGGCATCGTGCACCCGCGCGAGCAGTGGGGCAGCCAGCGCGGCATGCGCCGCAGCCCGTTCTACCTGCGCGAGGAAGCCCTCGGCGCGACGTTCTTCGACGCCCGTGGCTGGGAGCGCCCGCAGTGGTACTCCAGCAACGAGCAGCTCATGGCGAAGTTCCCGGATGCATGCCAGCCGCGCACCCACGAATGGGACGCCCGCTGGTGGCACCCGGTCATCAACGCCGAGCACCTGCAGATGCGCGAGAGCGTGGGCATGGTGGACCTCACCGCGTTCAACGAGTTCGACTTCGAGGGCCCCAAGGCCATGGAGTTCCTCC
>CANHST010000196.1 GCA_947463235.1 Acidimicrobiaceae bacterium
GGTGCGCGAGGCGCTCGAGAGCAGGGTGCTCGCCGAGGGGCCTGAGGTGTTGCACCGGGAACTTGCTGCGCTCGACCCCGTGGCAGCCAGCCGAATGGAACCCACCAACGAGCGTCGCATCGTGCGGGCGCTCGAGGTCACCATCGGCGGAGGACGACCGTTCAGTCGCTACGGCGACGGCCTAGGGCAGTACCCGCCGGTGCCGTTTCGTCAGGTTGGTCTGCGCTGGCCGCGCCCATTGCTGGCCGACCGCATCGCAGCTCGGGTGCACCGCATGATGGAGGGCGGTCTCCTTGCCGAGGTGAGTGCGTTGCTCGACGAGCCAATGGGCCTATCGCGTACCGCACGCCAGGCGCTGGGCTACAAGGAGCTCATTGCCCATCTCCATGGTGAATGCTCGCTGGACGAGGCGGTAGAGACCGTGATCCTTCGCACCCGGCAGTTCGCAGTGCGCCAGGAACGCTGGTTCCGGCGCGACCCCCGCATACGCTGGGTCGACATTGAACACGACCCGGTTGCCGAAGTGTTACCGGTACTGCAGGACCTCGCATGACGCACCTTTCGCTCTCCAAGCACCACGGCCTGGGCAACGACTTTCTCGTCGTCTTCGATCCGCCTGCACTCGACCTTCCCGAGTTGGCGCGGCACCTGTGCGATCGCCGTCGCGGCATCGGCGCCGATGGCCTGCTGGTGGCCGAATCAGCCGAGGGTTACGACGCTCGTATGACCCTGTACAACGCCGATGGTTCGCGCGCGGAGATGAGCGGCAATGGCATCCGCTGTTTCGCCCAAGCAGTGGCAGCGCGTCGTGGCCACCTGGAACCGCAGCGCATCCTCACCGACGCGGGCGAGCGCACGGTGTTGTTGTTCGCCACCGACGATCCCTCCGTGGTGCACGCCTCGGTCGACATGGGTGAGGTTGGTCCGCTGCCTGAGCCTGCCGACTGGTCTCGCATCGGGGTCGACCCCATGCGGCCGGTCCGTCACCTCACACTCGGCAACCCGCACACGGTGGTCGGCGTCGACGATGTAGCGGCGGTCGATCTGGCAACGCTCGGCGGCATCGTGCCGTACGTGAATCTGGAGATCGTCGAGCCTGGTCCTGAGCCGCATGCCATCACGATGCGCGTGCACGAACGCGGTGCCGGCATTACCGAAGCGTGCGGTACTGGTGCGTGCGCGAGCGCGTGGGCGGCCAACGCGTGGGGCTTGGTGCCGGCCTCCGTCGAGGAAATTCTCGTGCACATGGATGGCGGAGATGCGAGGGTACGTCTGCACCATCCGTCGCCCGGCAGGGTGACCCTCATCGGTCCGGCGCAGTTCATCGCCACGGTTTCGGTCGAGGTGTGAGCCAGGTGCGGAAAGGCCAGGCATGAACACTCCCTACAACGAGGCGCTCGGTCAGACGCTCATCGAGCGCACCAAACGCGAGCAGATCGTCATCGTGGGAGTCACACTGCCCGGCCACACGGATAGCGATACCGAAGCCGGTCTCGACGAGTTGGAGTTGCTCATCGACACGGCAGGTGCGGATGTGGTGGGCCGCATCATGCAACGCCGCGACTCGCCCGACCACACCTGGTACATCGGCAAAGGCAAGGCCGAGGAGTTGCGCGACATCTGCTTGATGGTGGATGCCGACACCGTGGTGTTCGACAACGAACTGGCCCCGGCCCAGCAGTACAACCTGGAGAAGATGCTCGGTCGAACGGCGCTCGACCGCACCGCGGTGATCCTCGACATCTTCGCCCAGAACGCGCACACGCTCGAGGGCAAAGCCCAGGTGGAACTGGCGCTGCTGCGGTATCGCCTCCCTCGTTTGCGGCGAGGCGCCACGGCGCGGATGTCGCAGCAGCGCGGCAGTATCGGTGGCCGCTTCGGTAGTGGCGAGACCAAGCTCGAGGTCGACCGTCGTCGCATCAAGGGTCGCATCAGTAAGCTCGAGCGCGACCTCAAGGATCTGCACACCAACCGGCATCTGCAGAGCAAGGGCCGAGGCCGCAGTGGCCTGGCGGCTGTCACGATCGTGGGCTACACCAACGCTGGTAAAAGCACGCTTCTCAACCGACTCACGCAGGCCGGCGTGCTGGTGGAGGATCGCCTGTTCGCCACCCTCGACCCCACCACTCGTCGACTCTCGCTTCCGGGCGGTGAGCCGGTGCTCCTCACCGACACGGTGGGTTTCGTGCGTCGCTTGCCCCACGGTCTGGTGGAGTCGTTCAAGAGCACGCTCGAAGTTGCCAGCTCGGCCGATTTCCTCGTCCACGTGGTCGACTGCGCCGGGTCCGAACCAGACGGACAGATCGCTGCCGTGCGCGAGGTGCTGGGGGAGATCGATGCCCTCAAGGTGCCCGAGCTGCTGGTCTTCAACAAGGCCGATGTGGAACCCGATGTGGCCGCAGAGTTGGTGGAGCGACACCAGGGGTCGGTGGCGATCAGCGCCGTCACCGGCGAAGGGATCGACACGTTCCTGCGCGTGCTCAGCGACCGGCTCCGCTCCATCGCCAAGGTGGTCGAATTGCTCATCCCGTACGACCGCGGTGATGTGATGGCCTCCATCCATCGCGAGGGCGAGGTGGTCTCCACGTTCCACGAGGACGGCGGTATCCGGGTACGCGCCCGCCTTTCCGAGGCCTCCACCGGCCGACTGTCCGAGTTCGTGACGCCTTCTTCCTGAGGGCTGCGGATCGGGCAGGATGGTGCACGCATGAACGACTCCACCGGCTTCGTCCCCCCGCCGTACCCGTACGACCGTCTCGACAAGTTCGCCCCCTTCGGCGCGGCGATGCCGGGTGGCCTGGTAGATCTCTCCATCGGCACGCCATGCGACCCACCGCTCGCTGCGGTGGTGGAGGCCCTGTCGAGCAGTAACTCCGAACGCGGCTACCCGCCCTCCATCGGCACCGAACCGCTGCGTCGAGCCATCCAGGGTTGGTTGCAGCGCCGCTTCGGCGTGGAGGCCACGCTGGGCCAGATCGCTGCTTGCGTGGGCACCAAGGAGTTCGTGGCCACGACCCCGCAGTTCCTGAAGCTACGCACGCCGTCGCGCGACACGGTGCTGTATCCGGCGGTGGCGTACCCCACCTACGAGATGGGGGCCATCCTCGCTGGCTGTCGGCCGGTGGCTGTGCCGGCGAACCCCGACGGATCCATCAACCTCTCCGCCATCGACCCCGCCGACGCGGCTCGCGCGCTCATGCTGTGGGTGAACAGTCCCTCGAACCCCACTGGTGCCTTGAGCGATCTCGAAGCCGCTGCAGCGTGGGGTCGGGCGAACGGTGTGCCCGTCTTCAGCGACGAGTGCTATGTGGAGTTCACCTGGGACGGCCCGCCGCGGACCATTCTGGAGCACGGCATGCAGGGCGTTGTCGCCGTGCACTCGCTGTCCAAGCGCAGCAACCTCGCCGGACTTCGGGTGGGGTTCTACGTCGGCGACGACGAGTTGGTGACGTACCTCAAGGAGGTACGCAAGCACGTGGGAATGCTCGTGCCGGGGCCGGCACAGGCCGCGGGTGCGGTGGCGTTGGGCGACGACGCGCACGTACAGGCGCAGCGCGACCGTTATCGATTCCGGCTCGAGCGCTTGGCGGCGGTGTTGCACGCCTGGTCGGGTCTCGACATTCCGATGCCGGCGGGCAGTTTCTACCTCTGGTTCGACGCCGAGGACGGTTGGGCGTTCGCCGAGCGACTGGCTCGCGAGGGCGGTGCGCTGGTGAGTCCGGGCGACTTCTATGGGGCTGGCGGGGCTCAGAACGTGCGCGCCGCCGTGGTGCAGCCCGATGACCGCATCGAACTGATCGCCACTCGGCTGGGCGTGCATTGACCGCCGCCCGGCGGCTTCGGTTCGGTGCAGTCGCGGTCGTCGTGGCTGGTCTGATGGCTGCTGCGGTGTTGATGTACCTCAGCGGGCGTGCCCTCCAACGAACGGTGGAGGGCTTTGCCCGAGCGCCGGTGGGGTGCACCACCACACTGGAGTTCGACGCTGCCGACACCTTCACCCTCTACATCGAGACCAAGGGCACGATCGGAGATGTGGGCGGAGATTGCGCCGGGAACGGTGCGAGCTACGACCTCGCTGCCGGCTCGCTTCCTCCACTCACATTGACGCTGGAGGATGCAACGGGTGCGAAGGTGTCGCTCGGGGCGAGCAGTGGCTACCGATACGACACCGCGCGGTTCGTCGGGACGGCTGTGGCCACGGCAACGGTGCGCCCGGGCTCGTATCTCCTCACCGTGTCCGGCAACACCACCGACGCGGCGGTGGCCGTCGGACGCGACCCTGAGGTGGAGAGTGCTGTGCTGCGGGCGAGCGCCGCAGCGGCAGCGCTGCTTGCCGTGCTGGTGGGCGCTGCGTTGTTCCTGCTGGCTGGACGTCGCAGGCCAACGCCTCCGGACACCCACTTCGACGACGAACTGTGGCGCCCGCAGTTGCCGGTTGCATCGATGCCGCCGCTGCCGGAACGGCCGATCCTGACGGTGCCGACCGCGGCCCCGTGGGCACCGCCACAGCTTCCCCTGAGGGAGCCGCCAGGAGCGCTGCCGCCTCCGGACTGGTGGACCGAGCCACCGGCGTGATGGTTGCGGATTAGAGGCGGCGCATGACGGTGACGACGCGGCCGAACACTTCGACCTCGTTGTCGGTGAACACCATGGGCGACAAGCGCTCATTGGCTGGCAGCAGCGTGACGGTGTGCCCCTTGCGCTGATACGTCTTCACCGTGGCCTCTTCGCCAGGAATGCCGGCGATGACGATGTCGCCATTGTCGGCGGTGGTCTGGCTGCGAGCCACCACGAAGTCGCCGTCCATGATGCCGAGGTCGATCATGGAGTCGCCACGCACGCGGAGCATGAAGAGGTCGCCGCCGGTGCCCGTGAAGTCTTCCGGCAGCGGGAAGAGTTCCTCCACGTTCTCCTGCGCCAGCACATCGGTGCCGGCAGCCACGTCGCCCACGAGGGGAACATGGCGCACCGGCCGGCGTTCGATGACGGCGTCGGAGGAGGGGTCCCACTTCACTTCGAGGGCGCGGGGCTTGGTGGGGTCGCGGAACAGGTAGCCCATGCGCTGCAGGGACTCCAGGTGGCTATGCACCGTGGAGGGGGAGGTGAGGCCGACGGACTCGCCGATCTCGCGCACACTGGGCGGATAGCCGCGATCACGCATGCTCTTCTCGATGACTTCGAGAATGCCTCGTTGGCGGTCGGTGAGCTTTTCGGGTCGTGCAGCCATGGGTGCAGCGTACACGCGTTCGCCGCTCCGGTCAAACACCCGTTCGTGCAACAAATGTTCGTTCGGTGTTGACAGTCGAACAGTTGTTCTGGCACACTGCGAACAGGCGTTCGGATACATGTGTTCGATCGCCGCCCATCGAACTGCTCGTCGCAGTACCGAAACCCAGCGACTGGCACCCAGTCCCTGAAACCGTGTCACACCCTTCGTGAAGGATGCATCGCATGTCGCTCACCGCCGCTTCTCTCCCCAGCACCACTCAGCGTCGCTCTGCAGCTCTGCCGTACACGGTGGTGCTGCCCCCTCGCCTCGTCGAGCCCCGTCCCACGGCCGAGGTCTATGTGCGCCGTCGCCTGCTGGTGGCATTGGTGCTCGTGGCTGTCGTGGTGGCCATGTGGTTCGGTGCCGGCAACGTCCTGGCGAGCCGTAGCGGCGTACCTGCCTCCGCTGCTGCGGCTCGCCCGGCCATCACCTACGTGGTGCAGCCCGGCGACACGCTGTGGTCGATCGCGACTGCCCGGCAGGGTGGAGCGGCCGTGTCCAGCTATGTCGACCTCATGGTCCAGCGCAACGGCGGTGCCGTCATTCAGGTGGGTCAGGTACTCACGCTGCCCTGAGGTGCCGGGCGAAGTCGGCGGCGCGGCA
>CANHST010000197.1 GCA_947463235.1 Acidimicrobiaceae bacterium
AAGCGCCGGGTGGTCACCATCTTCGGCGGGAAGCTCACCGATTGTCTGAACGTCGGCGAGGAAGTGGCGGCCGTCGTCGCAGAGCTCGGCGTGCCCCTGGAGAAGGATCGACACAACTGGTTCGGCGAACCGGCCAAGGCCACTCGCGACGAGTTCTACCGGCAGGCTCGACTGATGAAGCTGGATGCGCTGCGCACCAAGCCCGACACCGAGCGGCTCACCGACCGACTCTGGCGTCGGTACGGGCGTCGAGCCTTCACGATGCTCGAAGCCATCCGCGACGACCCTCGTATGGGCGAGGACATCATGGACAGCGCCGACTACCTCCGGGTGGAACTGCAGATGCAGGCCCGAACCGAGATGATCACCAAGCTGGAAGATTTCATGCGACGTAGGTCGAAGATCGACCTGGTAGTGCGCCACGACGACATCGTGGCCTCCGCCGGCTTGACGGAAGTCGCCCAGATTCTGTTCGGCAACGACGCCGAGCGGCGACTCGACGAATACCTCTCGGCCCGACAGCCCAGCGCCTGAGCCTCAGGCCAACTGCTCCAGCGCCACACCCTTGAGCCGCTTGTAGTCCACCTTGCCGTTCGGCGCACGGCCGATGGTGTCGACGAGCACCAGGTGACGCGGCGCCTTGTAGTGCGCCAGGTGCTCCTTCACGAAGTCGCTCAGCTCGCGCAGTTCCGGCGTGGCGCCATCGATGGCCTCGACCACCGCGCAGATGGTCTCGCCGAATCGGGGATCCGGAATACCCACAGCGACGGCATCGCGCACCGAGGGATGTCGCTTCAGCGCTTCCTCCACCTCTTCGGGAAAGACCTTCTCGCCGCCGGTGTTGATGCAGACCGACCCGCGACCCAGCAGCACGAGTGTGCCGTCCTCGTTCACTTCGGCCCAGTCGCCGGGCACGCTCCAGCGACGGTCTTCGAACGTACGGAATGTCTGTGCCGACTTCGCCTCGTCCTTGTAGTACCCGAGCGGAATGAAGCCACCAACGGCGACCAGTCCACGTTCGCCCGAGCCCGGCTCCACACGGCGACCATCCTCGGTGAAGACGGCACACGACGGGCCGATCTGGAAGCGGGCGGTCTGGCTGGCGCCGCCTGCGGTGGATACCGACGCACCCATACCCACGGCCTCGGAGGAACCGAACGAGTCGAACAGCGCCGCCTGGGGAAGGTGACGCAGCAGCCCCTCCTTGTTGTCCTGGCTCCACATCACACCCGACGACGACATCATCAACACACTCGACAGATCGAAGCGGCCGGGGTCTTCGTCGAGCGCATCGAGGATCGGACCGGCGAACGCCTGACCGACGATGATGACCGAGTTCACCTTGTTGCGTTCCACTTCCGACAGCAGTTCGTGCACGTCGAAGTGACGCGACGGCAAGCTCACCACGGCACCGCCGAGGTTCATCGCGATGAGGCTGGAGAACTGGCCGGTGCCGTGCATGAGTGGGCACGCCGACAGCAACACGAAGCCGGGCGCGGCTGGGTCGAGACGCTCGACCAGTTGCTCCAGGTTGTCGGCCGGTGGGATACCGAGCACGGCGTTGCCGCCGGAGCCGAGCACGTTGAACAGATCGTCCTGGCGCCACATCACCCCCTTGGGCATGCCCGTGGTGCCACCGGTGTACAGCAGCAGCAGATCGTCGCCACTGCGACCCCACGGGCCGCGCACTGCCTCGGGAATGCCCTGGCCGACCACGTTCTGATAGTCGACAGCGAAGTCGGGCACCTGATCCACCCCGTCGGTGACGCAGTACCAACGGCGCACCTTGGGCAGTTCGAGGCGCACCTTGCTGACGAGTTCGGTGAACGACGAGTGGAACACCACGGCCTCGGCATCGGCGTTGTCGAACAGGTACACGATCTCGTCGTGGCCGTACCGGTAGTTGGTGTTCACGGGAGCGAAGCCACCCTTGAAGGCCGCAACATAGGTCTCCAGGTACTCCGGACAGTTGTGCAGGTACGCAGCGACCTTGCTCTGGTGGGTCAACCCCGCCGCAAGCATGTCGGCCGCCAGTGCATTGGCCCGTGCGTCGAAGAAGCGCCAGGTGATCTCTCGATCCCCTTGCACCTGACACACCCGGTCCGGCACCTTGGCCGCCACGGCCTCAAAGACGTCGGCGAAGTTCCAACCGCTCATGTTCGTTCCCCCTCTGTGTTCCCCGTCACAGCATGCCAGCGGGGTGAGGTACAGTTTCGCATCCACCTCACCAGGGAGTGCGAGATGAATCCGAGCCACGGAATCCGTCGTTGTGTTGCTGTTCTTGCCGTCGCCGGGGCGATGCTGCTGAGCGCTTGCCAGATCGGCCTCACGCCGATCGGCGGGGGCGGCGCAGCGCCTACCTGCCCCACCGGCAACTGGGCACTGTCCAGTTCTGCCATCAACGCTGCCGTCACCAAGCTCGGCAGCGGGTTGGCATCGAATCTGAATGTCACCCTGAACGGGAACGGTGTCACCGTGAAGCTGAACGCCGACAACACCTGGATCGTCACCGCCAACCAGACCGGCTCGTTCACGGGCACCGTGATGGGCGGCCTGCCGGTCTCCGGCACCGGCGTGATCAAGGCATCGGCCAGCGGCACCTACACCAAGACCGCCACGACGCTGCAGTTCAAGGTCTCCACCATGTCGGGCTCGCTCGACGTGGTCGCCTCGGTGAACGGCGGCCCTGCGAAGCCGCTCTCGTTCCCGCTCGCCAAGGCGAACTCCGAAGACGACGACAGCCAGATCGAAGACGTCGTGGGGCTGAACGGCACTGCGAGCTACACGTGTGGGGCCGACGGCACGCTGACGCTGGGCTTCGGCAAGACGCGCGTCGACATGAAGTTCCGCCGCTGAACTAGCCGAACCGCTCCAGCGCTTCTTTCAACCGACCGGACCACTCCACGGTCTCGGTGCTGATGCCCTGTGCATGGAATTCCGCTCGCTGACGCGCCATCTCGGCCGCCACGGCCTCCGTGCCGGAGGTGAGGATCTCGCTGGAAATGCGGTCGCGTAGGTGTCGGGCGAGGGCAGGGCTGGCGCCGTCGGTGCCAACGGCGACCACCACCGGGCCTCGGCGGGTGAGCGCCGGCAGTATGAACGAGCAGTTCGCTGGGTCGTCGGCGCTATTCACCCACATCCCCCGAGCCCGAGCATCGACGGCCACCTGCGTGTTCACCTCGGGAGCATCGGTTGCGGTCATCACCAACTGGTGGCCATCGAGGTCGATCGACTCGTAGGCGCGCAGTCGCACCTCGGATGCCCGGGTAGCGAGCTCCGGTTGCACCCATGGCGCCACTACCGTCACGCGGGCACCCGCCTGGAACAGGCCATCGGCCTTTCGGCTGGCGATGTTGCCGCCGCCCACCAGCAGCACCGGCACGTCGGTGAGATCGAGCATCACGGGGTAGCCAAACGCCATGACGAGAGGTTAGCGCCAACTATTCACCGTAATGTTGATCGGTATAGTCGGATTTGCTGATAGAACCTCTCCGATGACGACGACCACCCCTCCCCCGAGCCAGCCGGCGCTGGTGCCGGCCGAACTCGAGCACGCCCATCCGGCCGACATCGTGCGATGGGCAGCAGACCAGTTCGGCGTCGAGCACCTCGTGCTCACCGCGTCGTTCGAGGATGCCGTGCTGGTGCACGTGGCGGCCACCGCCGTACCCGGCATCGAGGTGGTGCTCCTCGACACGCAGTACCTCTTCGCCGAAACGAAGTGGTTCGCCGAGGAACTCCGCACGCGCCTGGATCTCAACCTTCGCATCGAGCGCCCCACCCCCGATGTCATGCCCGACAACCTGTGGCAGACCGACACAGAGAGCTGCTGCAACGTGCGCAAGGTGCTGCCCCTGCAGCGAGCCCTGGCGGGTAAGGCCGCCTGGATCACGGGCGTGCGCCGCGCCGACGGCCCCACGCGGGCCAACACGCCGGTGGCCTCGTTCGACATCGGCCGCGGCCTCACGAAGGTGAACCCGCTCGCAACGTTCAGCGACGACGACGTGGAGTTGTACCAACAGCTGTACGACCTGCCGAAGAACCCGCTGAGCGAACGCGGATATCCGAGCATCGGTTGTTGGCCGTGCACCCGGCCGGTGGCACCGGGCGAGGACAAGCGCGCCGGCCGCTGGTCTGGCAGCAACAAGACGGAATGCGGGTTGCACGTATGAGTGCCACTCTGGAACAGCATCACCTGAGCGCCCATCTCGATGCCCTCACCGATGAGGCGATCACCATCATTCGCGAGGTCGCCACCGAATGCGAGAACCCGGTGCTGTTGTTCAGCGGCGGCAAGGACAGCGCCGTGCTACTGCACCTCGCTGTGCTGGCATTCGCCCCGGCCCGCCTGCCCTTCCCGGTGATGCACGTGGATACCGGCCACAACTTCGCCGAGGTCATCGAGTACCGCAACCAACTCGTGCAAGCCTGGAACGTCCGGCTCGTAGTGGCATCCGTTCAGGAGAGCATCGACAAGGGTCGTGTCGTCGAAGACACCGGCCCTCGTGCCAGCCGCAACCGGCTGCAGTCGGTCACCCTGCTGGATGCCATCGCCGAGCACGGCTTCGACGCAGCGTTCGGTGGTGGTCGCCGCGACGAGGACAAGGCCCGGGCCAAGGAACGAATCCTCAGCTTCCGCGACCGACAGGGCCGGTGGGACCCCCGGCAGCAACGCCCCGAACCGTGGGACATGCTGAACCCGCGCATTCGCAAGGGCGAGCACCTGCGCGCCTTCCCGTTGTCGAACTGGACCGAACTCGACATCTGGCGCTACATCGAGCGGCACGACGTGCCACTGCCGAGCATCTACTACTCGCACACCCGCACCGTGGTGGAGCGCGACGGGATGCTGCTCGCCGTGGGTGGCCCCGTGGTGCCCGAGCCCGGCGAAACGCCCTTCGATGCCGTGGTGCGCTACCGCACCGTGGGCGATGCCAGTTGCACCGGCGCAGTGGCGAGCACCGCCGTCGATGTGCACGACGTGCTCGCCGAGGTTGCCGCCGCTCGCATCACCGAGCGGGGTGCCACGCGGGCTGACGACACGTTCAGCGAGAGCGCCATGGAAGACCGCAAGCGCGAGGGCTACTTCTGACGTGAGCATCCTCGACAACAACTCCACCACATTGCGCATCGCCACCGCCGGGTCCGTCGACGACGGCAAGAGCACGCTCATCGGCCGTCTACTGCACGACACCAAGACGGTGTTCGAAGACCAACTGGCCGCAGTGGCCAAGGCCAGTCGCCGCTACGGCGATGGCGAGACCAACCTGGCTCTCCTCACCGACGGCCTCCGCGCCGAACGCGAGCAGGGCATCACCATCGATGTGGCCCACCGCTACTTCGCCACTCCTCGCCGCAGTTTCATCGTGGCCGACACCCCCGGCCATGCGCAGTACACGCGCAACATGGTCACAGGTGCCTCCACCGCCGACGTGGCCATCGTGCTGGTGGATGCCCGCCACGGTGTGCTCGACCAAACCCGCCGCCACTCGCTCATCGCATCGATGGTCGGGGTCCAGGCGATCGTGCTGGCCGTCAACAAGATGGACCTCGTGGACTGGAGCGAAGCGCGCTTTCGCGAGATCACCGCCGAGGTGCACGCCTTCGTCGCCGCGCTCGACCATCCGGTTCCGGTCACGGCCTTCCCCATCTCCGCCTTGCTGGGCGACAACGTGGTGGAGCCCTCATCGCACACTCCTTGGTTCGATGGCACCACGTTGCTGGACCATCTCGAGCAGTTCGAGGTCAGCACGCAGGTGGAAGTGGGCGCCCGCCTGCACGTGCAGCGAGTCATCCGCCCCCAGGGAGGCGAACACGCCGACTTCCGCGGCCAGGCAGGCGTGGTGAGCGGCGGCTGGTTTCGCAAGG
>CANHST010000198.1 GCA_947463235.1 Acidimicrobiaceae bacterium
CGTGCCCGCCGCAGCAGTGATCGGCTCGGACTACCGGGTCAGCCTCACCACGTTCGGTGGCTCGGCAACCTCGACGGATACCGTCCGCATCGCACCTGATGCGCCGACGGTGACGTCGATCACCCCCACGTCCGGCGCTGCCGGCACGGTGGTGACCATCAATGGCACGAACTTCTCGGTGAATGGCGTGAGCGTCGTCACCGGCGTGGCATTCGGTGGCAAGCCTGCGACCAACATCGTGGTGAACGGTCCCACCCAGCTGCGTGCAACCGTGGCTGCGGGCTCCGTCGACGGTGCAGTCACCGTTACCACCACCAGTGGCACGGCAACCGGCCCGGCGTTCGACTTCTTCGGGTTGCCCACGGTGACCAGCATCACGTCGACCCTCGGAGCGCCGATCGCCTCGGCTCGCGGTGGCAGCGTCGTGGTGCTGAACGGCAGCGAGTTCGTCGGCATCACGGCGATGAGCCTCAACGGCACGGCCATTGCGGCCGCCTCCCGAGTGGTGAACGCTGCGGGCACGGCAATCACGCTGACGCTTCCGGCAGCAGCGAGCAACGGCGTGCTCTCCATCACCGCTCGCGGTGGTACGGGCACCTCGACGCTCTTGGTGATCGCCGCCAACCCGACCATCACCAGTCGGGCGCCCACTTCGGTGGGTGCGGGCCTCAGCCCGTTGAGCGTGGTCACGGTCGTTGGCCGTAACTTCGTCGGTGTGCAGGAGGTCACGGTTGGCGCCTCGGTCGTACCGTTCACGGTGATCGATGCCAACACCCTGCGGTTCACCGTGCCGGCAGGCGTGGCGACCGGTGCCATCGGGATCCGTACCGGCTTCGGCAGCGTGAGGGGCCTGACGCTCACGATCGTCCCTCGGCCGGTCGTGCAAACCCTCACCCCCGGAACCATCAACGTGAACACGTTGCTCACCACGGGCCGCACGTTCACGATCACCGGTACCAACTTCACCGGGACCACCGCGGTGGTCATCGGTGGTCGCACGGTCACCACGTTCACCCGAGTCACGGCCACGCAGGTGACCTTCACGGCTCCGGTGAACATGCTGCCCACCTCCACTGCGGTGCAGGTGACCACCCCTGGTGGCACCGCCACGGCAGGCAACACCTTCACCTGCCAGCGTCCGACGAACGCAGCCATCCTGGCTGCCAACCCGACGGTGTGCCGATGACGGACTGAGTACCTCTCAACTGTCCCGGCAGGGCGCCACCCGCAGTCTCGACTGTGGGTGGCGCCCTTTGCCATTGAGCGCCCGGTTCGACATGCGGCCCTGGCCGTGGAGCGGATAGCGTCGTACCTCGTGCGAATCGTCACCGATCTCACCACAGCTCCGTTCGAAGGCGAGCGTTCCGTCGTCACCATCGGTGCGTACGACGGGGTGCACCTCGGCCATCAGGCGGTGATTGCACACGTCCGCCGCCTGGCACAGGAAGCGAACGCTCGCTCCGTCGTCATCACCTTCGATCGTCATCCGGCGTCGGTGGTTCGGCCCGAGAGCGCGCCAAAACTGCTGACCGACCTCGACCAGAGGTTGGAGCTGCTGGAAGCCACCGGTGTGGATGCCACGGTGGTGGTGCGTTTCGATGAGTTGCAGGCGCTCGAAGAACCCTTGGCGTTCATGCAGCGGGTGCTGGTGAACTGTCTTTCGGCCCGGGCCATCGTGGTGGGCGACGACTTCCACTTCGGCCGCGGCCGCGGCGGCAACGTGAGCACGCTGCGCGAGTTCGGCGCATCGCACGACTTCGAGGTCTTCCCGCTGCCGCTGGTGCCCCGCACCGATGGGCCCGACGAGCCGGTGAGTTCCACCGCCATTCGCCGGGCCATGGCCGGTGGCCAGGTGGAACTGGCTGCCTCCATGCTCGGGCATGTGTTCGAGGCGCGCGGCAAGGTGGTGCAGGGCGATCAGCGCGGTCGGCTGTTGGGCTTCCCTACGGCGAATGTGGAACTGCCCAGCGTGATCTGCCTGCCCGCCGACGGCGTGTACGCCGGTTGGTATCTGCGGCCCGACGGCACTCGCCAGGCGTGCGCCATCAACCTCGGACGTCGGCCCACGTTCTACGAGCACGCCGATTCATCGCTGCTCGAGGCGCACCTCATCGACTTCGCGGGCGACCTCTACGGCGAGCACGCACGGGTGCAGTTCACGAACTTCCTGCGCAGCGAGCGCAAGTTCGACGGCATCGACGCGCTGATCAGTCAGTTGAAGAACGACATCGATCACGCTCGCAGCGTGCTCGGCGTCTGACCGTTCACGACGGCCAGATGACGGTGCCGTCGGTGGCGTAGATCTTGGTGAGCACGCTGGGGTCGGCCATGGTGCTGATGTCGGGTGCGACACCATCGAAGAGGCCGATGGCGGCGTACTCGGTGACCTCGGCGGTGAGTTCGCCCAGCAGCGGCAGGCCTGCCGGCTTGCCCGGAGCGATGCTGTTCTTCACCAACTGCGACTCCACGGCCCAGCGGGCGGCTTCACCCTCCGGCGACAGGAACAGCGGGTTGTTGTTCGCCTCGATGGCGTCGACGGCGATCTGTGCGGCAGCCTTCGGGTCGGCGATCGCATCGGCGAGACCCTTCATCGTGGCGCGCATGAAGTCTTCGGCAGCGGAGGGGAACTCGGCGAGGAACGTGCTGTTCGTGTAGACGATGCCGAAGCTGCCCGGGATGCCGTCGTCGCTGGGGTCGAAGAGCTTGAACGGGATGCCCGCCGCCTCGAGTTGCTTGGGCTCGTTGCTCTTGTAGCCGGGGAAACCGACGATGTCGGGCACTTCGATGTGCACCTTGGGATCGAAGCCGTCCAGCAGCACGGTCTCGTAGTCGGTGCCCTCCGTGAGGCCCGCCTTGGCAAGCATGGCCTTCACCGCGGGGGTGATGGCACCCTTCACGCCGATCTTCTTGCCCTTGACGTCGGCGAGGGTGGCAACGGCGCCGTCCTTGGTGATCAGCGCGTCGATGCCGGTGCGGCCCTCCACCGCGAGCGCCACGTAACCGGCATCGTTCTCGTTCGCGAAGTCGACCATCTCGCTGAACGAGCCACCGGAGGAGAACTGGGCATCGTTGCCCGCGATCTGCGGGTAGTTGTCGACGGAGAAGCTCGGCTTCAGTTGCACGTCGAGGCACATCGCGTCGTAGTAGCCGTTCTTCTCAGCTACGAGCACATCCACGATGGAGGCCGACGCCGAGTAATCGAAGCTGGACAGGTAGATCACTGGGCCGGCTGCCTGGTTCGCCGCGCAGCGATCGGCGGGGAACGGCTTGCCGGCCTCCACCTGTGACACCGGCACGGAATCGCTGGTCACGGGACCTGTCGTGGTCTCAGGCGCCGATGTGCCCGGAGCGCCCGTGGTGTCGCTGCCGCAAGCGGCAAACAACGCGGTGGCGGCGAGGAGAACGGCGACGCTACGTGAGGGAGACATAGGGTGAACAGCCTACCGACCGTGATCGAGCGCGTCGAAGAGCGCGAGCACGTTGGCCGACCCGACGCCCACTCGGTGGCCGGTACGGGAGATGAAGCCGAGTTGCACACCGGTGGCGGGGTCGTCGGCGGCGAAGAACTGCTCGTGGCCGTCGGCATCCACCACCACCTCGGTGAGCAGGGGCGCCCCGGCATCAGCCAAACACGCGCGGGCATAGCCGGCATTGAGCACCTCGAGCGCCACGTGTTGCACTCCGCCGCCGTGTTCGCCGAGGTAACGGGCAACGGCAGGGGAGGCCTCCGGGCTGACCAGCACGAACGTGACACCGCCTGCAGACACCGCCGCCATGCCGATGTGCGGTTCGGCCAGTGGCACTTCGTGGAAGCCGAAGCGGCTCACCATGGATGCGGTCGCTTCGGCCAACTGTGGAACGGCCACCACGACGTGGTCGACCCGACTCGCCACGGTGTCGAGCCCCGATGATCCGTTGCCGGCGGCCTGCTTGTCGGGGGCGGGGTCGGGGCGGTGGCCGGCCACTTCGATGCGGTGCGTTTCGGTGAGCAGCACGCGAAACAGTTGCTCGGCGAAATCTGCGTCGACCCCAGCCTCGATGGCCTGCTGGCGCCGCGACGTCACCACATCGCGCACGCGGGCCGGCTGGATCACCGGTGCGTCGAACTGCTGCTTCACCTCGGCCACCTCACGGCAGACCGCCAGCCGTTCGGCCACGATCGCGATCAGGGCGGCATCGAGTTGATCGATGCGCGTGCGCAGATCGGTGAGGTTGGGAACAGCAGATTCGGACATCGCCGTGAACCGTATCCGGTCAGCCCCAGTTCGGCCGTGGTGGCCGTTGCGAGACATGCCAGTGCAGCACCATGCGCTGGACCGCGGAGATCAGCAACAGGAAGAACGTGCCGAGCAAGGCCATGGCGAACACCGCTGCCCACAGGGCGTCGCCCTCGTTCAGCGCAGCGGCCCTTCGGCCGATGTTGCCGAGGCCCTCGTTCGCGAAGTTGCCGCCTTCCACGAGGTACGCGGCGATCAGCGCCAGACCCACGTTGTACCGGGCTGCGGTGAACAGCGACGGCAGCGATGATGGCAGGCGCAGCCGCCACAACACTTCCCACCGGGATGCGTCCACCGAAGCCAGCAACTCGCGTGCGGCGGGATCGGCACCGCGCATGCCATCGACGGTCGCGAACGCAAACGCCGGCATGCACACCAAGCCGGTGATGAACAGGACTGGTGGCGTGCCCGACCCCAACCACAGCACGACCGAGGCGATGTACGCCACGAACGGGGTGACCTGCAGCAGGATCAGCACCGGTTGAGTGGCGTGCTCGAGGAACGACGACGCTGCCATCAGCGAACCCACCGCGAGGGCCACCACGAGCGCGATGAGGAGTCCGCCGAGCGCGTGCATGCCGGTGACCCAGGCGGCGCGCGCATAGTCGCCCGCATTGTCCAGCAGGTACGACACGATTCGTGAAGGGGCGCGAAGGATGAACGGCCGCACGTCGGTTGCCCGAACGATCAGCTCCCAGAGCCCTAGGAACGCCACGATGCCGATGACGGGGGCGATGATGCGACGGTTCATGCTCGACCCGCCTGGAGCGCGTGGCGAACGTCGGCGCACAGCGCCACGAACCGCGGGTCGTCCTCCACATCGGCACTGCGCGGGCGGGGCAGGTCGATGGCGATGTCGGCAACCATTCGGCTCGGGCGGGTGCTGCTCACCAGCACCCGGTCGCTCAGCGCCACGGCCTCGCTGATGCTGTGGGTGATGAACAGCACCGTCGCGCCACGGCCTTCCACCAGCCGGGCGAGGATCACGCGCATCTCGGCTCGCGTGATTTCGTCGAGCGCGGCGAAGGGTTCGTCCATCACCAGGAGGGGAGCGTGCAGCGCCAGCGCGCGCACGAGCGCCACCCGCTGCTGCATGCCTCCCGACAACTCGTGCGGGTACGCATCGAGAAAGTCGCCCAGACCTACTTCCTCCAACAGCGCCATCGGGTCGGTGGCACCGGGAGGGTTGGCGGCGGTGTTCACGTCGAGCAGCAGGCGCGCATTGGCGTGCACGGTGCGCCAGGGCAGCAGTCCCGGTTGCTGGGGCACCATTGCCACGCGCTTGCGGCTTCGCGCCTCGGCCGGGGTGGCGTCGTCGAGTTGCACCATGCCGCCCGAGGCAGGCTCGAGGCCGGCCACGATGCGCATCAGCGTGGTCTTACCGCACCCGGACGGGCCGATGATGCTCACGAAACTGCCGGGCTCGATGGTGAGTGACAGCGGATCGATCACGGGCAAGTCGCCGTACACCTAGGTGAGGTCGCGCACGACGATCCGGCTCATTGCACGTGAGTGTAGGACCTCGACGATGGAACTGTCGGCCA
>CANHST010000199.1 GCA_947463235.1 Acidimicrobiaceae bacterium
CCAGGCCGCCTCCACGTGCACGCTGGGCGCCATGCAGACCTGGGCGATGAGGCGATTCGCCTTACGCGACGAGACCAGCGCTCCGTGCGACGCGTCGTGGCCGAGCACGAACAACCCGGAGACAGCCAGCCCCGCCAGCAGCCACAGGGGCACCGTGAGCCACCACGTGCGGGTGAAGCCGAGCGCAGCGACCGGCAACAGCCACAGCACCACGGCCTGCACCAGTGCCCACGAGGCTCGGCGTGCGGAGCGTTCGTAACACGGGGCGGGGATGATGGCACGGACATCGTTGAGCGAGTCGGTGCGGCTGACGATCGGAGCGTCCAGTTGGGTCATCGAGGTTCACCATACTCTCCCTACCGCCCGGTAGGTAGGCGGCAAATGGGAGATTCTCGCTCGGCAGGTCAGGCTCCTCCACCGCGAGCGAATGGGCCGTCGGTGAACGGTTGATCGGGCAGGGCGATCTTCACCGGCCGGCCCTCCAGCGTGGTGGCCAGATGCAGCAGGAAACTGCCGATGCCCGCCGCACCCTGGAACAAGCCGGTGGCGGTCTGCAGGAAGTCGGGTCGGTTGCGGTGCTCGGCCTGCGCCCAGCACCGACCCTGTACCTGCCGACCATCGACCGTCACCAGGCGTACTTCACTGCGTTCCTCGATGACCGTGGCCATACGGCCAGCCAACTCCAACGCGGCAGCATCGCCGGAGCGTTGGTACAGGAACAGCAGATAATCGCCAAGGCCTGCGTCACCGCAGCACTGACCATGGTTGTTCCAGAAGCCATCGATGCGCACCTCCGGCACGCCCGTGGCCATGACGCCCCGCAACAGTGCATCAGCAGTCGCCAGGTACGAGGCGTCGTCGGTGATGTCGTGCAGCAGGTGGAACAGGCGCCCGGTCCCAGCGGGACCGTGACACACACCGAGATAGAAGATCGCCGGCTCGTCGTCTTCGGTGTGGCGCACCAGACAGCCATCGCCAACCGTCACAGCAGCGTGTTGCACGAAGCGAGCACCCGCCTGCGCTGCGATGAGGTGCCGCGGGTCGTTCGTGGTGCGGTACAGATCGGCCAGCAGATACGCCACCCCGGCACTGCCGTGAGCGAAGTTCGGCGCCCGAAACACATACGGCATGTCGGCCATCAGTTGCCACCGCCAGCCATAGGGCTCGCGCTCGGCCACCTCGATGAGACGGTCCGCGGCATCGATGGCCCACTGCAGCGCGTCGGGGTGCACCCCCAACCGGTGCGCGTGGAGGAACACCATTGCGGCGCCACACGCGCCTACCGACTGATCGAAGATCTCGCGTTCGCCCTCGGCGCCAGTGATGTCCTTGAACGGGTCGGGCTCCACCCAGCCGATACCCGCTCCGAGCGGCAGGGCCGCCTCGCGCAATGCCTGCAACAGTCGCCCTGCCGCATCGCGGTACTCGACCTTTCCACCTGCGCGCCACAGTTCGATCAGCGCGAACGCCTGCCCGGGGGTGGCATCGAACAGACCGACCGACGGCGTGGCATCGCGCACTGATGCCACGAGGTCGTCACCCGCACGCGATGCCAGCTCGAGGTACCCCTCGTCGCCCGTTGCGGCGAACCATTCCAACTGCTGCAGCAGGACACCCGCCGAGCCGTGGTAGAGGCTGAGATCAGCGCGAGCCTTCGGTGAGTCGGTGCGTTGCCACCGGATGCCGCTCGGTGTGTCGACGCGCAACGACTGCACGAACCGATCGGCTTCGCGCGCCAGTTCCCGGTAGTGGCTGGCGGACAGCAGCATCAGATGCCCTCCGCAGCCTCGAGGCCTGCTGCATCCACCGTCTGATCGGCGGCGAGACGGGCGAAGATGGCGGGCGGCTCCCGCCAGGGGTCCGCCAGGGTGCCCGCCTCGGCATCGCGAATGGTGCGCCACACACGCTCGCTGGTGCAGGGCATGTCGATGTGCCGCACCCCCAGATGCGCCACCGCATCGATGACCGCGTTCTGCACCGCCGGGGTGCTGCCGATGGTGCTGGCCTCGCCGATGCCCTTTGCGCCCAGCGGATTCAGCGGGGTGGGCGTCTCGGTGCTGTGGGCCTCGAAACTGGGGAACTCGGCCGCCGACGGAATGCCGTAATCCATGAAGTTGCCGGTGAGTGGGTTGCCCTCGTCGTCGTAGCGGATCTCTTCGTAGAGCGCCTGGCTGACGCCTGCGGCGACTCCACCGTGCTGCTGACCCTCCACGAGCAGTGGGTTCAGCACCGTGCCGCAGTCGTCGACAGCCACCAGTCGCATCAGTTCCACATGACCGGTGTCGCGGTCGACTTCCACGACGGCGATATGCGCCCCGAACGGGAACGTGGCCCCCGCTTGTTGGAAGTCGAGTTGCGCAGCAAGACCGTGCGTGCCGTCGGCGTGATCGACCTCGTCGGGCCGCTCCGCAGCGGCGGTAGCAAGTTGCGCCCAGGTGAGCGCCGATGCCGGCACGCCTGCCACGCCCACGGTGCCGGTTTCGATATCGACCACCACATCGGCAGGATCGGCCTCCAACAGGCGAGCAGCAAGGTCGCGCGCCTTCACCACCAATGCTTCGGTGGCACGATGCACCGCAGAACCGCCCAACTGCAGCGACCGCGAACCACCGGTGCCACCACCGCTGCGAACGAGATCGGTGTCGACCGCCGCCAGGCGGATCTGGTCGATGGGAATGCCCGTCTGCGCGCTCACGATCATGGCGAACGATGTCTGGTGCCCCTGGCCATGAGCCGACGTGCCGGCCAGCACCGTGACGCTGCCGTCGTCGTGTACTTCAACGGCGCCGTACTCGCTCGGCCCGCCGCCTGCCGTCACCTCGACATAGGCCGCCACGCCGATGCCCAGCAACATCCGGTCGCCCCGAGCGCGGCGGGCGGCCTGCTCACGCCGAAGCCCCTCGTAGCCCACCAACTGCGCCGCCGTGTCGAGCGGCGTGCGGTAGCGGCCGCTGTCGTACGTGACCCCGGTGATGGTGGTGAAGGGGAACACGTCGTCGCCGAGGAGGTTGCGGTGGCGAATCTCGATGGGGTCGATGCCCAGTGTCAGCGCCGCCTGGTCGACCGCACGCTCGAGCAGTGCCGTGGCCTCGGGCCGACCCGCACCGCGGTAGGCGCCAGTGGGGGTGGTGTTGGTGACGGCCACGGCGATGTCGAACTGGATACCGCTGAAGGCATACGTGCCATTGCTCATTCGACGTGTGCCGGACGGGAGGTACGCACCGATGCCGGGATACGCGCCGGCGTCGCCGACCAATCGCACGCGCAAGCCGGTGAACGTGCCGTCGTTGCGACACCCCAACTCCACGTACTGCACCTGGGCTCGACTGTGGGCCAACGCCACCATGTCGTCGCTGCGCGTGCTCATCCAGGTGACCGGTCTGCCCAGCCGCAGGGCCAATGCCGCGACAGCCAGTTGCTCGGGGTACATCCCGGCCTTGCCACCGAAGCCGCCACCCACGTCGGGCGTGATCACGCGCACACGATCCCGTGTGGTGCCGAGTCCGTCGGCGAGCAGACCCTGCAGCAGGTGCGGCATCTGCGTGGATCCGTACACCACGACGCGTCCGGCTTCATCGACCTCGGCGGCCACACCGTGGGGTTCCATCGCCGCCACGGCGATGCGCTGGTTCACGTAGCGGCCTCGCACCACCACATCGGCATCGCCGAAAATGGCAGGCTGCGCCGTATCGGTGTTGGCCATGGCCACGTTGTCGCCGTGGTCGGCGAAGATCACCGGCGCATCGGCGTCGAAGGCGACCTCCGGATTCACCACCGCGGTGAACGAGTCGTAGTCGACGGTGACCAATGCTGCGGCGTCGCGAGCATGCACCGCCGTGTCGGCCACCACCACCGCGATTGCTTCACCGACGAACCGCACAATGCCCTCGGCGAGTGCCGGCCGGGCGAAGTGGTCGTGCACCTTGGCCATTCCGTGAAAACCGCGCGTGGCCAGATCGCCCGCCGTGAAGACCCCCACCACGCCCGGTGCCGCAACCGCCGCAGCGGCATCGATGTGCACGATGCGAGCGTGTGCGAGCTCGGAGCGAACGAAGACCGCATGCAGCGCGCCCGGCAGACGGAGATCGTCGACGTAACGCGAGTTGCCGAGCAACAACGCCGGGTCTTCCGTGCGGGTGACTCGGGTACCAAGGATCGATCCAGCCATCCGGCGAACCTACCGCGCCTCCAACTCGTCCGGGAGCGTCGAACTGTTGTCAGTACTACTGCCAACTGTTAGGTTCCGACCATGCGCGCAGAACGTTTTGAGGGAAAGATCGGCCGCACGCTGGCCGAATCCGAGCCGTACTTCGAGGAGCACCCGCATCCGGGTGAATCCGCCCCGAACATCGTGGTGGTGCTGCTCGACGACACCGGCTTCGCGCAGATGGGTTGCTTCGGCTCCACCATCGACACGCCGAACATCGATGCCCTCGCTGCGAACGGCCTGCAGTTCACGAACTTCCACGTGACACCGCTGTGCTCCCCCACCCGCGCCGCGCTGCTCACCGGTCGGTCCCAGCACAAGGCCGGTATGCGTTCGGTCAGCAACTTCCGAACCGGGTTCCCCCACATGCTGGGCCACGTGAGCACTCGCACCGCCACCGTTGCCGAGGTACTGCGCGACCAGGGCTACGCCACGATGGCGCTCGGCAAGTGGCACCTCGCCCCCATGGAGGAATGCTCCGCTGCCGGCCCGTTCGACCAGTGGCCGCTCGGCCGAGGCTTCGATCGCTTCTACGGCTTCCTCGATGGCGAAACCGACCAGTTCCACCCCGAACTCGTCTGCGACAACCATCCCATCGAGCCGCCCGCCGGACCCGACGAGGGCTACCACCTCTCGGAGGATCTGATCGATCAGGCCCTGAAGATGATCGCCGACAGCAAGGGTGTGCGCCCCGACCGACCGTTCTTCACCTACGTCGCGTTCGGCGCTGCCCATGCGCCGCACCAAGCCCCGCCCGAGTACATGGCCAAGTACAAGGGTCGCTTCGACGAGGGCTGGGATGTCATGCGCGAGCGCTGGTACCAGCGGCAGCTCGCCGAAGGGGTCATCCCGCCCGGCACCGAACTGGCGCCCCGCAACCCTGGCGTGGACGCGTGGGACACGCTGCCCGAGAACCAGCAGCGTCTGGCGTGCCGTTTGCAGGAAGCCTTCGCTGCGTTCCTCGACCACACCGACGTGCAGATCGGCCGTCTGGTGGACGGGCTGCGTTCCATGGGCCATCTCGACAACACCATCGTCATGGTGATGGCCGACAACGGCGCCAGCCAAGAGGGTGGCCCCTTCGGCGTCATGCACGAGATGAAGTTCTTCAACGGCATCTTCGAGACACCCGACCAAGCCATCCACAAGATCGACGACATCGGCGGCCCCCATAGCCACACCAACTATCCGTGGGGTTGGGCGCAGTGCGGCAACGCCCCGTTCAAGTGGTACAAGCAGAACACCCACGAAGGCGGCGTGCACGTGCCGATGGTCATGCACTGGCCTGCCGGCATCAAGGCCGACGCCGTGGGCAAGCGCAACCAATTCGTGTTCGTCGCCGACATCGTGCCCACGCTCTACGAGCTGCTCGGAGTGCAGGCGCCCGAGGTGTACCGCGGCGTGCCGCAGGAGCCCGTCAGCGGCCACTCGTTCGCTGCGGCGCTCAACGATCCGCAGGCACCCGCGACGAACACGCTGCAGTACTTCGAGAACGGCGGCAGCCGCGCGCTGGTGCACGAAGGCTGGAAGGCCGTGTGCCGCCACGAGAAGGGTGCCGACTTCTTCACCGAACAGTGGGAGCTCTA
>CANHST010000200.1 GCA_947463235.1 Acidimicrobiaceae bacterium
GGCCGCCACGCCGATGCCGGCGCCCACGCCGAGCACGGCGCCCACCAACCCGGTGATGGAGCCCTGCAGGGCGAGGAAACGACGAGCAAAGCGCTCGTCGGCACCGGCGGCGCCGAGTTGTCCCAGCGTGACGAGTTGACGGCGGCCGCTCGCCGCGAACGCCGCGGCCACCACGATGCCGAGCACGGCGAGCACCAGCGTGGCGCCCAACCAGCCGAGCAGCAGTTCCTGGTAGTTCACCCGCTCCGGCGGCGGCGGGTACTCCACGCCGAGCGATGCCGCAGCCTCGGCGTCGTTCGCGGACCACAGCGCCGATGGAGGCCCCCGGAGGAAGTCGGAGTACTGCACGGCGACACGCACCGACGGACGCAACTCGTCCACCGGATAGCCCGGCGCCAGCATCAGATCGGTGTTCCCGTCGGCCGCCTTCCCCACGCCGACCACCTTCAGGTCGATCAGGGGTCGGGCCAACGACAGCGTGTCGCCCACGCTCACGCGCAGCGCTTCCGCAGCGCGCTCACCCAGCAACACTTCGTCGTCCGCGACCGGCAGACGACCACTGCTGGCCACCATCGCACCACGCATCAGCGGTGCCGTCGCGTCCACGGTCCACATCGTCACCGCCGTGCCCCAGCCGAGCTGGTCGCGGCGCTGCACCGGAAGGCCGTACACCTCCCACCCTGCTTCGACGGTGGACCCCGGCCAGATGCCATGCGTCAACATCTCCTGAGCGTCACGGGTGTCCTCGTCCACCAGCTGGAGCGACGTCTTTTGCACGGCCTGTCCGAAGGCCACCGGCATGGGCAGCTGGCGCGAGCGATACGACAGGTCGCCCAGCGTGATACCCGCCACAGTGACGCCCACGAGCAGCACCACCAGCAGCGTGCGGCCCGGCCGACGGCGCACCTCTCGCACGGCCAGCCGCGACGCGAGCGCCATCAGTTCACCATCTCGGGATCGGGCGCAGCGGGTGGTGACGCCGGTGTGCTGCGCGTCTGGTCCACCACGGCACCATCGCGCATGAACACCACGCGGTCGGCCCAACTGGCGAAGCGCGGTTCGTGCGTCACCAGCACCACGGTGGTGCCGCTCGCCGCGGGGAGTCCGGCGAGCAGTTCCACCACCTCGTCGGCCGTACGCGAGTCCAACGCGCCGGTGGGCTCGTCGGCCAGCAGGATGCTGCGCCCTCCCACGATTGCTCTGGCGATCGCGATGCGCTGTTGCTGGCCGCCCGAGAAGTGGTCGGGATAGCGATCGAGTTGCTGGCGCAGGCCAACGGCCTCCAGCGCGGCAACCGCAAGCGGTCGTGCCTCACGGGCTCGCATGCCGCCCAGTTCCAGCGGCAGCGCGACGTTCTCGATGGCCGTCAGCGAGGCGACCAGGTTCAGCCGCTGGAACACGATGCCCACATCGTTCCGACGCAGCGCAGCGCGACCCGCCGCGTCGAGCGTGGAGAGATCGCGGCCATGCGCGAACACGGCGCCAGCGGTGGGGTCTTCCAACCCACCGGCCAAGTGGAGCAGCGTGCTCTTGCCGCACCCGCTCGGACCCATCACCGCAACGAACTCGCCCTGAGCTACCTCGAGGTCCACACCGTCGAGCGCGCGTACCTCTGCTTCGCCTGAGCCGTAGCTCTTCACCACTCGGCTGAACTGCAGCGCCGGATCCGTCATCGCTTCTCCCCTTCGTCGCGCGTGCCCGTGGGCCGCTGCTGCACCAACTCCGCTTCGCACCGGTCCAGCCAGCGCAGGTCGGCCTCCGCTCGCGCCATCAGCGCTTCGGTGACCAACCGTGCCGCCAGACCGCCTGCATCGCCCTGTGCCGCCCGTTCGCGGCGCTTGCGCTGGAGCAGACCTAGGAGCTCCGTGCGCTGACGCGTCACGACATTCAGACCATGCTCCTGGCTGTGCTCGATGGCCATCAACACCTTCAGCATCAACTCGTCGCGCGGCGGCGGTTCGTCGGCCGGCACGGCTTCCCACCATGCACCCAACTCCTGGGCGCCCTGGTGGGTGATCTCGTAGACCTTCTGCCCGGGCAGCGCCGCTCCCTCCGTGACGCGCACCATGCCGTCACGCTCGAGGCGGTCCAGCGTGGTGTACACCTGCCCGACGTTCAGCGGCCACACGCCACCGGTGGCGGTCTCGAACTCGGTCTTCAGTTGGTAGCCATGTCGCGGCCCCTCATTGAGGAGCGCCAGCAACCCTTCCCGGACCGTCATACATACCGAGTATGTACCTACCCGGTATGCATGTCAAGCCAACACGAGGAACTCGAGTTCGGCGCGAACGGGCCGAGAGACGCGCTCGGGTCGGGTCCGATTCGTGTCATTCGTGTCCGGTTTCGGACCCACGGGTGCGTAGTGAGCCAGATCTGGCATGAAACGTACCCATGGGTCCGATTCACGCCCGCCGCGGCTCCGGCTGCCGGCAGCGTGCGGGGCGACGCCAAAACGGGCAAACCCGCCCTTTCGGGCGGGTTCGGACCGGATTGTTCGTTCAGTGTGGCGAGATCGCCAGGGCACTCACCAACGGTAGTGAGCGAATGCCTTGTTGCTCTCGGCCATCTTCTGCATGTCGTCGCGACGCTTGATGGCAGCGCCCAAACCGTTCGCAGCATCCATCACTTCGTTGGCGAGGCGCTCGGCCATCGTCTTTTCGCGACGGGCACGGCTGAAGTCGACCAGCCAGCGAATGCTGAGCGTGGCTGCACGGCGGGGACGAACCTCCACCGGCACCTGGTAGGTGGCGCCACCCACGCGGCGGCTACGCACCTCGAGCGGCGGCTTGATGTTGTCGCATGCGCGCTTCAGAGTGGCGATGGGCTCGGAGCCCGTCTTCTCTTCCACCATCTTCAGGGCGTCGTACACGATCTTCTCTGCGACGGAACGCTTGCCGTGCAGCATGACCTTGTTGACGATCTGGGTGACGAGCGTCGACCGGTAGATGGGGTCGGGCATGAGCTCGCGACGCTGGGCGGGACCTTTACGGGGCATCGGTGTTCCTTACCGTTCTCTGCGACTTACTTCGCGGCCTTGGCGCCATAACGGCTGCGGGCCTGCTTGCGGTTCTTCACGCCGGCTGCGTCGAGCGCGCCGCGGATGATCTTGTAACGCACACCCGGAAGGTCGCGCACACGGCCACCACGCACGAGCACGATGCTGTGCTCCTGCAGGTTGTGACCCTCGCCCGGGATGTAGGCGGTGACTTCGACGCCGCTGGTGAGACGCACACGGGCCACCTTGCGGAGTGCCGAGTTCGGCTTCTTGGGGGTGTTGGTGTACACGCGGGTGCACACGCCGCGACGCTGCGGCGACCCCTTCAGGGCCGGCGTCTTGGTCTTCGAGAACTTGGTGCTGCGGCCCTGACGGACCAGCTGCTGAATGGTGGGCACAGTGGCAACCTCTACGAGAACAATCGGAATCCGGTACCGGCCATCGGTACACAGGACTCTGCAATGCTAGGGGCGCGCGTCGGGGCACGGCAACCTGCCGCGTCGCATACCGAACGCGGACGAGCCCGGGGCAAGAATACCCCGGGCTCGTTCACGTTCGTTGGACCCTCGAAAGGGTGCCGGAATCAGGCGTCGGCCGGAGCCTCGCCCACAGCATCGGAGCTGTAGGTGCCATGGATGTTCGCCAGGTAGGCAGCCGGATCTTCGTCGGCATCGGTGCTGAAGTAGGCCATCGGCTGGTACTCCGGGGCATCGATGGTGAAGTCGCGGTAGCGCATCATGCCGGTACCGGCCGGGATGAGCTTGCCGATGATGATGTTCTCCTTCAGGCCGAGCAGGCTGTCGCCCTTGCCGTCGATGGCGGCCTCGGTGAGCACACGGGTGGTCTCCTGGAAGGAGGCAGCCGACAACCAGCTCTCGGTGGCCAGCGATGCCTTGGTGATGCCCATGATCTCCGGGCGGCCCTCAGCGGGCTTCTTGCCCTCTTCCACCATGCGGCGGTTCGTGTCGCGGAACACCTTGGCATCGGCGCGCTCGCCGGGCAGGAAACCGGTGTCGCCGGGCTCCTGCACGCCCACGCGGCGGGTCATCTGACGCACGATCAACTCGATGTGCTTGTCGTGAATCGACACACCCTGGTCGCGGTACACCTTCTGCACCTCTTCGACGAGGTAGGTCTGGGTCTCGCGGATGCCCTTGATCTCCATCAGTTCCTTCGGATCGAAGGGACCGTCGGTGATCGGCTCGCCAGCCTTCACTTCCTGGCCATCCACCACGATCGGACGCGAACCGGTGGGTAGCACCACCTGGTGCTCTTCGCCGGCGTCGTCGATCACGGTGACCGGAATGCCCTTGCCCTCGTCGTCGCCGATACGCACGATGCCCGTGGCACGAGCCAGACGGGCCGAACCACGCGGCGTGCGGCTCTCGAAGAGCTCCACGACGCGGGGCAGACCGCCGGCGATGTCCTTACCGGCCACACCACCGGTGTGGAAGGTACGCATGGTGAGCTGGGTACCGGGCTCGCCGATGGACTGAGCGGCGATAACGCCCACAGCCTCACCGAGCTCGATGCTCTTGCCCGTGGCCAGCGAACGGCCGTAGCAGCGGGCGCACACGCCCAACTCGGCATCGCACGTCACGACCGAACGAACGCGAACACGACTCACCGAGTCGTCGTCGCGCAGGGCAGCCATCTCGATGTCGCCGATCAGCGTGTTGCGCTCGAGGACAGTGCCATCCGACAGCGTGACGGCCTGCGACAACGCACGACCGAACAGCTTGGTCTCGAGGTACGCACGCTTGTTGGCGGTGTCGACACCCACGTTGTCGATCCAGAGGCCCAGGTTCGAGCCGCAGTCGATCTCACGGATGATGAGTTCCTGTGCAACGTCGACCAGACGACGGGTGAGGTAGCCCGAGTCGGCGGTACGCAGAGCGGTGTCGACGAGGCCCTTACGAGCACCCGGGGTGGCGATGAAGTACTCGAGGGTTTCGAGGCCTTCACGGAAGTTCTTCTTGATCGGACGCGGGATCATGTCGCCACGAGGGTTAGCCACGAGGCCACGCATGCCGGCGATCTGACGCATCTGGGTCATGTTGCCTCGAGCACCCGAGCCGACCATCATGTCGATCGGGTTGAAGCGCTGCGCCTTGAACTCCACTTCCATGGCGTTCTGCACCTTGGCGGTGGCGTCGGTCCAGATGCGCACTTCCTGCTGACGGCGCTCGCCGTCGGTGATGATGCCGCGCTTGAACTGCTGCTCCACCTTGTCGGCCATCTTCTCGTGGTCGTCGAGGATGCCCGCCTTGGCCTTGGGCGTCTTCACGTCGTTGATCGACACCGTCAGACCACTCTGTGCCGCGTAGCGGTAGCAGAGGTTCTTGATGGCGTCGAGCGCCGAGGCGACTTCGCTCTTGTTGTAGTGGTCGCTGAGGCGCTCCACGATGACACCCATTTCCTTCTTCTTGATCAGGAAATCGATGTGACCGAACTTCGACGGGTAGTCCGCCGGGAGTGCCTCTTCGAACAGCAGACGGCCAGCAGTGGTCTCGAACTGCTTGCTGTCCTCGCCCATGATGGTCTCGGTGCGGCGCATGTTGATGGTGGCGTGGAGGTGCAGCGCACCTTCGTCCATTGCCCGCAGCACTTCCCACAGGTTGCGGAAGGTGCGGCCTTCGCCCGTGGCGCCCGGCTGGGTCTCGGTGAGGTAGTAGCCGCCGATGATGAGGTCCTGGCTCGGCGTCACGATCGGGCGACCCGA
>CANHST010000201.1 GCA_947463235.1 Acidimicrobiaceae bacterium
GCGACGGGTGGTACGCCGCCATCGGATCGGCGGCACCACGCTGGTGCAGGCGGTTGGTCTTGTAGTCGACGACGATGTAGCGGTGCCCACATTGCGGGTCGGGCACACGTAGCACGGCGTCGATAGAGCCCTGCAGGAAGCCGGCCAGCGGCACCTCGAAACGGCCGTCGGCGAGCTGCTGCGCATAGTGGCGCTGCGGGTCGTCGGCCGGCAGCGTGGCCAGGAGCACCTCACCGACCTGTGCAGCCGTGACACGCGGATGCACCACGCCGAGCGGCAGGTCGAAGTCGAGTTCGGCCAAGCGGTCGGATGCGGGAATGTCGACCAGACGCAGACCATCAGCCAGCGGACCGAGCGTGGTGCGCAGGGCAGCCGACAGACCATCGACCAGCACCGAGGCGTCGACGTCGAGGCGGTCGCGTTGCAACTGCGATCGCACTTCGGCGAGCAGCACCGTGTCGAGTTCGTTGGAAGCCGGGTCGATGCGTTCGAGCACGGAGTGCACCAGGGTGCCGAACGCGGCGCCGGCTAGCACGTCGGCAAGCGGCATGCCGACGGACGGACCCGACGATTCGCCGGACTCATCAGGGTCGTCGTGCGGTTCGTCGAGGCCGCCGGCAACGATGGGGTTGGGTGCCCACACGTGGTCGCGGGTCTTGGTGATCGAGGTGAACGACCATCGACGCCACGAGCGATCGGCGACGACCCGCCCCTGATGGTCGGCCACCATCAGATCGGGGACAGCCTCATCATCGAGGTCGGGCAGCCACCGCACCGTCGGCGGCTGGAGCGGCACCACGGCGTGGCCGATGGCACCCCCGGCGCGCTGCGAGAGCGCGTCGAGCAACCCCGGGACGTCGGCGTCGTCCGGGTTCGGCACATCGGCCATCGAACTGTTGAAGCCACCCTTAGGGCCCAGCCAGAGGCGTGGTTCCGAGTGCAACGGATTGCCGTCGGCATCGCGGTCCCAGAGCACCAGGTTCACGGCCGACTTCGGTGCCTCCAGCGCAGGCGCCCACCACAGGATGGTGCGGTGCTCGGCGCGGGTGAGACCCACATACAGCAGTCGCAAACGGTCGCCACGATCGCCTTCCGCTGCGTAATGCTTACGGCCCTTCTCCAGCGTGTGTTCGTCGGGCCCATCCCAACCCTGGCCGGAGGCGATGTCGACCATTCGCTCGCCGGTGTGGTGGTCGTTGTAGATGGTGGCGCCACGCGCCTTGGTGGTCTGCCAACTGAGCGGCAGCAGCACCACCGGATACTCGAGGCCCTTGCTGCCGTGCAGCGTGGTGATCTGCACTGCCTGCGCGTCGCTGTCGATGCGCCGCATCTGGGCTTCCACTTCCCCACCCTGCTCGGCCTCGCTGCGCAGACGCTCGAGCGTGCGCAATGCCGTTGCAGCCGTGGTGCCGTTCCCCGACAGCTCGGTGGCCAGCAGTTCGGCAATGTGATCGACATCGGTGAGGTGCCGTTCGCCGCCCTGTGCGGCCAGCAGCGAGACCACCAGCGAACTGTCGGCACGCACCCGGTCGTACCAGGCGAGGAATGGCTTGTTCGAGAGCAGGTCGGCCCATTCGGCACACTGGCGCTGCAGGTCGGCGATGCGCACATCAGCGCCGTCCTGGAGGGGGTCGAGGTCGGCGGCGCTGCAGTGCAAGAAGGCGCTGAGGCCCGCTGCGCGCACTGTGGGCGCATGGGCCGGGCGTTCCATGGCCGCCAACAACAGGGCCCACTGAGTGGCCGCCGGAGTGTCGAGCACCGAGCCGGTACGCGTGCGCACCGAGGGCACCCGCGCCTGATCGAGCGCTCGCACCACCTGGGTGGCTGCCGAATGCGATGGCACCAGCACTGCGATATCGCCGGGCCGCACGCGACGCGCATCGGCGCCTTCGCCAATGCGGTGCACCGTGAGCAACTCCACCACCTGGTGCACCAGATCGGCCACGACGGTTCGGCGGCCAAGCGGTGCCGAGAACCCCTTCGAGTTTTTGAACATCTGGTGGTCGGGCACCGTGCGGATCTCCAGCGCAGCGCCGGGACGAAGCACCCCCACTTTGTCGCTGGCCGCCGCGACCGCTGCACCCACGATGCGCTGGTCGCCCAGATGCACATCGTCGATGAGCGCGTTCGTGGCACGAACCAAATCGGCATCGCTGCGGAAGTTCTTCGCCAGATGCACCGTCGGCGCACCCTCGGTGGCAGCCAGATACGCATGCACGTCGGCCCCGCGGAAGCGGTAGATCGCCTGCTTCGGGTCGCCCACCGTGACGAGGTTGCGGGTGAATGCCGTCTCGAAAATCTGCCACTGCACCGGGTCGGTGTCTTGGAACTCGTCGACCAGCACCAGTTCGTAGCGGTCGTTCAGCGAGGCGGCCACCTCTGGGTCGAGTACTGCGTCGCGCAGCCCAGTGATGAGGTCGTCGTAGCCGAGTTCCTGGCGTGCACGGCGGCGCACGCCCACCTCGGCGGCCGCAGCGTGAACCAGTTCCACCCAGCGCTCGAGACGGCCCGGCGTGTCGTTCTTCTTCGGCTTGCCAGTGCCCGGTTGCGGCACAGCGACAGCGCCCGGGTTGCCCAGCAGCGCTTTCACCGCCTGCTGCAGATCGGCCAGCACCTTCTTGGGCCCCACTTCGTCGCGTGAGGGCCACTGCAGCGCCGTTGGCAGGTCAATGAGTTCGGTGACCACGAGGTCGCGGCACACCTCGTCGATGAGTTGCGCGGTGCTGTCGCCCAGCTCAGCGTCGAGGCCGGTGCCGGCACGCAGGCCGAGTTGGCGCAGCGCCTGCTGGCAGAAGCCGTGGATGGTGGTGACGGTGGCGTCGTCGAACGTGGCAATGGCAGCACGCAGGTTGCGCTCGCGCTCGTCGCGTTGGTCGGCCGGCTCGAACAGCACCGTCATCCACGGCTGGTCGGGCGGAGCCTGCGCCGCGGCGATGGCGTCGGCTGCCTGCACGAGCGCGGCACGCGTGCGGTCGCGAAGCTCGGCTGCGGCAGCGCGGGTGAACGTGACCACCAGCAACGAGGATGCCGGAATGCCTCGCTCGGCCACGTGGCGCACCACGAGCGCGCTGAGCGAATACGTCTTGCCGGTGCCGGCGCTGGCCTCCACCACCAGGCGACCCATCGGCAGCGGGCCTTCGAGGTCGAGTACGTCGCTCATTCGTCGTCACCTGCCTCGTCGGCCACCAGTTCGAGAGGGGCACCGTGCTGATCGATGAGTTCGATGTGCTCCTTGAAGGTGCCCCACACATACGTTGCCAACGTGCCGACCCGACTGCGGAGATCGGTGGCCTGCACGAACGGCGGATCGGTATCGAGCGCCGGGTCGTAGAGCATCGCCTCGGCCGAGTACTCGGACCACAGCAGCGCCATGTGACGGTTCTTCAGATCGTCGGGCAGCACATTGAACGCCTTGCCAATGTTCCCCTGGAACAACGCGTACGAGGCCTTGTCGAACAGCGGCACGGCGTCGCGTGTGGCCCACTCGAAGAGTTGGACGCACATCGCCAGGAATCGCTGAGCATGCAGGTCGCGGGCAAGGCCGTCGCGGCGAACACGCATGCCGGTGGCGAGGGCACCTCCACGCGACTCGGCGCGGGTGAGCAACACGCCCACGTAATCGGTATCGGAGTCTTGGAACTGTGCCGCAGCTACCCGCATGGCCAAGGCCAACTGCAGGCTGGGCTTCGGGCGGCTGAAGCGGATATCGGTGATGGTGCGGCCGAGCGGTCCGTTTGCGATGCCATTGATCTTTCCGACGATGGGCACCTCCACCCGCTGCGAACCGATGACCGCCACGATCTCTTGGTCGATGAGCAGATCGTCGGATGCCGTGAGTGGCAGACCCCACTGCATCGACAAGCCCTCGAGCAGGCCCACCTGGTCGGCCACCTGCGACAGCACGGCAGTGCTCAACTCGCCCGGCGGCAGCGCACCGTTGAGGCGGGCGGCATCCTTCCAATCCTCGGGCATGCCACCCTTGCGGCGCACCGACAGCAGGTCGCGGCCGAGGCCCGACAAGCCAAGCGGCTCCACGTCGACCGACAGGCCGTCGTCGAGTGCTTCGAGCTCGTCGGGCACCCGCATGTCGAGCCGACCCTGCAGATACACCTTCGCCGGGTTGCCAACCACCTCGGTGAGACGATCGAGATCCAGGGTGCCAAGGGGAACCGGCGCCAGCGCCCACGGCGACACGGTGAACTCCGGCACGTCGGCTTGCGCCTGACGGCGGGCCTCGGCGGCGGCGAGCATGTCGGGGTCGAACGTGAACGGCTGCGGGTTACCGGGCTGCAGCACGCCCGGCTGCAGGGCACGTTCGTTGAAACCGTGGCGCGGGTGGCGCACCACCAACGGCGCCGACTTGCGATCGAGTGTCGTGAGCGCTCCCAGGACGCCGAGCAGTTCCACCACGGGCACGATGAACGGCGTTTCCTTGTTGGTGGTGAGGTCGGCGCCGTTGCACGTGATGATGAGCCGCTCGCCGGCGCCGAGCACTGCGTCGAGCAGCAGTTGCCGGCTCTCGTGGCGCGGATGACGCTCGCCCACGCATGGGCGCAGACCCAACACGTCGTCGCCGTCGAAGGTGCCACCACGCAGCGCGCCATCGTCGAGACCGAGCAGGCAGATCACGCGGGCCGGCACACCGTGCTGGGGCACCATGGAACTCACCGTGACCGAACCGCTGCGAAGTGGCAGCCGACCCGGGCGCTCGGACAGAGCATCGCCCAGCAGCGCACGCACGTCGGCCAATGACAGCGGAACCGCACACGTTGCATCGGGATCGGTGATCGAACGGGCGCTCCGCAGGATGTCGGCGAGTTCGCGATGCACGCCCTGTCGACGCCAGGGCTCGTCGGGATCCAGTGCGCAGAACTCGTCGACCAATCCGTGCAGCAACGAGATCCAGTCGGCCACGGGTCGCTCGCCCTGCACTGCAGTGTGCATGTCGAGTAGACGAGCAAGCAGGTCGGCGAGCGAACCAACGAGTTCGAAATCGTTGGTGGACAGGTCGTCGAACGGCGCCACGTCGCCCAGCACCAAGTGCGGGGTGGGGGCGGCGATGGCCATACCCGCCAACAACTGATCCACGGTGGACCGCCACGTGCCGGTGGCAATGTTGCCCGGCAAACCCCAGGCGGCGCGGTGCTCGGAGGTGAGGCCCCAACGGGCGCCCAATGCAGCCGCCCACTCGGCGATCTGCTCGACCTCCTCGATGTTCCACCCGAACCGCCGACGCACCGGTGCGTACTGCACCAGCGACAGGACCTCGGTGAGGGTGGCACGGCCCGACACCAACGACAGCACCGATTGCACCGCATCGATGATCGGCTCGTCGGTGGTGAGCGAACGGTCGCCCACCCGCACCGGCACCGGCAGGGCGCCGCGGGCGAATACGGCCTCTACCAGTGGGGCGAAGCGTTCGAGGTCGGGGCAGAGCACCAACACCTCGTGCGGCTGCAAGGTGGGGTCGGCAACGAAGGCGTGACCGAGCGCATCACGCAGCACTTCCAACTGGCGCACCTCGCCGTGGCAGGCGTGCAACTGGATGGAACCGTCGTCGGCCGGCAGGCCCACGCTTGCCGGTGACAGGTCGTGCCGGATGCCATGCTGCAACGCCGCCAGCAGCGTGGCGGGCGGAAGAGC
>CANHST010000202.1 GCA_947463235.1 Acidimicrobiaceae bacterium
CGCGGCGAACGCGGCGGCCACGGCGTCGGAGCCCGCTGCGCGGGCGGCAGCGTCGGCCGGCACGAACACTTTCACTCCATCGCCGGACGTCGGCACCGACGCTTGCACCGGCTCACGCCGCGCCACGCTGCCGATGATGGTGGACACACCCTCTGCGGTGACATTGCGATGGTGCTGCCCGTCGGCCGACACGGCCGGGCCTTGGGTGCACAGACCGAGGCAGAACACTTCTTCCACGTGCACGGGTTGGCCCTCGGCGGCGGCAACGGCAGCGTCGAACACGCCGACCCCACCGCGCGACAGACAGGCTTCCGCACGGCACACGTGCACCACAGGGCCAGCCGGCGCCGTGGTGCGAAAGTCCTTGTAGAACGTGATGACACCGTGTACTTCAGCGACCGACAGGTTGAAGGTGTCGGCCAGCAGGGGCACGTGCACGCTGTCGATGTAGCCGGCGTGATGCTGGATGGCATGCAACGCAGGCATGAGGCCGCCGGCCCACGATGCGTACTCGCTCACGATGGAGGTGATGTCGGACTCGTTCAAGGTGTTTCATCGTAGGCCAATGCCCACAATGATGCGACCACCGTCACAGCGATTCTCCGCACAAGTGTCCCGGGAATTTCACGATGCGGAACGACGCGTGCGACTGCCCGGCTTGCGCGGTGCATCGCCGTACTGGCGCCCGTCGTAGTAGCCCGGGTTGGTGTCGGGCCGACCCACCCGTCGAGCCCATCGCCACGTCAGCGAGATGCGAGCGTTCGGCGTGTCGAACGCAGGGACGCCGTGCAGCCAATCGCGCTGGCATGCACCACCCATCACCAGCAGATCCCCTTCGCCCGGCATCAACACCACATCGTCGGGATGCTCCCCCGCCGGCACCCGTTCGGCCAAGGATGCGGTCCAGTTACCGCGCGGCCGGAACACGAACGGACGCCGCTGTCCGAGCACCACGATGGCAACGCAGGTGTCGTCGAGCCAGCGCATTGCCCGGTCGCTGTGCAGACCCTGGAAATCGGCGCCGCTGCGGTACTGGATGGCTGCCACGCCCTCGAACGGCACCCGGTACCTCGCCTGCAGGTGCAGGTCGGTTTGACGCAACAGCGGCCTACTGTCGCTACGCACGCCGGCGCTGAGTCGTTGTTCGGGCACGTACTGGTCGTAGCGCAGCACCTCGGTCTGACCCCATGCCGTCTCGGTGAGCACGGCGGCGAACTCCTCGGCGGGTTCGCGGACGAAGCCCTCCACCAGTTCCACCCACGAGTGCTCGTCGAGCGCGATGCGCCGTACCTCGGCGCTGCGCACGATCCTCAGTTCGGACGGTTCGCTCACAAGGCCACATCCGCCTCGACCACCGCTGCAGCGACTGCCGCGGACCGAGCGGACTCCAAGCGTTCGGTGGTGAGCACACGTCGGCCCACCACGAACAGCACTGCATGGATGCCCGCATCCACGAACCACACCATCCGCAGCGACATCTCGTGACTGACAAACCACGACGACACCAGCACCACCAACCCGCCGAGCAAAGCGCCGATCGGAATCATTCCCCAGGCGAAGAAGCGGTAGACGCTGTTCACACGGCCTAGTAGGTGGGCGGGAATGATGGTCTGGCGAAGGCTGACGGTGATGACATTCCATGTGCTGCCCAGCAGGGTGCCGATGGCAACGACCACCGCCACCATCGGCCAGGACCACGACAGACCCACCAACAACTCCATGACGCCACCCGCTGCCAGCGTGATCGCCAAACAGGTACCGCTGCCGAAGCGGCGCGACATCCACGGCGCTGCGTAGCCGCCAACGATGGCGCCGAAGGCGAAACCGAAACCCATCAGCGTGAACGTGAGCGGTGTCACCCCGAGCACATCTTGCGAGAACAGCAGGAACACCGCACCGCTGAGGTTCGACGCCAAGTTCATGAAGCCGAGGATGATCGCCATCGAACGCAACAGCGGGTGACCCCACAGCCAGCGGAAACCTTCCTTCAGCTCCACCGTCCATGACGGCCGCGGTTCGCTGGATTCCGCTTCGGGTCGGGCAACCCGGAACGTGCCGGGAATGGCCGCCACCAAGGCCGCCGCAGCGAAGAACGAGCCGGCATCCACGAAGAACGGAACGGAGAATGCGGTCACGAGTAGCAGCGAGCCGAGCGGTGGGCCGATGAACGTGTTGGCCACGGTCTCGATGCTCCACATCCGGCCGTTGGCTCGCTCGAGGTGTTCGGGCGCCACGATCGACGGCATGAAGGTCTGCCCTGCGTTGTCGCGCAGCACCTCCGCCGAGCCCAGCAACACCGTGGCCACCAGGAGCAGCAGGTAGAGCCCGGTTCGCGTACCCACCACGCTCTGTACCGCATCAGGCGTTGGCAGCGCGTCCTGCTGCGTGAACACGGCAACAGCGATCAACAGCGTGAACACGCACCGCAGGCTGTCCATCGCAACCATGGCCTTCTTGCGGTCCACCCGATCGGTGATCACACCCGCCGGCAGCGTGAACACCAGCCACGGCAACCGCTGCGCTGCCACGACCAGCGCGATCAGCAGTGGGTTACGGGTGATTGCAGTGGCCAGCCACGGGTAGGCAATGGCCGCCATGCCGTCGCCGATGTTCGACACGGCGGTCGAGAGGTAGAGCTTCCGATAGTTGCCACCCAGGCGCACACGTACATCGCCCATCGCGACCTCTCCCTCCGACCGAACCAGAACGACGAGTCTCGCGTGCGGCAGACTGCGGCAATGGCCATTATCGCCGCGACCCCGGAACTCGGCCCGTGGTCGCCGCTGCGCGTCAGGGTGTTTCGCGCCATGTGGATCGCCTCGGTGGTGTCCAACGTCGGCACCACCATGCACACCGTGGCTGCCGCATGGGCGATGACCGACCTCAGCAGCAACCCCACCGTGGTCAGCCTCGTGCAGACGGCGTGGGGAGTGCCCGGCTTTCTGGTGGCCATCCCCGCAGGGGCATTCGCCGATGTGCTCGACCGCCGCAAGCTCATCCTCATCAGCCAGGTGGTTTCCATGCTGTTGGCCGCCGCGCTGGGCGTGCTCACCGTCACTCACCATCTACAGGTGCCCTCGCTGCTGATGCTGACATTCGTGCTCTCGGTGGCGCTCACCATGTCGGGCCCGGCGTTCATGGCGCTCATCCCCGACCTGGTGACTCCGGCCGAACTCGGCCAGGCCATCGGCCTGAACAACATCGCGTACAACGGCTCGCAGTCGGTGGGGCCAGCGTTGGCGGGCGTCATGATCGCCCTCGCCGGCCCCGGGGCCGTGTTCCTCCTCAATGCGGCATCGTTTCTGGGCATCGTGGTGGTGATGTGGAGGTACCGACCGGTGCGCCCGGGTCCCACCTCCAATGAACCCAAGCTCGCCGCAATGAAAACGGGCATCACCTACTTCGCAGGCAAGCCCGTGCTGAAGAAGTACGCCATTCGAATCGCGCTGTCGTTCCTGGCCACCTCAGCGATGGTGGCACTGCTGCCCGTGGTCGCACGCCAAGAACTCGACACCACCGCAACCCAGTTCGGCCTGCTGTCCGCAGCCGTCGGCGTCGGCGCCGTGATGGCGGTGTGGTTGATGCCGCCGTTGAAGCTGCGCTTCGAACCCGATGCACTCATCTTCGGTGCGTCTGCGTTGTGGAGCCTCGGCACGGTGATGGTGGCCGTCACCGGATGGATACCTCTGGCACTGGTGGGGGTGCTGTTCACCGGCATCGGAGCGATGGCAGCGATGAACACGATCTACTCGATGTTCATGATGATGCTGCCCACCTGGATTCGCGGCCGAGCATCGTCCGTCGTGATGCTGACCGTGTGGGTCGGCATGTCGCTCGGGGCCGTGCTGTGGGGCGCCGCAGCGAACGCCATCGGCATACGCGACGCGCTGCTGCTGGCAGCGGCGTTCCATCTCGCCGTCACCGCTGTGGTCACCACCATGTTCCGGCTCACCATCGAAGAACTCGACAGCGAACCGCCCACCGTCACATCGTGACGATGCGCAACACCACGGCAACGGCAGCCAGCAAAGCCAGCACCGCCGGCGGCTGGTACTCGTTGTCGTGCACCCGCACGTGCGACACCGTTGCACCGATGAAATAGAGCACCAGACCGATGCCGGCAGCGATGCCGAGCGGCGCCACCCACAGCCCGATGATCACACCAACGGCACCGGCAATCTCCAACATTGCGAGGATGGGGATCCGGTTCTCGGGCACGCCCACCGAGGTGACCGACTCGATCACCTTGGGGTTCTTGGCCAGCTTGGCACCGGCAGAACCGAGGGCAACGAGCGCGAGCAACACCGACACGATCACAGTGGCAACGAACATGTAGATCTCCTATGTGAGACCCATCAGTACAGCACGGCGATGGGCAACCTTCAGGAATGCGCCCGTCGCAGGTACATTCGCACCGTGACCTCTCCCACTCGCATCCTCATCGACACCGACCCCGGCATCGACGACGCGATGGCCATCTTCTTCGCGTTGGCCTCGCCCGAACTGGAGGTCGTGGGGCTCACGACGGTGTTCGGCAACGCCCACACCGACCTCTGCACCATCAACGCGCTGCGTCTGCTCGACATCGCCGGCCGCCCCGACATTCCGGTGGCCCAGGGGGCCTCGCGCCCGTTGGCGATGAACTACCGCGGTCCCGTGGCGTTCGTGCACGGCGAAGACGGACAGGGCGATGTGTTCCTGCCGCCCTCGACCCGCCAGGTCGAGTCGGTACACGCAGCACAGTTCATCATCGACACGGTCATGGCTGCGCCGGAAGACATCACCGTCGTGTTGCTCGGGCCATTCACGAACATGGCACTCGCCATGTTGATGCGCCCCGACCTCACCACGTTCGTGAAACAAATCGTCGTGATGGGTGGCGCCGCCTTCACCAGCGGCAACGCTTCCCCGGCGGCGGAGGCCAACATCCTCAACGACCCCGAAGCCGCCGACATCGTGTTCGGCGCCGACTGCCCCATCGTGATGGCCGGGCTCGACGTGACGCACAGCATCACGATGACCAACGACGATCTGGCCCGGTTCGGCAAGATCCCCGGCCCGCGTGCGGCCCACCTCGCCGCCATCGTGCCCTACTACTCGGGCTTCTATCGCGACCGCAACCACGTGGACGGCATCTACGTGCACGACTCCACCACGATCAGCTACCTCCTTGCGCCGCATTTGTTCACCTGGACGGAGTTGCCGATCCGGGTGGACACCGGTCACAGCGTCTGCCGCGGGAAGACCCTGCCCGCGCTGCACGACAGCGACGAAGAAGGCCCGTGGCAGGGTCGTCGCCCCGTGCGAATCCTCACCAGCGTGGATGCGCGTGGCGTGATCGAACTCGAATTCGACCACCTGTCACGATGAGCCATCGATGAAGGCGCTGCGCGCCCACTTCTTCGCTCCATGCCCCCGCGACTCGTATCGAGAGGGTGTTCGTTCGATGATGCCTCTGGCTCTCGCCATCTCGGTGTGGGGTCTGGTCACCGGTGTGGCGATGGTGAACGGCGGCATGACGGTGCCCGGAGCCCTCATCGTGACGTTCTTCGTGTTCGCCGGCTCTGCCCAATTGGCGACGCTGCCGCTGTTGGCCGTGGGCGCACCGCTGCCCGTCGTGTGGGTGACCGCCCTGCTGGTGA
>CANHST010000203.1 GCA_947463235.1 Acidimicrobiaceae bacterium
CCGCCGCCTCAGGAACGCTGAGCCGCCGTTCATTGCTGTCGCACCCCGCCGGTACAGTGCGGGCCATGGCGATCGAGGAGGAAGACCTAGAGCGAGTGCGGAGCTCGCTGGTGCTTTCCGATGTCATCGGTCAATACGTGGCGTTGCGGCGGGTGGGCCGCAACCAGGTGGGTTTGTGCCCGTTCCATGCGGAGCGATCTGGTTCCTTCAACGTGCGCGACGAAACGGGGCGCTACCGCTGTTTCGGGTGTGGCGCTGCCGGCGATGTGTTCAAGTTCGTACAGGAGATCGAGCACGTCGACTTTGTGACGGCGGTCGAGCAACTGGCATCGAAGGCGGGGGTGCAGCTTCGCTACACCACCGGCGGTGAAGGTAAAGATCGGCAGCGCCGCAAGCAGCTCGTTGAAGCCATGCAGAAGGCGGTGGAGTGGTACCACCAGCGGCTGCTCACCTCACCGGACGCTCGCGAAGCCCGCGACTACCTGCGTCGCCGAGGCCTCTCCGGCGACATTGCGCGCACCTTCCAGTTGGGCTGGGCACCCGACGACTGGGATGCCCTGTGTCGCGACCTGAAGTTGCCGGCCGATGTCGTGCGCGACACCGGCCTTGCCTTCACGAACAAGGCCGGCCGCCTGCAGGACTCGTTTCGTGGGCGAGTGATGTTCCCGATCTTCACCGAGAACGGCGAGGCCGTCGCGTTCGGCGGGCGCATCATGCCCGGCAGCCCCGACCCGGCGAAGTACAAGAACTCCTCCGAGACCTCCATCTACGCGAAGTCGAAGACGCTGTACGGCTTGCACTGGGCGAAGGGCGACATCGTCAGCGCAGATCAGGTCATCGTGTGCGAGGGCTACACCGACGTCATCGGGTTCCATCGTGCTGGTGTTCGTCGCGCGGTCGCGACGTGTGGCACCGCGCTCACCGAAGACCACGTGCGTCTCCTGAAGCGGTACGCCAGCCAGGTGGTGTTGGCCTTCGATGCCGACGCTGCGGGTCAGGGTGCCGCCCAGCGTTTCTACGAGTGGGAAGACAAGTACAAGGTGCGCGTCAGTGTGGCGAAGTTCCCTGCGGGGAAAGATCCCGGCGACCTCAGCGTCAGCGATCCCGAGGCGCTGAAAGACGCGGTGGATCATGCCGTGCCGTTCTTGGGGTTCCGCCTGAACCGAGTGCTGAATGGGCGTCCGTTGCGATCCCCGGAAGACCGCGCCCGTATGGCCCAAGAGGCCATGGCCATCGTCGCAGAGCATCCTGATCAGAACGTGCAGAAGTTGTATGCCGGGCAAGTGGCTGCGCACGTGGGGCTGCAAACAAACGACCTCACGGCGTCGTTGCGCACCCATGGCCGGGCGCCGGTGCGCGTCGCTCCGGCGCGGCAGATCGGCTCTGCCGAGAACGCGGAGTTCGTGGCCATCGCCATGCTGTTTCAACGGTGGGACGACATTGCGCCATGGTTGGTCGAAGACCTGTTCGCACACGACGTTGCTCGGCGGGCGTTCCTCGCGGTGGCGGAGGCGGGCGGCGCTATCGAGCCGTCGCTGGAACTCGCCGACCCGGAGGCCCGCGAGTTTCTCGAACGCGCCGCTGTCGCCGATGTGGAAGCCGACCCCGTCATCGAGGCCCGCAACCTCATCGCCGCCGCCACCCGGCGGCTCCTGGCGAAGCAGACATCGGTCACCGATCCCGACACGCTTCGTTCCATGCGCGACGCTCGCCTTGCATTGGAACTCATTGATGATCCCGAATCTGCCGATGGAGCTGCGGAGGCGTTGCTAGGGTGGCTCCAAGGCGTGAGTGAGGAGAGCGGGTGACCAACAGCACCACCGAGGCAGCAGCAACCCCCTTTGAGGGAGTCGATGCAGGCGAATGGCAGGCGTTGGTTACACGTGGCACGGCGGCGGGCCTGCTGCACGCCGATCAGGTCACGCATGTGCTTCGAAATGTCGAGCTCACCGCCGAGGTGCTCGAGCACGTGCAGGGCGCGTTGAACGGCTTGGGTATCGCCATCGACGACCGTGTCGATGAGGTGGCCGACCCCACGCCTACGACGGGTATCGCACGGCCCGATCTGTTGCTCGACACCGACGACGGTCAGGAAGACACCGACGGACTGCTCGCTCGGCGCAATCAGCGGCGCACCACCAAGCCCGGCCACGGCGTGGGCGACGGTGGCACTGCCGACACGGTGCGCATGTATCTCAAAGAGATCGGGCGAGTGGATCTGCTCACCGTCGACGACGAGCGCCGCCTTGCGCAGGCCATCGACGACGGCAACCGTGCGGCAGCGATGCTCGACGGCGACCAGTTCACCGATGGCGAGCAGCGCAAGCTGATGCGCCTGGTACACCAGGGGCAGCGGGCAAAGAGCGAACTCATCCAGGCCAACCTGCGTCTGGTTGTCAGCATCGCCAAGCGCTACAGCGGTCGTGGCATGCAGTTCCTCGACCTCATTCAGGAAGGCAACCTGGGCCTCATGCGCGCGGTCGACAAGTTCGACCACACCAAGGGCTTCAAGTTCTCCACCTACGCCACGTGGTGGATTCGTCAGGCCATCACCCGCAGCATCGCCGACCAGGCCCGGACCATTCGCATTCCGGTGCACATGGTGGAGAGCATGAACCGGGTGCTGCGTATGCAGCGCCAGATGCATCAGGAACTCGAGCGCGAACCCACGCTCGACGAACTGGCCGACCGGTGTGGCTTGGCGCCCGACAAGATCCGCGAGATCCTGCGCATCAGCCAAGACCCGTTGTCGCTCGACTCGCCGGTGGGCGAGGAAGACGACAGCAACCTGGCCGATTTCATCGAAGATCTCACTGCCGACGCGCCGGCCGACATGGCCACCAAGATCATGCTCACTCAGGCAGTGGAAGAAGCGCTGGGCGAACTCAGCGACCGTGAACAGGAAATCGTGCGCATGCGGTTCGGCCTCGACGACGGACAAGCCCGCACGCTGGAAGACGTCGGCAAAGAGTTCGGCGTCACCCGCGAACGCATCCGCCAGATCGAAGCCAAGACCCTCGCCAAGCTTCGCCACCCGATGCGCAGTCAGCGCCTCAAGGAGTTCTTGGAAGAGGAGTGACGCGGCGGGTCGCTTGCTATCCTCCTTCATCGCCAATCCGAGATAGCTCAGTTGGCAGAGCAGCTGACTGTTAATCAGCGGGTCGCAGGTTCGAGCCCTGCTCTCGGAGCCAGCAGCGAACGGCCCGCCTGGTGCGGGCCGTTCGCCTTTTTCTGCCGCTCCGGGTGGTTCCCCTCCCTCGTGGCGTTTAGCATCGCTGACGATGCGGGACGTACTTCTCACCCACGGTTACTTCCTTTGGGACGACGAGAAGGAACGGCAGATCATGAAGCCGTACGCCCCTCTCGGCATCCTGTACCTCAGCGCCTACCTGAAGCGCGAGGGGTTCGACGTGGAGATCTTCGACACCACGTTCTCCAGCCGTGAGGCACTGTCGGCCCGCCTGGCCGCCACCCCGAACGGCGTGCTCGGCGTGTACACGAACCTGATGACCCGGGCCAATGCGCTGTGGATTGCGGAGGAAGCGCACCGCTTCGGCTGGACCGTGGTGTTCGGCGGGCCCGAAAGCGCGAACTACCCCGATGACTACCTCGATCGTGGCGCCGATGTGGTGGTGGTGGGCGAGGGTGAGGCCACCATGGCCGAGCTGCTCACCGTGCTGCGCGACAAGGGCATGCACCGCCTGCACGGCGTGGCCGGCACGGTGTTCCGCGACGAAGACGGCCGCATCGTGCACAACGAGAGCCGCGAGAAGATCGCCGACATCAACACGTTGCCGTGGCCCGACCGTGATGCCATCGATACGGCTGCCTACGTGGACGTGTGGCGCGAGCACCACGGCATGGGCTCGGTGAACCTCATCACCGCCCGCGGCTGCCCGTACAAGTGCAACTGGTGCAGTCACGCGGTATTCGGCTACTCGCACCGCCGCCGCGACCCCATCGACTGCGTCGACGAAGTGCAGCACATCGTGGAGACGTACAAGCCCGAACAGGTCTGGTACGCCGACGACGTGTTCACCATCAGCCACAAGTGGCTGCACGAGTACCACCAGGAGATGCAGCGCCGAAACATGCGCATCCCGTTCGAGACCATCTCTCGCGCCGATCGCATGAAGAGTGACGACGCCGTGCGCGAACTCGCCGAACTGGGCTGCTACCGCATCTGGATCGGCTCCGAGAGCGGCAGCCAACGCATCCTCGACGCCATGCAGCGCGGCGTGAAGGTGGAGGAAGTGCAACTCGCCACCCGCCTCGCGAAGAAGTACGGCATCGAAGTCGGCATGTTCCTCATGTGGGGCTACGACGGCGAGGAGTACAGCGACATCGAGGCCACGGTGGAGCACGTGAAGGAAGCCAACCCCGACATCTACTTCACCACCGTCGCGTACCCCATCAAGAACACTGGGTTCTACGAGAAGGTCAAGCCCAAGCTCATCTATTCCTCGGAATGGAACACTGGCTCGGATCGCGACCACAAGATCATGGGTCGCCACTCGCGTAAGTACTACTCGTTCGCCGACCAGTGGCTGTTCAACTCGGTCGATGCGATGCGCCTCGAAGCCACCGACCCGGTCGCCGCCGCCGAAAAGGCCGCCGCCGCCGAGGCTGGTCGTCTGGGGTTGTTGGCCAGCGCCGACGAGGTCGAGGTCTGAGCCAGGAAACCGAGTCGCCGTTCGACGCACTTGCGCCCGAGTACGACGACACGTTCACCAACACCGTGGTGGGCCGCACCATGCGAGCCGCTGTATGGCGTCGCACCGACCGGTTGTTCCCTGCCGGGAGCAGAGTGCTGGAGTTGAACTGCGGCACTGGCGTGGATGCCGCTCATTTGACCGCTCGTGGTGTGCAGGTGCTCGCCACCGATGTCGCAGCGGGCATGGTGGCGCAGGCCCGAGGGAGGGGCGTGGAGGCCGTGCAGTGCGCTGCGGAAGACGTTGGCGCGCTGGAGCCCGAGCCGTTCACGTTCGATGGCGCCCTGTCGAACTTCGGTGGGCTGAACTGCGTGGCCGACCTCGGCATGGTGGCAGCCGGTCTCGCCCGCAGCGTGCGGCCCGGCGGCTCGGTGCTGCTCTGCGTGATGGGCCCGGCGGTGCCGTGGGAGTGGGGCTGGTACCTCGCTCACCTTCGACCGGGGAAGGCGTTCCGCCGGTTCCGGGCGAGCACCGAGTGGCGCGGCCTCACCATTCGGTACCCGTCGGTGCGTTCGCTGCGCCGAACGTTCCACCCGTGGTTCACCTGCGAGCGCACCTGGGCGCTCGGCACGCTGGTGCCACCGTCCTATGCCGAGCCGCTCGCGGCCCGTGTCCCCGGCATGGTGCGAGTATTCGACCGCATCGAGCGTCGCATCGAACGGTGGTGGCCGGTGGTGCAACTGGCCGACCACTACGTGGTGGAACTGCGGCGACGGCCATGAAGCTGCGACGCGATTTCCCCGTGGTGGACGGTGTGCACCGCTGCCTAGCCGACGAGCGTGCCGCGTACTTCGAGCAGTTCCTGGCCGAGTACACCATGGTGCGCCACGCCGAGGGGCGTGCCATCGACGACCCGGAGTACTACCGCCGCCTGCCCGAGCCCACGCCCGGCACACCCACCGAGTGGCAGTGGAAGATCCGCCG
>CANHST010000204.1 GCA_947463235.1 Acidimicrobiaceae bacterium
ACCGACCGCATCGCCATTCGCGGCAACAAGCTCACCCCGGCAGTGCGCGTGGTGTTGGCTCACGAACTCACACACGCCCTGCAGGCCCAACACTTCGACCTCAGCCACACCGCCAACAGTGCGGTGGTTCGTTCCCTGGCCGAAGCAGACGCCATGCGGATCGAGGACCAATATCTCGATGGTCTGGCGCCAGAGGAACGGGCTGCTGCGGTCGCCGGCAACGCCATCAGCGAGAAGGCGCTACGGGCGCTCGCAACGGTGCCGTGGACCTTGACCGCGCTGCGCATGGCCCCCTACGAACTCGGGCCGGCGCTGGTGAACATGGTGTACGACCAGCGCGGCAACGACGGGGTGAATCTGCTGTTTCACACCCTGCCGTCAGAGGCCCAGTTGCTCAGCCCATGGAAATGGGCGCCCGGGATCGATGCCACGCCGACTGAGGTGAGCGCTCGACCCCCCGCCAGCACTGTCGAGTCCGGCACCAGCCAGCCGATGTCGAGACTGCAGTTGCTGTTGATGTTGGACGCCTGGCTGCCATGGTCGATGGCACGCGGCGCTTTGGATTCGCTCGAGGGTGCCGCCTTCGTGCCCTACCGCGCCACCGTTGACGGGCCGGTGTGCGCAACGATCGTGGCGCAGTTCGCCGCCGATCCGACGCCGTTCGCCGATGCCATCACGTGGTGGGCCGGAGCCAGTGGTTCCGCGGCGCAACCAATCGTGAGCCGCAACACCGTGTCGTTCGACGCCTGCCCCCGAGGCCGCAAGGCTCCGACGCCACCCGCGCCCACCGTGTCCACCACCACGGCACTGCTGGCGGAGAACAACGCAATTCCCCAGACCGTGCGCGATGCAGCTGCAGCAACGCCATACCTCTGCGCAGCACGCCACCTGGTCGACGACCCGAGCGTGGCCCACATTCTGAGCAGTGCCAAGCGTTCGGCAGCCGAGCAGAAGGCTCTCGATGCATCCCTCGCGAACGCCCGTCGAGGTTGCGGCGCCTGAACCTGCGACAGTGGGGTTGTGGACCTCACCGAACTGGGAGCAGCAGCACTGTCGGAACGAATCCATGCGCGCGAGGTGTCGTGCCGCGAGGTGATGGCGGCGTTCCTCGACCGCATCGATCTCCGCAACCCCACGCTGAACGCCATCGTCAGTCGGCGAGACAGCGACGCCCTGATGGCCGAGGCGGCGGTGTGCGACGAGGAACTCGCTCACGATCTCTCCCGCGGTTGGATGCATGGCATGCCCCAGGCCATCAAGGATCTGGCCGAGACGCGGGGGTTGCGCACCACCTCGGGTTCGCCACTGCTCGCCGACTTTGTACCCGACTTCGACGCACTCATGGTGAGCCGAATGAAGGGCGCCGGATGCCTGGTGGTGGGCAAGACCAACGTGCCCGAATTCGGCCTCGGCTCGCACACCTTCAACCCGGTGTTCGGCCCCACCCACAACCCGTACGACACAGGACGAACTGCCGGCGGGAGCAGCGGTGGTGCAGCCGTTGCACTGGCCACCCGAATGCTGCCCGTGGCCGATGGCAGCGACTACATGGGTTCACTGCGCAACCCTGCGGGGTGGAACCACATCTTCGGATTCCGACCCAGCCAAGGTCGGGTGCCCAGCGTTCCGGCTCGCGATCACTACTTCGCCCAACTCGGTACAGAAGGACCCATGGGTCGCAGCGTGCTCGACGTGGCGATGCTCTTGGGTACCCAGTCCGGCTGGGACCGTCGCGACCCACTGAGCATCTCCGGCACGCTGTCCGAGTTCGCCACCGTGGCTGATGCTCGCGCCACTCTCGACACCGACGTCGACGGCCTGCGCATCGGCTGGTTGGGCGATCTCGACGGGCATCTGGCGATGGAACCTGGGATCCTCGACGTGTGCATCGACGGTCTTCGCCGCCTCGAGCAACTCGGCTGTTCGGTAGAGCCGGCACGGTTCGCGATGTCGACCGATGAGGTGTGGGAGGCATGGCTGGTGTGGCGACACTTCCTGGTGTCCGCCGGGTTGGCACCGCTGGCCAAGAATCCTCAGCGTCGCGAACTCCTGAAGCCCGAGGCGCTCTGGGAGATCGATCGAGGCCTCGCGCTCACCGGACCCGACGTTGCCCGAGCAGGCGCGTCGCGGACCGCATTCCACGCCGCGATGGTGGCGCTGTTCTCACAGTTCGATGTCCTCGCCATTCCGACTGCGCAGGTGTGGCCGTTCCCCATCGAGGAGCGGTGGCCCACCCAGATCGGCGACCGGCAGATGGACACGTACCACCGCTGGATGGAGGTCACGGCCTACGCCACGTTCGCCGGGCTGCCCGCCATCAGCGTGCCGGTTGGATTCGACGACCGTGGCTTGCCCATGGGAATGCAGCTCATCGGTCCACCCCGTGCGGATGTCGACCTGTTGTGTGTCGCCCACGCCTACGAGCAGACCCTTTCGGACTGGGCGACTGGCGCCCGCGCCATCGGCGCTGCGTGACCACCTTCGACGAACCATCCACGGCCCTCGGACACCGATCGGTACGCATGGCAACGACGATGTTCCGCGCCTGCGACACTGTGCGTAGTGGCTGACGCACTTCATCAAGACCAGTGGCTCCTCGAAGTGGTCGAGGCGATGCCCGACGGCGTGGTCATCGTGAACGACCGCGGCGAGATGCTGCTCGTGAACCGCGAGATGGAACGCCTGCTCGGCTTTGCCCGCAACGAGATGCTCGGCAAGCCGGTGGAGATGTTGCTCACTGCCGACATCCGGCAGTTGCACCTCTCCCACCGCGAAGGCTTCCAAGCGAACCCCCGCCGCCGCTCGATGGGAGCGGGCCTCGACTTGGAGGCCCAGCGCAAGGACGGGTCGGTGTTTCCGGTGGAGATCTCGCTGGCGCCCACGGAACTCGACGGCGAAAGGGTGGTGATCGCCACCATCCGCGATGTCACCGCGAACCGCCAGGCCGACGCCGACCTGAATGCCGCACGCGAGCGCGTGCTGCTGGCCGAAGACCACGAGCGAATCGCCCGCGACCTGCACGACACCGTCATCCAAAGGCTCTTCGCATCGGGTCTGTCGCTGCAGAGCATGTTGCCCACCGTGCCCGAGACGGCGAAGGTGAAGATCGAGCGCATTCTCGACGATCAGGACGACGCCATCCGCGAGCTCCGCACCGCCATCTTCGGCCTCGCCAGTAAGCGCAGTGCCGGTCGAACCGTGCGCGTCGTGGTGAACGACCTCGTCGACGAATCAGCTCGGGTGCTCGGCTTCCGGCCCACCCTGCACATGTCGGGCGTGCTCGACACCATCGATGAGGCCACCACTGCAGAAGTTGCTGCTGTCACCCGCGAAGCGTTGAGCAACGTGGCTCGCCACGCTCGTGCCCGCAAGGTGGAAGTGTCGTTGAAACACGCCGACGGCGAACTGAGCCTGGTGGTGAGCGACGACGGTGAAGGCATTCCGGCCAGCCACCGCCTAGGGAGCGGACTGCTGAACATGCACGACCGAGCAGAGCGCCTTGGGGGCAGCTGCGGTGTCACCTCCAGCACTGGCGCCGGCACCACGGTGCGCTGGCAGATTCCCGTCGCCGACTGACGGGCCGACCGCGGTCAGGACTGACCAGTGCGGCTGGCGCCAGCCTTCACCGCGAAGACAGCGGCTTCGGTGCGGCGGCTCATGCCGAGCTTCATCAACATGTTCGACACGTAGTTCTTCACGGTCTTTTCCGCCAGGTGCAGTTCGTTGCCGATCTGACGATTCGTGGCGCCCTCGGCGATGAGGTCGAGGATCTTCCGTTCCTGCGGCGTCAGCTTCGAAAGGCGCTCGTCTTCCTCCGAGGGATGACGCAGACGGTGCAGCACCTTGCTGGTGACCGTGGGATCGAGCAACGACTCACCGCTGGCCACACGCCGAATGGCAGCCACGAGGTCGTTGCCGCGGATCTGCTTCAGCACATAGCCGGAAGCGCCAGCCATGATGGCCTCGAACAGCGCGTCGTCGTCGCTGAACGACGTGAGCATGAGGCAGGCGAGACCGGGAAGTTGGCTACGAACTTCACGACACACCTCCACCCCACTGCCATCGGGTAGGCGCACGTCCAGCACCGCCACATCGGGGCGCACCGCAGGAATGCGCTGGATGGCCTCGGCTGCCGTAGAGGCCTCGCCCACCACGGCAAGCCCGGGCTCGGCTTCGATGAGCTCGCGCACGCCGCGACGCACGATCTCGTGATCGTCCAGCAGAAAAACGCTGATGGGCTTCGAAGACTCATCCATGGGCACCTAGGCAATCATAGGAAAGGGGTACTCAGCAGGGACCTTCGTCACATTCTCACAAAGTCACAAACCCTGCCCGCACAAATAGAATGCCCAACGTGCTGCAGACCGAACCTCCCGAGGTGCTTCCCCAGGCCAACGACGCCTGCTGGTGCGGCAGCGGCCGCAAGTACAAGCGCTGCCACAAGCCGCTCGAGGGTCGAGTGCTGCAAGGTGTCATCAGCCCGATGCGATCGGTGCCGGCGCACATTCAGCTTCCGCCGTACGCCCTCACCGGTTCGGCGCCACGCTGGGCCGAGCCACGGGTGAAGACACCCGAGATCATCGAGCACATGCGCCACGCCGGCATCATGGCTGCCGAGGTGCTGCGACTGGCCGGCGAGCTCGTGCGACCGGGTATCACCACCGACGAGATCGATGTGTTCGTGCACGATGCCACCGTCGAGCGCGGCGCCTATCCCAGCCCGCTGAACTACCACGGCTACCCGAAGAGCGTCTGCACCAGCGTGAACGAGATCATCTGTCACGGCATCCCCGACAGCAGGGCGTTGCTCGACGGCGACATCGTGAACCTCGACGTCACGTGCTACGTGAACGGCGTCCACGGCGACACCAACGCCACCTTCTTCGTCGGCGAGGTCGACCCCGACAGCCGCATGCTCGTGAAGGTCACCGAGGAATGCCTGTGGCACGGCATCGAGGCCGTGAAGCCCGGGCGCCCGCTGTCCGACATCGGTCGCGCCATCGAGAACCACGCCAAGAAGCACAAGCTCGGCGTGGTGCGGGCGTTCATCGGCCATGGCATCGGCGAACAGTTCCACACCGATATCCAGGTGCTGCACTACTACGACGAACGGGCCAGCATGATCATGCGGCCGGGCATGACCTTCACGATCGAACCGATGATCACGCTCGGCACCTGGCAGCACAAGATGGTGTTCGACGACGACTGGACCGCTGCCACCGCCGACGGCAAACGCACGGCGCAATACGAACACACGCTGCTCGTCACCGACGACGGTGTGGAGGTGCTCACCGCACCCGGCTCCGTCAGCCCCAGCGCACCCTGGAACCGCTGACTCGGCTCAGTGGCCGGTGAAGTGGGCGGGGCGGCGTTCGAGGAACGACGCCACACCCTCGCGATGGTCGTCGCTGGCAAAGCACGCCGCCATTGCCGCAGTGTGCCGTTCCATGTGTTCGCCCACCGGGGCGGTCAGCCCCTGCTGCACGAGTGACTTGATGAGACCCAGGCTGTGCGGCGAGCCCGCTGCGATGGTGGCGGCCAACTCCATGGCACGCGGCAACAACTCGTCGCTGGG
>CANHST010000205.1 GCA_947463235.1 Acidimicrobiaceae bacterium
ATCCTGGCTGCTGCAGGCGAGCCCGACATCGTCGAGAAGTTGATGGCCGGCCACACCGCAGGCGACAAGACCTTCACGGTCCACATCGACGGCTACAACATGCTCCCGTACTTCACGGGGGAGGCCGAACACAGCCCACGCGAGTTCTTCTTCTACGTGAGTGACGACGGCGACATCCTCGCCCTGCGCATGAACGACTACAAGTGCGTGCTCATGGAGCAGCGCGCCACTCGCCTGATGGCCTGGATCGAACCGTTCGTGAAGCTGCGTGCGCCAAAGATCTTCAACATCCGTACCGATCCGTTTGAGCGCGCCGACGACAACTCCAACACCTACTGGGACTGGATGATCGATCACCTGTGGGTGCTCTACAAGATGCAGGCGCTCGTGGCCGGGCAGATCGCGAACTTCGTGAAGTACCCGCCGCGGCAGCGGCCGGCGTCGTTCAACCTCGACGCGGTGCTGGCGCAGTTGCAGGCAGGGACTGACGGCGCCGCTCATTGATGCTGTAGCGGGCGCTGATCGGTGCCGCGCTGGCACCGTGGAGCACCACGCTCGACAGCACGGTGGCAGTGATGATGGTGGCCACTCTCACCGCATCGTCGGGGGCGAGGGTTTCCACCGCGAGTAGCGCGAACACGACGGATGCGAGTCCTCGCGGCCCGAACCAACCGATGACGCCCACCGTGGCCAGGTCGAGTTTCGCACCGATCAGCACCAACGCCACCGGGGCCATTCGCACCACGGTCAAGGCCAGCAGAGCGAATGCGAAGTCCTGCCATTCGGCGTGTGCCAAGGCAGGCAGCATCACTGCGCCGAACATGAACCAGACCACCAGCGAGGCCAACTCGGCCACGTCGTGCGTGAACTCCAGCGTCTCGTCGAGGTTGTCACGGGTGGCTGCGCCGAACGCGAGACCCGCCACGAATGCGCCCACGAACCCGTTGCCGTTCATCTCCACCACGGCGGAGTAGGCAAGCAGTGCAGTAGCGGCCACACCCACCGGCCGGTAGGCGCTCGCCGACCAGTTCGCGACCTGGGCCCGGTGCAGCAACCAGGCCGAACCGAAACCGATCGCCACGCCAGCGCCCACGCCGATGAGCAACGCCAGCAGCGCACTGCCCTCGCTTTCGGTCTCGAGCGCAGTGCCGACGACTGCGGCCACAAGGAAGCACTTCACGAAGGGCGTGGCGATCCCATCGTTCAGACCGCTCTCCACGTTGAGGACACGGCGGATCCGTTCGGGAACTCGCTCGTCCTCGATGATTGCTGCGCCGAGCGCTGCATCGGTGGGTGCCACTGCCGCACCGATGACGGCACAGACCCACCAACTCAGCGATGGAAACATCAGGTGGGCGATCACCGTGCCCAACGCGATCGTGATGGGCAACCCGACGAGCAGTAGCCGCAACGGCAGGCCGGCGTCTCGGCGGAGTTCGCGCACGTTCACACGGGCGGCGTCGCTGAACAGCACCACGGCAAGCGTGAGTTCCGCCATTTCGCGCAGGCCTTCGCTCTGCAGCCCGATCTCCACCAGTTGCACGGGTCGGTTGGCCATGAACCAGCCGATCGCGACGAACCACATCGGTGCCGTGATGTTCCAACGCTCCAAACGGGCCGACACGAGGGTCCAGCCGACGAGCGCCAGGGTGAGACCTACCGCCACGTTCATGAGTGGCAGGGGAACACGGTCGTCCAGTCGTGGCGCATGCTGGCCACGGTCCAGTCTTCTCGCCGAGCGATGTCGACGATGCTCTCGGTGCTCTCAAAGGTGCCGGCAACGCTGTCGTAGGCGAACTCCCTGTCGGGGTCGTCGTGATCCACCAGCAGCCCGAGCGACGGCCCTGGCGAGGCGAGTGCCCACTCGATCATCTCGCGGTCGCCTGCGGAGTTCCCCGCGGCCATCACAGGGCGGCGCCCCAAATGCTGCTGGATGCTGATCACTTTGGCCGGGCCCTCGTTCGCATCACCTGCCACAGTGCCGGTGCGCCGGAGCACCGGTGCACCGTCGATGGTGAGGTACTCGTACTCGATGAGCGTACCCACCACACCTTCAGGGGGAATGCCGTAGAGCTGTTGGCTGACGGCCCGCACGAACTCGGTGCCGCCACCCGACACGATGAACGTTGCGAACCCGTGGTGGCGCAAGGCGTCGAGAAGTTCCAGCATCGGCTGGTACACGGCGTGACCGAACGGCCGCTGCAGTGTGGGGTGCGGTTGCTCGAGGATGAACCGAGCCGAACGGGCCGAATACTCGTCGGCGGTCATGCCGGCGCACAGGTCGGCCAGGGCCAAGGCGATGCGCGGTAGTCCGAGGGCGGCGATCGCGGCATCGTCGTGAGTGACGAGCGCCCGATACTCCTGGCGCTCGGCCAACGTGGGATCGGCAGCGACGGCGACCTTCAGTTGCTCCAGAAAGAACGCCAACTGGAAGTAGGCGGGCTTCTCGCACCACATCGTGCCGTCGTTGTCGAACACGGCGACGCGCTCGGCAGGTGCCAGCGCATCGCTCTGATCGAGGAACGCAGCGATGCGATCACGGGTGTCGCCGGGTCGCCAGGATGTCAGCAGGTTCACGACAGCGCTCCGAGCTTCATGAACAGCATCTTTATCACTGGGGCTCCGTGCGCTGTGAGAACAGCCATGCTTCGGCGGCTCGATACCCTCGTTCGGTGCTCTCGAACAGCACCTCCGTGGCAGGCACCAGATTCACCGGGCCTTCCAGCGAGAACCGGCGGGTGCGGCGGGCTTCTTCCGCGACGCCCGGCGAGAGACCGGTGAGGGTGAGGCTGCCGCCCACCGCCTCGAGTCGGTCGACGTACTGCTCGAGCACTGCGTACGCCGTGGCACCCAGCGACGTTCGGCCGCGGAGTCGCAGCACGACGGCGGGCCGTTCGCTGCCGGCTGGGTCGGGTAGTCGAGCCTGCAGGGTGCGGGCGCCGGCGTAGTAGAGGCTGCCGTACACCGCCAGCATCGTCACCTGATTCGAGGCGAGATGCGTGGGCACGGGCCGCTCGGCTGGGCGCCCGGCGCTGTCGAAGTACACCTCCACCACTGCCAGATCGAGTGCTTCGCGGTTCAGTTGCAGCAGCAACGCCAGGGCTACTCCGATGCCCACCGCTGCGGCCACCGGAAGAGTGAGTGTGGCGACGAACGTGGTCACCATGGCCACCTTCGAGTTCATACCGGTTCGCCACACGGCGCTCGCCTCGCGCAACCGCAGCGAGCCCACGGCGGCGACGATGAGCACGGCTGCGAGCGTGGGCACCGACACATAGCCGACGGGCTTGGAGAACAGCACGAGGATGGCCAGCATCCAGATGCCGCTGAAGATGGTCGCCCAACGGGTACGGCCGCCGACCGACACGTTCAGTGCGGTCTGACCCACTGAGCCACCCACCGGCTGGCCTCGGAACAACCCGGAGGCCAGGTTGCCGGCACCCTGAGCGATGAAGTTGCGGTTTGGATCGCTGGTCGAGCCGTCGCGGTTCGGCGCCGCTTCGCTCACCCCAGCACCCTGCACGAGCACGATGGCGGCCACCGAGACTGCTCCCAGCAGGAGCGCCGCCGACAGGTCGCGCAGATGCGGCAGCGCTGGCATCGGGAGGCCGCTGGGAATGACACCGACGTCCGACACTCGAGCGACACCATCGATCGAGAACGCGAGCACGACAGCCGTGGGGATGGCCAGCGCCAACACCGCCGAGAACGAGGCGAGGCGGGTGCGATCGAGCAGCACCAGCAGGGCGATGGCGGCCAGACCGACCACCAGCGACGGCCCGTGCCACTGGCCGGGATGGCTGATCACCCGAAGCGCGCGGACCACTGCGATGCCCTTGCCCGGTTTGCTGCCGGTGAGGTCCTGGAGTTGGCCGAAGAAGATGTTCGCGGCCACGCCGGTGAGGAACCCGATCATCACCGACTGGGTGACGAACCGGGTGTAGCGACCGAGCTTGAAGATGCCCGCCGCCACCATGAGGGCACCGGCTACGAACGTGAGCAGCACCATGGCGCGGCTCCGCTCGGCGGGTTCCAATCCTTCGAGCGCCGAACCCGCAGCCAGTGCCGCGGCGCTGGTGGTGGTGATCACCATCAGCCGTGTGCTGGAGAGGAATCCGCCTGCCACAGGACCGGCGAAGCTGGCGTAGAGCCCCTGGGCGGGTGAAACCCCGGCCAGGATGGCGGCAGCCATGCCGTCGGGCACGCTGCTGATGGCCCCTGGCAATCCGGCAACGAGGTCGTTGCGCAGGTCGGCCTTGCTGGCCCGCAGCGAAGAGGGAATTCGCACACGCATCGATGCGAGAGTACGGATTTCGCGCTCCGAACAAGTCACCCGTGGGGGATGAATGGCCCATAGCTGCCACGATGGGTGTCGTGTCGCTGACGCATTTCATCCTCATCTTCCTCGCGGGTACCGCCGCTGGCACCATCAACACGGTCGTCGGTTCCGGGTCGCTGATCACCTTCCCCACGCTGGTGGCACTGGGGTACCCGCCGTTGTTGGCGAACGTTTCCAACAACATCGGCCTCGTGCCCGGTTCGGTGTCGGGCGTCATCGGCTATCGCCGCGAGTTGGTGGGGCAGCGCCCGAGGTTGCAGCGACTCGTTCCGGCGTCGCTGCTCGGCGGGCTCTCAGGCTCCACGCTGCTGCTGTTGTTGCCGAGCAAGGTGTTCCAGAAGGTGGTCGTCGTCCTCATAGCCGTGGCGCTGGTGCTGGTGATCGTGCAGCCCGTGCTGTCGAAGCGGTTGGCCGCACGACGCGCCGAAGGTGGACACGGCAGCCGCGATGTCACGTTCGTCCTGGCGGCTCTGGTGTTCGCAGTCGGTATCTACGGCGGCTACTTCGGTGCGGCGCAGGGCATCATCCTCATCGCTGTCTTGAGCATCTTCCTCGACGACGAGCTGCAGCGCCTCAACGCCACCAAGAACGTCTTGGCCATGAGCGTGAACGCGGTGGCATCGGTGGTGTTCATCCTCTCCACGGAGGTCGACTGGAAGGTGGTGGGAACCATCGCCATCGGTTCCACCATCGGCGGGCAGATCGGCTCGCGGGTCGGTCGGCGACTGAACCCCAAGGTGCTGCGCGCCGTCATCGTATTCGTTGGTCTCACCGCCCTGATCCGGCTGCTCTGAAGGCACGGCGACTACCGTCGTCGGCGTGAGCACGCAACGGGTCATCATCACAGCGGCTGCGGCGGGAATCGGCCGAGCCATCGCCGAAGCGTTCATTGCCCAAGGCGCGCGGGTGCACCTGTGCGATGTGAACGATGCGGCCCTGGCCGATGCCCGCGCTGCGCTGCCCACCGCAGTCGTCAGCAAGGTCGACCTCGCCGATGGTGAGGCGGTGGATCGCTGGATGCAGGAGGCGCTCGCCGACCTCGGAGGCATCGATGTGCTGGTGAACAACGCCGGCATCAAGGGCCCCACGGCGTTCGTGGAAGATGTCACCCCCGAGGAATGGCGCGAGAGCATGGCCATCGGGCTCGACACCCAGTACCTCTGCGCTCGTCGCGTCGCGCCAT
>CANHST010000206.1 GCA_947463235.1 Acidimicrobiaceae bacterium
GTAAGCCCGCCGCCGGAACTCGCCGTTGCCCCAGTCGCCCATACGAACTTCTTCGAGATCCTCATGGATGCCCACTTCGAGTCCGCGCGGCCGTGCGATGGGTGCCGCGGTGGAACGAGCACGAGCAAGGTGCGAGCTGTAGACCGCATGGATGGTCTTGCTCCCGAGACGCAGCGCCAGTTGCTCTGCCTGGCGCACGCCGACGTCGTGCAGCGGCGGATCCGCTGATTCGGCGGAACCTGGCACGACATCCGCAGACCGGCCGTGCCGAATGAGCAACACCTCGCACTCGTTCGCGTCGGGTGCACCCAGCGTCGGTTGCGGAACGGCTTGCGTACTGTCGAGCTGCGTCACGCCGACACCGTAGTGATGGCCAGACCCACGACGACGAGCGCAATGCCGAGCCATCCGGCCGGGCGGATGCCTTCGTGCACCACCACGGCACCCAGCAGTGCAGCGGTGATCGGCTCCAGCAGGGTGAGCGTGATCACCGTGGGCGTGCGCAGATGACGAAGAGCAAAGCCATACAGGGTGTACGCCACGCCTACCGTGACCACCCCGAGGTACAGGCCCACATAGAGCCCCGGGCTGTCGAAGAACCACGAGGGTGAGTGGGCGAACATCACCGGACTCAGCAACAGCGCTCCGCCGCCGAACACCGCTGCCATGCTGGCCGTGCTGTCGATGCCGTCCTCGATGTGGCGCTTGCTCACCGTGGCGAACACGGCCCAGCCCAGGCCTGCGGCGACGGCCAACACGATGCCGAGTGCATCGGTCTCCACGTCTCGCCCGAGTAGGCCCAGCACTGCGACGCCGAGGATGCTCACGGCGGTGCCAACCAGCCATCGTCGGTCGGGTGGGCGACGCTCGAGCATCGCCGTGATCACACCGGAGAGCACCGGTCCTGAACCGATGGTCACCACGGTGCCGACGGCCACCCCTGTGCGTTCGACCGCCAGGAAGTAGCCGAGCTGGAACAGAGCGACGCCGAGGGCGCCGATGACGGTGATCGTCGGGGTGCCCCATCGCCGGTGTGATCGACGCCATGGCGTTCTGAGGTCGGCTCCTCGTGTGGCGGCCACTGCGGCGAGGGTGGCGCTACCGACGAGCAGACGGATGGCGCCAACGGAGTACGCGTCCGCGCCATCGGGTGCATTGACGAGCACCGTGCCGGTGGTGCCGAACAGCGCAGCAGAGCCAAGTACGGCGAATGTGGCAAGCTTCGACTTCGGATTCGTGAACATCGTGTGCCCAGTATTGACGCACGATGCCTTCACGGGATCAAATACGCCGCCGACCGGTTGTGTCCGGATCGGTAACAACAGGTGAACCCAGGGGACCAGTTGAAGAAACGACTACAACACCTCGTCGCACTGCTGCTGGTCGGCCTTGCCGTGTTTGGCATGTTCGCCGAGCCTGCTCATGCCGAAGATCTCGCCGTGAAGGTTCGCGTGCAGAACCAGGTGCAGGATGCAGGAACCGGCAAAACGAAGAAGGAACCGGTTGCCGGGGTCAAGGTCGTCGTTGCCGACACATCAGGCGCCCAGGTTGGCGAGGGCGTCACCGACGACAAGGGTGTCGCGCTGATCCCGCTTCCCGCGAAGGCCGACTACACCGTCACCCTCGATGAGTCGACGCTGCCCGAGGGCTTTGCCCTTCAGGAAGGCGGAGCGGAGCGGCAGGTGAAGGGCGACGCATTCGTGACGTCCACCGTCACCGTGAACTACTTCACCGGCGCAGCCAACCGAGCCACGGTGGGCTGGTGGTCGCAGTTCGCTCAGCGCCTCGCAGACGGGGCCCGCTTCGGTCTGATTCTGGCCATGTGCGCCGTGGGTCTCAGCCTGATCTTCGGTACCACTGGCCTCACCAACTTCGCGCACGGCGAGATGGTCACCTTCGGGGCCATGATCGCCTACATCCTGAACACCGACCGTGCGATTACGCCTTGGTTGGCCTTCCCGGTCGCCATCATCGCTGGCGGAGCGTTCGGCCTGGCGCAGAACGAGTTCATTTACTCGCCGCTTCGAAAGCGCAAGATCGGCCTGGTTTCGCAGATGGTGGTCACCGTCGGTGTCGCCATCGTGCTGAAGAACATCTTCCTGCGCATTCTCGGCGGCCGCACCAAGGTCTTCGCTGCGTTCAACAACCAGGACTGCAAGAGGGTGGGCCCGATCTGTGTGACGCCGCGCGATGCCACCACGGCATTGATTTCGCTCGTCATCTTGGTGGGCGTGGCACTGGCGCTACAGAAGACCCGCCTCGGCAAGGCCACACGAGCCGTGAGCGACAACCCAGATCTGGCGTCCAGTACCGGTATCGACAGCCAGAAGATCATCCGCTTGGTATGGATCCTCGGTGGCATGCTCGCCGCCACCGGCGGCATCTTCCGTGGTCTCGACGAGGGCGTGGGCCCGTTCATCGGCTCCGACCTCCTCTTCTTGATGTTCGCCGGCATCACGCTCGGCGGCCTTGGCTCGGCCTACGGCGCCCTTGTGGGAAGTTTCGTCATCGGACTCTTCGTGGAAGTGAGCACGCTGGGCATTCCCATCATGCCTGGCAAGAACTGGCCGGCGCCGCTCGACTGGTTGCACAACGGCGTGCCGTCCGAGCTGAAGAACGTTCCTGCATACGTCGGAATGATCATCGTGTTGTTGGTGCGACCGCAGGGCATCCTCGGTCGTCGTGAGCGAGTGGGCTGAGGAGGACAGATGAACTGGAGCAACATCCTCACCGCAACGCTGAGTGCATTCTTCGGCGTGAACGCGATGTACTTCGCGCTGTCGGCGATCGGGCTGAACGTGCAGTTCGGCTACGCCGGGTTGCTGAACTTCGGTCAAGCCGGGTTCATGGCCTGCGGCGCCTATGCCGTGGGCATGACCGCTCACTACTACGGCATCAGCTTTTGGTGGGGCGTTCCCATCGCAGTGGTGTACGCCGTGATCTTCGGCCTGATCATGGGCGTGCCCACGCTGCGTCTGCGAGCCGATTACCTGGCCATCGTCACCATTGCGCTCGCCGAATGCGTGCGGCTCATTGTGCGCTCGGTGACGTTCAAGAAGTACTTCGGTGGCTCCGACGGGATCAACCAGTTCGCGAATTCATTCGTGAGCAAGACACCCTTCAACCCGTCGTCGAAGTATTCGCTGTACCCATTCGCCGACAGCGTGAACGCCGTCGGTTCCGTGCTTCTGCTGGTCTCCTTCGCAGTGTGCTCGGTGCTGCTTGGCCACATGCTGGCGCAGAAGTGGGCGAAGGAGGAGCGCCAAGGTTTCCAGACGAAGTGGATCATCTCCGCTGTTGCGGTGATGGCGTTCCTGATGATTGCTTCGAAGCAGACGGAATACGACGGCCTTTCGTTCAAGAGCCTCGTGGTCGGCTGGATTCTTGCTGCGGTCATCGGTGGGTTCATCTACATGCTGATGCGCAGCCCATGGGGTCGTGTGATCAAGGGCATTCGCGAAGACGAGGACGCCGTCCGCAGCCTGGGCAAGAACGTGTACTCGTACAAGATGCAGGCGCTCATTCTCGGCGGTGTCATCGCCACCTTCTCGGGCATCATGTTCTCGGTGAGTCGTGGCTCGGTGCAGCCCGACAACTACAGCCGCGACGTCACGTTCTACGTGTTGACGGCGTTGGTGCTCGGCGGCCTCGCCAAGGTGTCCGGCTCCATCGTCGGCCCGATGTTGTTCTGGGCCATCTTGTCGTTCGTCGATGCGTTCCTCAACGAACTCGCCAAGAGCTGGGGCGGCCACGTCGACATCTTCGGCATTCCCCTCATCACCGAGTCCAGTCACATCGGTGTGTACGTGCAGGTGGTCATCGGCCTGATGCTGGTGTTCCTGATGGTGTTCAGGCCGCAAGGCCTGTTCGGCAACAAGAAGGAGATGGCGCTCGATGGCCACTGACGAGCAGACCCTCAGCGAGACTGCACGCATTGCGCGCGCAGCGCTTGCCAATGTTGCCCCCGAGCCCGGAGTCGCCAAGCCCGATCCCATCATGACCGCCGAAGGTGTTCGACGCTCGTTCGGTGGCATCACCGCCGTGGATGTGGAGCGGGTCGAGATTCAACGCGGCTCCATCACGGCGCTGATCGGTCCGAACGGTGCCGGCAAGACCACCTTCTTCAACCTCATGACGGCGTTCGACACGCCCGACACCGGCAAGTGGTGGTTCGACGGCAAAGACCTCGAAGGCGTGCAGGCACACAAGACGGCCGACATGGGCATGGTGCGCACGTTCCAGCTCACCAAGAGCCTCACCAAGATGTCCGTCATCGAGAACATGAAGCTCGGTGCCACCGGTCAGAAGGGCGAGAAGTGGTGGAACGGTCTGCTGCCGTTCACCTGGCTGGCCCAGGAACGTGAGATCGAAGCTCGCGCCGACGCACTGCTCGCTCGGTTCAAGCTCGATCACATGCGCAACGAATACGCGGGCACCCTGTCGGGTGGACAACGCAAGCTGCTCGAGATGTCGCGGGCGTTGATGACGAACCCGAAGCTGGTGATGCTCGACGAGCCGATGGCTGGCGTGAACCCGGCGCTGAAGCAGAGCCTGAACCAGCACATCAAGGGGTTGCGCGATGAGGGCATGACCGTGCTCTTCGTGGAGCACGACATGGACATGGTCCACGACATCTCCGACTGGGTGATCGTGATGGCCGAGGGCATGATCATCGCCGAGGGCACCCCCGATCAGATCTCGTCGAACCCGGCCGTGATCGACGCCTACCTGGGCGCTCACCAGGGTAAGAGCCTGCTGGAGGACCTGTGACCATCACCGAGGGCACGCAGCCCGTTCTGTTGGCGACCGAATTGGTGGCCGGTTACATCCCCGAGGTGAACATCCTCAACGGGTGCAACCTCGTCGTGAACCCGGGGGAGTTCGTGGGCATCATCGGCCCCAACGGCGCCGGCAAGTCCACCATGCTGAAGGCTGTGCTCGGCCAGTGCACCGTACGCTCCGGCAACGTCGTGCTGAATGGTGCCGACATCACCGGTAAGAAGGCGCACGAACTGGTGAGCCGAGGCGTTGGCTACGTTCCGCAAACCAAGAACGTGTTCCCCAGCCTCACGGTCGTGGAGAACCTCGAGATGGGTTGCTACCTGCGGCCGAAGGTGTTCAAGCAGCGCTTTGCCTATGTCACGGAGTTGTTCCCGCGGTTGCTGCAGCGAAAGGACTCACGTGCGGGATCGTTGTCGGGCGGTGAGCGCCAGATGGTGGCGATGAGCCGGGCGCTGATGCTCGAGCCCTCGCTGCTGCTGCTCGACGAACCGTCCGCCGGTCTGTCGCCGCACCTTCAGGACGAGGTGTTCCTGAACTGCCGTGCGATCAACAACACCGGTGTCGCCATCCTGATGGTGGAGCAGAACGCCCGTCGTTGTCTGCAGGTGGTCGACCGCGGCTACGTGCTCGACCAGGGCAAGAACGCCTACACGGGTTCGGGCCGCGAACTGCTCGCCGACCCTGCCGTGATCGAGTTGTACCTCGGCAC
>CANHST010000207.1 GCA_947463235.1 Acidimicrobiaceae bacterium
GTCGGCCATGCGGGCGCGGTCGTGGATGAGACGGTCGAGCGGCGAGAGCAACGCGGCACGACCTTCGAACGGTTGGTCGAGTTGCGCAGGGTCCACCCGCCACTCGCCCTTGACACCCTCCACCACTGCCGGCTCACCCGCGTCGCGCACATCGACCGGCTCCACCGGGAACTCCGTCGCCTTCGCCCGGGCGATGCCCAGGCTGCGTAGGCGGCGGCGGTTTCGCTCTGCGATCGCTTCGGCCGACGGCAACGTGGGCACGTCGACATAGACACGCTCGGCGAGATCCCACAATCGATCGCGGCCTTCACGGCCGGCCACCGCCACCTCGCCGCGCTGCACCATGAAATCCAGCAACATCACCACGTTGCGGTTGTTGTTCCATCCGCTGCTGGCGTAGGGCTGCAGGCACGTGTCGGGCAATTCCTGCGAGGTCATCGGACCCGACTCCTTCAGTCGGCGAAGGATGTCGCGACGGCAGAAGTCGTTCTTCTGCACCCACGCCGCCTGCTTCACCCGGTAACCGCGCAACTGACCGACGCCTGGCCACTCGGCCATCTCGGCGCGGAACAAGCCGACGTCGGCGGCCGGACGCAGCAGGCCGCGAAGATCGATAACGGTGCGGGCCTCGAGCGCGGCACCGAGGTGCGCCGTCTCGTAGGTGTTTCCGAGCCGACTCCACAGCACCAGGTCCGCGCTGGGGGCAATGGCGTTGGTGGGGTCGGCCTGCAGCAACGTGAGGTGTTGCAACGCCGCCAACATGTCGGTGGGCCGGTTGGCATCCAGCAACTGCGCTCTCACGGCAATCTGGCGCGCTTGAGCGCGTGAGAGGCGATGCGGGGCCGTCATCGCCCCGAGCCTAGAGCGCACCCCGGTCGAGGCGATCGAGGATCTCGACGGCACGCTCGCGCACCGCCGGCAGGTCGCGTAGCTGACGCATCGCAGCCACCTGCCGAGCCATTCGATGGTTGCCCGCCAGCCGCTGCTCGTGCCGGGCGATGAAGTCCCAGTAGAGCGTGGTGAACGGACAGGCCCGCTCGCCGGTGCGCTGCTTCGGATCGAACCGACAGCCGCGGCACGAATCGCTCATCTTGTGTACATAGGCGCCACCCGAGGCATACGGCTTGGTGGCCATGCGGCCGCCGTCGGCGTGCAGCGCCATGCCCACCACGTTGGGCAACATCACCCATTCGGCACCGTCCACGAACGTGACGCGCATCCACTCGCTCATCGCCCACGGCTGCACCCCTGCGGTGAGCGCCAGGTTGCCGAGCACCATCAGCCGCTCGATGTGATGCGTGTAGCCGTGGTCGTGCAGGTGCTGCACCACGTTGCGCACACACGCCATCTCGGTGCTCGCAGCGCCCGTGAATGCAGGCGGCACCGGTCGGTCCGCCTCGAGCTCGTTGAGGTGCTGGTACTCGGGCATCCACAGCCAATAGACACCCCACACGTACTCGCGCCAGCCGACGACCTGCCGGATGAACCCCTCGGCCGACGCCAACGGCACCCGCCCTTCGCGGTACGCAACCTCGGCGGCCTCGGCGATCTCACGGGGATGCAGCAGCCCGATGTTCATCGACGACGCGAGCACCGAATGCGCCAGCTTCCACTGCGCCGCCAACATCGCATCCTCGTGGGGGCCGAACAACGGCAAGCCGTGCTCGATGAACTCACCCAACCGAACGAGCGCCTGCGCACGCGTGACCGGCCAGGTGCCGTCGGGTGCCGCACCCACCGCCGAATCAGGAAGACGATCGATGACAGCGTGGTCGATGGCGTCGAGTGGAAACCGCTCGATCGCGGGCCAGGCCCTGCCGTCGCGCGGCGGTGGCTCGCGGTTGTCATGGTCGAAGTTCCAGCGTCCGCCCACCGGCTCGGGGCCATTCGGACCCTCATCGAGCAGCAGCCCGAGGCGCAGCCGTTGCCAGCGGTAGAAGTCTTCCATCGTCAATCGACGTCGCCCGTTCGCCCACTCGGCGAAGGCATCGGGGTGGCAGAGGAAGCGATCGTTCGCCACCAGTTGCACACCCCACTGCTCCATGCGATCGCGCATCGACCACTTCAGCGGCTCCATTGCGAGCACTGCCGATGGTGCGAACTCCGCCCGATGTGCTCGCAGGCCGTCGCCGATGGTGGGTGCGAAGCGGTGGTCCACCTCGAACCCTTCGGCGCGCAGTTCCTCGGCGAAGTGCGCCATCGCCGACAGCACCAGATGCAACCGCTGCCGATGCCACCGCGAGCCCTGCACCATTGCCGCGCTCTCCACGAACAACACCCGGCAGTCGCCCGGCATGCGGCCGCGCAGCGCCCCGGCATGACGATCCAATTGATCGCCGAGCACCCACACGGTGGGAATGGAGACAGGCACGCCTCGCAGCATGGTCGGCACGTCATCGACCGTCCATTCCTGAGCACGAACCTGCACGCCGAGAACACCACCGATAGGTTCCCGGCAATGTTCGCTGACGCTCTCTCCACCACTCCGAGCACGTCCGAACTGGTCGTGCTGATCGTTCATCTGCTCGCCACCGCAGCGATGACGGGTCTCATCTGGTTCGTACAGGTGGTGCACTACCCGCTCTTCGATGCAGTCGGCACCAGTGGGTTCGCCAACTACGCCCAAGCACACCAGCGACGGACTTCGTTCGTGGTGGGGCCGTTCATGGCTGCAGAAGGTGTGACTGCGCTGTGGATGGCGATCGTCCCGCCCACCGGGGTGCCGCGCTGGCTTGCGGTGCTGGGGTTGGCGGTGTTGGCCGTGGTGTTGGGCAGCACCGTGCTGCTGCAAGTGCCTCAGCATGCCGCGCTCGCCAACGGGCATGACGAGTCTCGTACCACCAGGCTCGTGCGCACCAACTGGATCCGCACCATCGGTTGGTCGGTTCGCAGCATCATCGCTGCAGTGATGCTGATCGCCGCGGTGCACACGTGAGCAACGTCGTCATCGTCGGCGCGGGGTTTGCAGGTCTTGCTGCGGCGAGGGTGCTGGCGCCGCAGCACACCGTGATCGTGGTGGACAAGGGTCGAGGGGTCGGCGGCCGCGCCGCCACGCGTCGCATCGACGACGCAACGCTCGACCATGGCGCCCAATTCATCACCACCCACACCGCTGAGTTCGCCGAGGAGGTGGAGCACTGGGCGACCGCAGGCGTGGTGACGCCGTGGTTCCACGGCCAGGTGGGGCCGCATGGTGTCACCAACCCTGACGGCCACGTGCGCTATCGAGGCACACCAACGATGAACAGCATCCCTCGCCATCTGGCCAGAGGTCTCGACGTTCGAACAGAGACAACCGTGACGGCACTGCGCGTCGAACACGGCCGTTGGCTGGTGCAGTTCGACAACGAAGTGCTCACCGCCGACGCGGTGATCCTCACGTCACCTGTGCCGCAATCACTGGCACTGCTCGATGCAGGCGGTGTGGATCTCGCCGACGACGACAGGGTGGCGCTGGAAACGGTTCGGTACGACCCGTGCATCGCGGTGCTGGCCGTGTTCGGCGGCCCCGTCGAACTGCCCGAACCCGGCGCGCTTCGGCTCACCGACAGCCCCATCGACTGGATGGCCGAACACGTCCGCAAGGGAGTGTCGGCCCGACCGGCGGTCACGTTCCACACCACCGCGTCGTTCAGCGAACAGCATTGGGACGACCCGCACGACGACATCGCGGCCGCAGTGCTCGGCGCTGCCCCGTTCCTCGATGGCCACACTGCTGTCGCCACCCAGGTGCATCGTTGGCGTTACGCCCGGCCCTCGGTGCTGCACCCGGCACCGTGCCTCCACGCGACGAACCTGCCACCGCTGCTGTTCGCAGGCGACGCGTTCGACGGCGCGAAGGTGGAAGGCGCATTCCTGTCGGGCCGACGTGCCGCGGAGCAGATGCTCGCCCTGATCTGACCGCCGCGACCGCACGGCGCAGTCGCCGTTGAGATCGAGCCGGGGTGGCTCAGGGGTTGCTCACCCGCACCAGCCGGGCCGTGAAGCCGACGTAGTTGAACACCAACTCGTCTCCCTCGAGGTGTCGGGTGACTTCCACCGGAATGCCGACGGGCCGCAGCACGTGCACACCGTTCTCATAGGTGGCAACCACTTGCATGGGGGTGACCTTGTCGAACTCGAACACGTCGTTCACGCCACGTTCCACCGAGCCGTCGCAACGCATGTCGTGCACCACGCCGCTCGCCGTGATGACGATGCGGTCGCCGGCCTGCTCGATGCGTTGCACCTTGCCGAGCAACTGATGATCGGGCACATCGGCATCGTTGGCGCGAACGCTGACGGCCTTCCACGTACCGCGCAGATCGGGGGCACCTTCCACGAGGGGCTCGGTGCAGTGTGTGAGGAACGGCGCTGGCATCTCAGTCCAGCCGCCTTGTGGCGTGTACGCCACCGGGATGTCGTCGGCGAGCACGGGGGGTTACTCGCCGACCGACATCGAGAGGATGTGCCCGATCGCAGGGTCGCTCTCGCCCGACAGTGTGGCCCGATACACGGACTCCACCGACTCGGCACCGACCGACCGCTGGATGACCATCCAACCGGCAGCATGATCGAGGAACTCAGCAAGCGCCGCTGCGACGCGCGCCTCGAAGACCTCGCGGCCCCATTCCACCGAACGTTGCTTGATCAGGGTGGGGGCAAAGAAGAACGTCGGCACGGGGCCGGGGAGATCGCGCAGCGCGCCACCTGCGTCCCAGTGCGTGGCGCCTACACGGCAGGAGTACGCCAGTCGGTCGCCGAGGTGATGGTGCACGCGTGACAGCACATCGGCGTTGCCGGCCATGTCGACCATCGCGTACGTCACGGTGGCATCGAGTTGATCGACCTGGTCGTAGGCGAGCACGATGTCGTACAGACCCAACGACAACACGAACTCCATGTTGCGCGACGAAGTGAGGCCGACGACGCCAACACCGCCACGGGCACGCAGTCGGTGAGCAAGCGCAATCGAGGTGCGGCTGGATGCGCTGGTGACGATGACATCGGTGGCACCGAAGAGGTCGTTGCCGCCGAGGAAATCGTCGACCAGGAACGAGGTGATGAACAGGCCGCGGGCGATGAGGTACTGGCCCTCAGTCGCGGGGTCGTAGGCAGGGTCGTTGTCGACGAGGTTGAACGAGCGGTAGGCGGACGCGTGCTTGGCTCGGTGCTCGGCGCGGTCCATAAACCCTTCGGCGCTCGGCGATGCCTGCACCACGTGGTGATCGGCCATCGGGTAGAAGCCGAAGTAACGCCCGCCCTCCGGAATGGCGTCGTTCGCCGAACGCACGACCCGTCCGATGCCCATCACCGGGATTCGGCCCCACGGCGCTTCGGCGGGAAAGAACCCCCAGTAATCGAGCATGTCGCCGGCGACCGCATACGAGACGTTGTTGGAGGTGAAGGCGAACGACTCGAGCGCCAGCTCCACCTGCCCCTCATCGAGCTGGGCTGGGCGTTCGCTGGGCAGCAGCCGGACATGGTGCAGGTCGGTGCGATCGACGTCGAA
>CANHST010000208.1 GCA_947463235.1 Acidimicrobiaceae bacterium
AGCTCGAGGAAATCGAGGAGGCTGCCGGGCTGTCGGTGCATCGGCCACCGGACCCGTCGTTCATTGCGGTCGCCTTCGCATGGGCGGCGGGTGAGGGATTCGCCGACGTTGTGGCGACCGAAGAATTGTCGGGTGGTGATTTTGTCCGCACGATGAAGCAGCTGATCGACCTGGTGCGCCAACTGGCGCTGGTGTCGCCATCAAAGGACACCAGACGAGTCGCCGAACAGGCAGCCGAGGCGCTGTTCCGAGGTGTCGTCGCAGCATCGAGTGCGCTGGAGGTCGATGGTGACGATCCGCAAGGGTGAGGCGTGGGGCGACCCGGTGGTGTCGGCAGCAGAGGGACTGCGCGTAGCGACCTCGGATGGCGAGGCAGTTCGAGGCGGCCGCCGAGACGCCGTCGGCCTCTCGGGTGGCGACATGGCTCGCACGATGGGTGGCGGCGCCCCGGGGCGGCTGAACGGCCCTCATGTGCGTGCGACAGTCGATCTGCTCGAGGTGACAGCCGACGGACGAACGTTCACCGCGCTCGCACATGTGGTGGCGCGTCGTGCGTGGTGGCGTGGCGAGGTGGTGATGGCCATGAATGCACAGTTCCTCGGCGAGTACGACGTGGCGCCACGATCGCACCCGAACGATGGTCGCCTCGATCTGCTACGAGTTGATCCGTCCATGCCTCTGCGAGCCAGGCTTCAGGCGCGCACTCGTGCTCGCACCGGAACACACCTTCCTCATCCACACATCACGTTCGCCAGCACCCAACGTTGGACGGCCGAATTCGTGCGTCCGCTCAACCTGTACGTCGATGGAACTCGCGTTGCGCGCGTCAGGGAACTTGCGATCGTGGTCCTACCCGACGCACTCATCGTGCACGCCTGAGCGGCACTAAGGTCCGTCGGCATATGGACGTCGACGCACTGAAGCAAGCCGTATGTGACCGAGTGGATGCTCTCGCCCCTGCGTTGGTGGAGGCCAGTCGGGCCATCCACGCTCATCCAGAACTCAACTACGAAGAGCGCTACGCCCACCAGTTGCTCACCGACTTGCTCGAGACGAACGGCGTGGCTCCCGTGCGGAGCGCCTATGGCATCGAGACAGCGTTCGATGCCGCAGTCGGTTCCTCCGGCCCCACTATCGCCGTGCTCTGCGAGTACGACGCGCTGCCAGGCCTAGGGCATGCCTGCGGGCACAACATCATCGCCACGGCTGGCCTCGGGGCCGGCCTGGCTGCAGCCGCCGTCGCCGAACAGGCAGGCGGCCGTCTCCGCATCATGGGCACCCCGGCCGAGGAAGGTGGCGGCGGCAAAGTGAAGATGGCGAGGGCCGGCGCATTCGATGGCATCGATGCGGCGATGATGGTGCACCCTGCCGATGCCGATCTCATTCGCATGGACTGCATTGCCATTCAGGAGCTCGAGGTGGAGTACCACGGCAAGGCCGCACACGCAGCCGCTGCGCCATGGGAGGGCGTGAATGCCCTCGATGCAGCAGTGCTCGGCTACATGAATGTGGCCACGCTGCGCCAGCACATCAGACCGAACGAGCGCATCCACGGCATCTTCACCAAGGCCGGCGACAAGCCCAACATCGTGCCCTCAGAGGCCGCAATGGACTGGTACATCCGATCCGGCACCATCGCCAGCCTGCAGCCGCTGAAGGAGCGCGTGTTTACCAGTCTGCAGGCGGCCGCCACGGCATGTGGCTGCAGCATGGACCACGCCTGGGTGGGGGAGACCTACGCCGAGATGCTGGACAACCAGGCCATGGTCCGGTCGTACGTGGAGAATGCGGCGCGTATCGGCCGAACCGTGCAGGATCCGGCCGCCATCGGGCGTCGTGTGGTTGGCAGCACCGACATGGGCAACGTGAGCTACCTCGTGCCCTCGATCCACCCGATGATCAAGGTGGCGCCCGACGGCGTGCCGATTCACAGCGTCGATTTCGCCGCCTTTGCCGGCAGCGACGAGGGCGATCGCGCCGTGATCGACGGCGCGAAAGCAATGGCCATGACCGTCGTCGACCTCTGGACCGATGCGGCACTGATGGCCGAGGTACAGGCGCAGTTCGCCCAGCGGCCCACCGATGTGGTGGTCTACTAGGCCTTTCGGGCATCCCTCGCTCAGCACAGTTTCGACCGTAGGATCTGGCCTGTGACGGTGTACGTCCCCGAAGAATTCACCCCTGACGAGGAAGACATCCTCCGTCGATACTTCACCAATCTGGATGGCCCGGTGTTCGCACTGGTGAACCTCCCAGAGGTGGTGAAGGGCGCGCTGTTCGCGCGCTACAGCCGCAGTCCGAAGAGCCTCCGCCGGCTGTTCCTCGACGAGTTCGTGGGCGATCTCGATATCGCTGGAGACGTGTCGGTCGATGCCACCATCGGCCTCGAACGAGCCGAGGAACTCTACGAGAAGGTGTTCTTCGAGTACGGCGACGACTCCGTGGCGCAGCTCGGTGGGGTACATCTTGCCTGTGAGCAGGCCTCGAACATTCTGACGAAGGTGCTCGAGTGGGGTCGCCTGATGAGCTACCTCGAGCAGAGCACGCGCTACATCGCCTACGACGCCCGCCTCGGTGGTCGCTACCGCTTCTATCGCGATCCCGACATCCTCTCCAGTCGCTTCGGCACTCGCTACGTCGGCGACATGGACCGCATGTTCGACAGCTACACGCTGCTGCTGAATCGTGTCACCGACCACGTGCGCGCCACGGTGCCTCGTGAACCCGGCGACAGCGACTTCGTGTACCGCACCGCAACACGGGCGAAGGCGCTCGATGCCGTTCGCGGTGTGCTGCCCGCTGCGGCGCTCTCCAACGTCGGTATCTATGGTTCCGGCCAATCGTTCGAGGCCTTGCTGGTGCGGATGCGAGCCCACCCGCTTCCCGAGGCTCGCCAATACGCCGACATGATGCTGCACGAGTTGCGCAAGGTGATCCCCAGCTTCTTGCGTCGAGTCGACATCGCCGATCGTGGCGGTCGGTGGTCGCAGTACCTCACCAACACACGCGAAAACACCTCCGAACTGGTGCAATCACTGTTCGGCGAGACTCCGGTGGAGCAGGCGCCGGCGGTGCAGTTGATCGACTGGGATCCCGACGCCGAAGACAAGATGCTGGCGGCGATCTGCTATCCGCTCACGCACCTCCCCGAGCATCAACTCATCGAACGGGTGCGCACGTTGGGCCCCACCGAGCGCCTTGCGCTGATCAAGGCATACGTGGGCGATAGAGAGAATCGCCGCCACCGTCCCGGACGGGCATTCGAGCGGGTCGACTACCGCTTCGACATACTGAGCGACTACGGCGCATTCCGCGATCTGCAGCGTCACCGCATGCTCACCATCGACTGGCAGAGCCTCACGCCGAACCACGGCTACACACGACCCGAACTGGTCGAAGAAGCGGGCGTCGCCGACGTCTTCGACGACGCCATGGCACGTTCGGCATCGTTGTTCGATGCGCTGAAGGACGAGTTTCCCCAACAGGCGCAGTACGCAGTGTCGATGGCGTATCGGCTGCGGTACTCGATGCAGTTCAACGCTCGAGAGGCCATCCACATGCTGGAGTTGCGGTCCTCGCCGCAGGGACATCCCTCGTATCGGCGTGTGGTGCTGGAGATGCACCGCCTGATCGAGGAACAGGCCGGCCACACCGCCGTGGCTGCCGCCATGAATCACCTCACCACCGAGGCCCCCGAACTCGAGCGTTTGGAGTCCGAACGGCGTGCCGAAGCACGTCGTGGCCAGCACTGAGACACTCAGGTGACGGTTGTCACACCAGGTATGCGCAGGCCTGACGACTCCCCGGCCTAGTATCCCGGGCCTTACCGGGTAGCAGGGACGAGGTACGTGTATGGCCGACGACGACGACATCGAAATGGAAGAACCCGCAGAGGAGTTCGAAGAGGTCGAGGACGAGGCTGAGATCGATCCGGAGCTCGACGAAGACGAGCTCGACGACGAACTGGCTGAGGAAGACGACCTCCTGGTCGCTGACGACGATGATTTCGTCGCCACCGACGAAGAAGAGGAAGAAGACGACACCAGCGGACCGGTTCGTCGCTCCGTCTCGTCCGAGGACGAAGACGAAGACGACGACATGATTACGCCCGACGACGTCGAGGCCGACCTCGACACGATCCTGAAGGATCGCCTCGTCGCCGAACAGGACGAGGACGAGAACGAGGAAGAAGAGCCGGAGGAGCGAGGCGAAGCCGCCGACCGTCTGCAGCCCAAGCGGGCCGACGAGCAGCTCTGCCCGAGCTGTTTCCTTCTCGTCCGCCAGAGCGCACCGGGCTGCCCGGTGGGCGACGACGAGTGCCCACTGTTCAGCAAGTGAGAGTGAGGTCGAAGTGGACGACGACGTACGCCCACTGACCGAGCACGACATTCCTGCAGTACAACAACTCGAACGCGAGGCAAGGGCCGCACTGCACCCCGTGAGGGGCGGTGCGGCCCTTCTTGCTGAGCAACCACCGACGCAGTGGGAGCAGGCCCTCGGACGCGCCTGGGTGGGCCTGTACGACGACGTGGTGCTCGGCTACTTGGAGCTCGAGCTACGCGGCAGCATTGCCACAGTGGTGCAGGTCTACGTGCATCCCGAGGCCCGCGAGCTCGGCCTTGGCGACGGCATGCTGCGGGCCGCCACCGACGCGGCTCGCGCCGCCGGGTGCACCGTGCTGGAGGGCACAGCGCTTCCCGGCGACCGCGACACGAAGAACCTGTACGAACGGGCTGGCGTGGTGGCCCGCAAGATCGTGCTCAGTAAGCGACTCTGACGGCCTACTTGCCCTGCCAGTTCGGGAGGCGCTTCTCGATGAACGCCGTGAGGCCTTCCTTGGTGTCCTCCGACGCCATCACGCCGGCGAACTCTTGGTTCGTGAGGTCGATCAACGTGGCGTCGTCCTCGAACGCTGCAGCCAAGACCACCTTGCGGCTCGCCCACACGGCAAGGGGAGCGCTGGTGCAGATCTTGCCAGCCAACTCCAAGGCTTCCTCCAGCGCCTTGCCAGGCTCCACGAGACGGCTCACGAGGCCGAGGTGGTACGCACGCTCGCCGGGGATGGGATCGCCCGTGAGAATGGCTTCCATGGCCGCTGCTTGGCCAATGGCTCGGGGCAAGCGGAACAGACCGCCAGCTCCAGCAATGAGGTTGCGCTTCACCTCGGCGAGACCGAACGACGAGCGCGTCGTGCAGACCACCAGATCTGCGGCGAGGACGATCTCGCATCCACCCGCAGTGGCTAGGCCGTCGACTGCCACGATCACTGGCTTCTTTCGCTCGCGATAGACGAAACCGGCAAAGCCGCCACGCTTCGTACCGAGGCCGCCGGCCTGGCCGGAGTTGATCGCCTTCAGGTCGGCGCCAGCGCAGAACACCGGCTTCTCCTGGCCCTCGGTATTGGCGGTGATGATGCCGACCCAGATGTTCGGGTCGGCTTCCATCTGGTCGATGGCGGCTTCCATGCCGGAGGCGACATCGCCATTGACG
>CANHST010000209.1 GCA_947463235.1 Acidimicrobiaceae bacterium
CGTGGACCGCTGGCTGGGTGGCGTCGACCTGGTGCACGGCACCAACTATGTGGTGCCGCCCAGTCGCCTGCCCCGCATCGTGTCGGTGTACGACTGCTGGTTTCTCGAGCATCCCGAACTGGCCGGGGCCGATGTGCGCCGGGCTGGCGCCGTGTTGCGTCGAGCCATCGAACGTGGGGCCGTGGTGCACACCAGTTCCCATGCCACCGAGACGGTGGTGCGGCGGTTGTTCCCCGGCGCAGCGGTACGCACCGTGCACCTCGGCCCGCTCGAACCCGCCCCAGTGTCCTCGACGGCGCCGGTCCCCGAACTGCTGGGCACGCCCTACGTGTTGGCCATCGGCACCATCGAGCGTCGCAAGAACCTCCCCACCCTGGTCCGCGCCTTCGGCCTCCTGGCCGCACAGCACCCCGATGTTCGACTCGTACTCGCCGGCAGTGCGGGCGATGATGCCGCCGCTGTTCAGACAGCCATCGACGAGCTCCACGGTGACGCAGCTCGACGCGTCCTGATGACCGGCCGGGTCGACGACCGCGTGCGCGGCTGGTTGCAGCAACACGCAGCCGTCCTGGCGTACCCGTCGCTCGACGAGGGGTTCGGCTTTCCATTGCTCGACGCCATGCGAGCCGGGGTGCCCGTGGTGGCCAGCACCGCTGGGAGCATTCCCGAAGTCGCCGGCGAGGCCGCCCTGCTCTGCGACCGCCACGACGTGGCGGCGCTTGCCGACGCCTTGTCGACGGCGCTCACCGACACGCACACCCGGGCAGATCTCATTGCGGCCGGGAACGCTCGCTGGCAGGAATTCAGCTGGCAACGCTGCGCCGACGAACTCGTCGACCTGTACCGTCTCGTCGCTGCAGGCCAACTGGACGACCTGCGATGACGAAGGGCCAGCAATGACAATCGGTGTGGTGTGCGGCGGCGTGGGAGCTGCCCGGTTCCTTCGAGCGCTGGCAGGCATCTGGCCCACCGAGCACACCGTCGGGGTCGTGAACACCGGCGACGACACCGTCATGCACGGCCTGAGCATCTCCCCCGACCTCGACACCATCACCTACACGCTGGCAGGCGCCATCGACCCCGAACGCGGCTGGGGTCTGCGCGACGAGAGCTGGCGGGCTATGGAAGCGCTGGGGCGGTTCGTTCCGGTCCGGCCAACGGGTTCCAGCGCCGCCCCCAACTGGTTCAACCTCGGCGACCAAGACCTGGCGACGCACTTCTACCGCACGGCCCGACTCGCAGAGGGGGCCACGCTCACCGAAGTCACCGACGAGATCCGGCGAGCCTTCGGCTTGCCCCAGCGCCTGGTTCCGATGAGCGACCAACGTGTCACCACCATGGTGACGCTGCCCGAAGAAGGGATCGAGGTGCCCTTCCAGGAGTACTTCGTGCAACGACGCCATGGCGTTCCCGTCAGCTCAGTGCGGTTCGACGGGGCCGACGGCGCCGTGCTCACCGACGCCGCCCGGGCAGCCTTCGCCGACAGCGACGCGGTCGTGGTCGCGCCGTCGAACCCGCTGGTGTCCATCGGGCCGATCCGAGCGCTGCCCGAGGTGGATGCGCTGCTGTCGGCACGCCGCGACACCGTGGTAGCGGTGTCCCCCATCATCGGTGGTGCAGCGCTGAAAGGTCCTGCCGATCGCATGCTCACCGAACTCGGTCACGAGGCCTCGGTGGTGGGCGTCGCTCGCCTCTATGCGCCCATCGCTTCCACGCTGGTGATCGACCCGGTCGATGCGGGGCTTGCCGCCGCAGTGGAAGCGGAAGGGATGCGGGTGGTCATCACGCCCAGCATCATGAGCACCCCGGAGATCTCCAACGAGTTGGCGCGCCGCACGCTGGCGGCAGCCGGCATCGCGGTCAGCGGCTGAGTTCGCGCAGGCCCGAGGGCAGATCCGTCCAGGGCGCCCAGCCGAGCTGAATCCGCGCTCGCGTGGGCGCCAGCACGAAGCGATGCACATCGTCATTGCGTCGAGGTGCCGACAGTGGCGTCGGGCCGGAGTTGCCCACCATCAGATCCCATAGGTCGCGCACCGTCGTGCCTGAACCGCTTCCCACGTTGATCACCAAACCGCTGCCCTTGCTGGCGGCACGCACCAGCGCATCGACAGCGTCGTCGATGTACAGGAAGTCGCGGGTCTGGCGACCATCGCCGTGCACCATCGGGGCCACACCGTCATGGAAGGCATGCCGAAACGCCGCCACCACCCCGCCATCGGCCCGCTGCCGAGGTCCGTAGACGTTGCCGAAGGCAAGTGCGCTGAACTCGACGGCGTGTGTCTCGCGATACACGCCCAGCAGTTCCGCCACCGCCTTGGTGACCGCACCACGCACGCCCACGGGGTTCCAGGGTTGCGCCTCCTTGATCGGTTGGTCCTTGCCAGCCACATCGCCATACAGCGACACCGCCGACAACCCCACCACCACCTTCACTCCGCCGACTCGGCGAGCACCTTCGAGTACTGCGAGCAGCGATGCCAGCGACGCCGCAGCAGAGTGCTCCGCTGGTTCCCCGGGCGGCAGGATCCCAAGGTGGTACACCACGTCTGGAGCCCGCATCCCCATCACCGTCTCGAACTCGGCAGCCGACGCATCCAGCGTGTGGATCTTCAGTTCGCCCGCCATCTTGCGCGCCTCTGCCAGGTTGGCCAGCGATCCAGAACCGAGGTGATCCACCACGTCGACGGCGTGGCCCTCGGCCAGTAGCCGCTCGGTGAGGTGGGAGCCGATGAACCCGGCACCACCCACCACCAGCACCTTCACGAGGCGTTGGGGTCGGGGCGCCGTTCGTCCTGCAGGACCTCGCCCGGCGCGACGACACCATCGGTGCCCAACACGCTCGAGCGCACCTGCGCATCTGCACCGACCCGGCCCATGACCACGGAGTCTTCCACCACGGCACCGGCCTCCACGACCGCGCCAGGCAGCACGACCGACCTGGTGAGGCGTACCCCGGCGCCGACGACGGCGCGTGCGCCCACGATGGACTCCACCAGCACCGCATCCGCGGCCACCGTGGCATCGGCGTGCACTGCGTCGCAGCGGTCGAAGCGCCGTCGGCCAGCCACTACATCGAGGTTCGCTTGGAGGTACAGATCGGGGCGACCCGTGTCGAGCCAGTAATCCTCGCTGGCCATGGCGTACAACCCGCCGTCGGCCACGATCGCAGGGAACGTGACCCGCTCGATGCTCACCTTGTGGCCGAGCGGAATGCGTTCCAGCACCGACGGCTCGAGCACATACGTACCGGCATTGATGAGGTTGCTCGGTGCCGTACCCGGTGCCGGCTTCTCCACGAACCGCTCCACGCGATGGTCGGCGTCGAGGGCCACCACGCCGAACGCGGAAGGATCGGGCACGCCGATGAGGTGGATCGTGGCTTCCGCCTGACGCGACCGGTGGAAGTGCACCAGGTCGCTGACATCGAGGTCGGTGATCACGTCGCCGTTGGCCACCACGAAGGTGTCGTCGATGCCCGCAACATCGGCAGCGAAGCGAATCGCACCCGCCGTGTCGAGCGGTTCGGGCTCCACGGCATAGTGCAGGCGAACGCCGGCACAGGTGCCATCGGGGAAGGCATCGACGAACGGTTCCGGCTTGAAGCCCAACGCAAGCGTGACCTCGACGACGCCACCACGAGCAAGGTTGGCCACCAACCGCTCGATGATCGGCACGTGGCCCACCGGCAGCATCGGCTTGGGGACGGACGATGTGAGTGGACGCAGACGGGTACCGAACCCGCCCACCAACACAACCGCGCGCATCAGCCGCCCGTGGTGTTGGTGACTGCGGCTGTGTCTGCGGTGGTGTCTGCGGTGGTGTCCGCAGTCGTGTCGCCAGTGGTGACCGCCGTGGAGTCGCCGGTGGCGACCGAGGTGGTGGTGCTGGCCGTGCCCTGGCCGATCACGCCGAGGTCGGCGAGCTTCGAGGCGGACTCGGGCAGCGGGATGTCGGCGTCCTTGGGAACGATGGCGATGCCGAACACCATGCCGTTGTTCTTGAACCGCAGGTTCTTGAAGTTCGTGACGTTGTCGACGAAGTCGGAGGACGTGTAGTCGTCCCACACGCGGACACGGATCTGCGTTTCCTTGCCGTCGCACTTGAAGTCCTTGGTGTCCCACTTACGGGTTTCACCTTCGCCCACCTGCGATTCGGGCAACTCCAGCACGGTCTGGCTGATCTTGACGCCGTAGACGTCGAGGAACACGCCGAGCTTGGCGCGCTTACCCGTGGCCCCACCGTCCTGGGCGTGGTAGTGGATGATGCCATCGGCATCGCTACCGGTGGTGACCTTGCCCAGGTCGCCGGTGCTGGCGTCCTTCTTCAGTTCGGCAGCGGTGCCGGTGAGCGGCGGCAGTTGCTCGTCGCAGATACGGATGCCATAGGCCATCGACCAGGCGTCGGACGGCTGGGGCGCACCCGTCTCGATACCCGGCACCGTGGCCTTGGAATAGGCGATGAGCGCGATCATCGAGATGATGGCGATCGCCACGATGACGGGGAAGGTGGTGCCGCTCTGGAAGCGGACCTTCTTGCCCTTGCCTCTCGAGGCGAGCTTGGCGACTTTGTTGGCTGACGATGAGGTGGCCACGAGGGTGCGAGGTTATCGGTTCGGCAGCCAAAACACTGTCAGGCAGAACCACCGAGCGACCGGATGAGGTGCTCATAGGCCTTCCCCACTGCCGCAGGCGACGCCGCCCCCTGCACCCAGGCTCGGCCTGCGGCTCCGAGCCTGCCTGCTCGGTCCATGTTGGCGAGCAACCCTGCCAGCGCATCGCAGAACGCTTCCAGGTCGTCGGGGGGCACGGCCACGCCGCCGCCGCTGGCCTCCAGCATGCGCGGCACTTCGGTGCCAGGGTCGATCGCCGCCAGCACGGGGCGGCCGGCGGCGAGGATGGAGTACGTCTTCGACGGGACGCTCACCCGCCCCAGGCCGAGTTTCAGCGGCACCAGGTGAATGTCGCCCGTGGCCAACACTTCGGGCACGCGTTCTTTGGGCTGATAGCCGGAGAACCGCACGTTGGGCAGTTCGCGGGCAAGGTCCTGCAGCGTGGAACGCGCAGCCCCATCGCCATTGATGAGGAACGTGGCCTGCGGAAAGCGACGAGCTGCCTCGACCACCATCTCCAACGACTGCGAGAAGCCGACATTGCCCGCGTACAGCACCACCGGCTCGGAGCCGATGCCGAGTTCGGCGCGCAGCGCCGTGAGCCGATCGCCGGGCACGATGAAATCGGTGTCCACGAAGTTCGGGATCACGTGCACCCGGTCGCGATGCGACCGCTTCACCTTGGCGACCACGTTGTCGCGGAGGTCGTCGCTGAGCACGGTGACCGCCGCAGCACGGTGATAGCTGACGCGCTCCAGCCACCTCGCCACCGCGATGATCCGCTCGTTCGTGATGGCTCCGGTCTCCACCGCTGCATCGGGAAACACGTCCTGGATGTTGAACACCAATGGCCCGCGACGCACCAGATGTGTCA
>CANHST010000210.1 GCA_947463235.1 Acidimicrobiaceae bacterium
CGTCAGCACATGCGGCACCTGCGGCACGTCGGTGAAGAGCAGGCTCACCAGCAGGTTCGCGCCCGGCGGCGCCTCCCAGGTGCGGTCCAGTCGCCCGCGTCCAGCGCTCTGGTGGCGGGCGGCCAACACCGTGCGATTCGGGGCACCCTGCAGTGCTGCAGCAAGCAGATCGGCGTTCGTGCTGCCGGTCTCCTCGACCACGGAGACGTGCCAACGAGGCGGCCATTGGGTAGGTGGGGTGGCACCAAGGGGTTCCATTCCGGCAAGATTGCCACCTGTGCTGAAAAAGATCCTGATTGCCAACCGCGGCGAGATCGCCGTCCGAGTCATCCGAGCCGCCCGCGAACTCGGTATCGCCACCGTCGCGGTCTACAGCGAACTGGATCGCAACGCTCTCCACGTGCGTCTCGCCGATGAGGCGTATGCGCTCGGCGGCACCACTGCGGCCGAGAGTTACCTCAACACCGAGGCCATCCTCGACGCCATCGAGAAGAGCGGCGCCGACGGCGTGCACCCCGGCTACGGCTTCTTCTCCGAGAATGCCGACTTCGCTCGCGCCATCACGGCCAAGGGCGTTGCGTTCATCGGCCCGCCGCCCGCCGCCATCGACGAGATGGGCGACAAGGTGAGCTCCCGCAAGGCAGCGCTGCGCGGTGGCGCTCCCATCGTGCCGGGCACCACCGAGTTCGTCACGTCCGCCGACGAGATCCGAGCGTTCGGCGCCGAGTTCGGTTACCCCATCGCCATCAAGGCTGCCTTCGGCGGCGGCGGCCGTGGCATGAAGGTCGTTCGTTCCGAGGCCGAGGTGCAGGAGGCCATGGAGTCTGCCCAGCGCGAGTCCAAGGCGTTCTTCGGCCGCGACGAGATCTACATCGAGCGCTATCTCACGTGGCCGCGCCACGTGGAGGTGCAGATCGTGGGCGACCAGCAGGGCAACGTCGTGTGGGTCAGCACCCGCGACTGCTCGGCCCAGCGTCGTCACCAGAAGCTCATCGAGGAGGCCCCCTCGTACGGCATGGCGCCCGGCGTCGAGGAAGCCATGGGCGAGGCCGCCATCAAGGCCGCCAAGGCCGTCGGCTACTACAACGCCGGCACGGTGGAGTTCATCTACCAGGACGATGAGTTCTTCTTTCTCGAGATGAACACCCGGTTGCAGGTGGAGCACCCCGTCACCGAGGTGATCACCGGCATCGATCTCGTGGAGTGGCAGATCCGCGTCGCCAGCGGCGAGTCGCTGCCGATGACCCAGGAGGAAGTGGCGGCGCAGCGTCGCGGCCACGCCATCGAGATCCGCATCAACGCCGAGAACCCCGCGGGCGGCAAGTTCCTGCCATCGCCCGGTGACATCACCAAGCTCGTCGCCCCCGACGGTTTCGGTGTGCGCTTCGACGCCGGCTACGAGTCGGGCGACACCGTCAGCCAGTACTACGACAACCTCGTCGGCAAGCTCATCGTGTGGGGCAAGGATCGCCCCACCGCGATCGCTCGCACCATCCGTGCACTGGAAGAGATGGTCGTGGAGGGTGTGGCCACCACCATTCCCGCCGACCTGGCGATTCTGCGCCACCCCGACTTCCAAGCCATGCAGCACTCCACCAAATGGGTGGAGGAAGTGCTCGACCTGTCGAACATCGAGGCGCCCAAGCCGCCCGCACCCGCTGGTGACGACGATGCGCCGCTCGTGCAGCGCAGCACCACCGTCGAGGTGAACGGCAAGCGCTTCGCAGTGAAGATGTGGGTGCCCGACGTGCCGATGGTGGCCGCAGGCCCGGCCAAGGCCGCCAAGAAGCCGGCCCGTTCCTCCGGCAGCGGCAGCGGTGCAGCGGGCGCCGGTAGCGGCAACGTGGAAGTGCCCATGCAGGGCACCATCGTGAAGGTGCTCGTGGAAGTGGGCCAGGCCGTCGAAGCCGGTCAGGCCGTGGTGGTGCTGGAAGCCATGAAGATGGAAAACCAGATCAACGCCGAGAAGGCCGGCACGGTGAAGGAGATCAAGGTCGCCGCAGGCGACACGGTCGGCGCCGGCGACGTGGTGGTCGTTATCGAGTAGTGCTGTTCAGCACGACCAACGTATTCGCGGCCTTGTCGTGAATGCCCTGGCGCCGCGGGTCGAAGAACGCCCACAGGTACACCCCCATACTGAGGAAGAACCCGACTCCGGGGACCACGCCGAACGCTGCCGGTACGAGCGACCGCAAGAACGCCGCGCTGGCGCTCACGCTGCCGCCATCGGCGGCGTGCACCACGCGGATGCGGCAGATCCATTTCCCGACGGTGCGACCGAACTTCCAGACGCCCACCGTCTCGTGGAGCAGGCCGAGACTCACGAAGCACAGGTTGAACCAGAAGCCCGAGGTACCCGACACCATCTCGTCGGGCTGGACGCCAAGGGCGAGAAACGTGACGAACAACGGGAACCCGGCCACCATCTGATCCACCAGCAGGCCACCGATGCGCAGCCCGAATGGCGCCAGCGTCCAACCGGCGGGCACCACCGGAGCCTCACGCTCTTGGGCTTGCATTTCTGCTACTCGGCAGCTTCGGCGAGCGCTTCGGCGAGCGCCGGATGCACCAGCAAACTCTCCACGATGTCGGTGACCTTCAGGTTGGCGGTGACCGCGAGCGCAATGACGCTGATCAGCTCCGCCGCATGCCGGCCGACGATGGAGCCGCCGAGCACCACGCCCGTGGCAGGGTCGGAGATGATCTTCACGAAGCCACGCGCGTCGTTGTTGATGAGTGCCTTCGGGGTGGCCGAGAACGGCACCTTGGTGACCCGAATCTTGCGGCCCACGGCGAATGCATCCGCTTCGGCCAGGCCCACATCGGCGATCTCGGGCTCGGTGAAGATGGCGCTCGCCGCTTTGTCGTAGTCGAGGTGACGATGGGCCACCTTCTGCAGGCCCATCACATGCTCGGCCACCTTGCGGCCCTGCATACTGGCCACGCTGGAGAGCGGCAGCTTTCCGCTCACGTCGCCCGCCGCATAGATGTGGGGTTGGCTGCTCTGGCAGTGGCGATTGATCGACACATATCCGGAGCGGTCCATCTCCACCCCGGCAGCGTGCAGATCGAGCCCGGCGGTGTTCGGCACCGAACCGATGGCCAACACGGCGTGCGAGCTACGTACTACTCGCCCGTCGTCGCAGCGCACCACGACGTCGTCACCCTCGCGCTCGATGGACGTGGCCCGAGCACCCTTGAGCAGTTTCACGCCGCGGCGCAGGAAGTCGTCTTCCAGTACGGCTGCGACCTCGGGGTCCTTGGCGGGCAGCACCTGCTGGCGACTGACCACCAGCGTCACCTCGGCACCGAAGCTGGAGAACATGTGCACGAACTCCACTCCGGTGACACCGGAGCCGATGACCGTGATGCTCTTCGGGAAGATCTTCGGCGGGTAGCAATCGCGAGTGGTGAGGATTCGCTCGCCGTCGGGATGGCACCATTCCGGAACACGCGGGCTGGTGCCCGTGGCGATCAGCACCGCATCGGCGGGCACCACTCGGATGCCTGCTGCGGTGGTGACCTCCACCTCGTGCGGCCCGATCAGGCGGGCGGCACCCTTCAGCAGCGTGACACCCTGGCTTTCCAGCAACTGCGTGGTGTTGTCCATCAGACGGCCCTGGATGTTGGAGATGCGTTCGGTGAGACCGGGGATATCAACCTCGGCCTCTTGCTCCTCCAACCCCATCCCGGCGATGCGACGGGTGAACGCGATGGCTCCGCCCGTGGCGATCATGGTCTTCGACGGAATGCAGTCCCACAGATGGGCCGCACCACCGATGACATCGCGCTCGATGAGCGTCACCTCCGCCCCGAAGCGGGCGGCATGGGTGGCCGCGGTGTTGCCCGCAGGCCCACCGCCGATGATCACGAAACGAGTTGACACGAGGGCCGAGGTTATCCGCGGCTCATGCCGCAGTGGTGAGTGACCACCGGATCAGGCCGGTGATCGCCGCCCCGGCAGGCCGCACCAGCATCGTCTCACTGAAGGGCAGATAGGGCAGACGGAGCGGCCAGCGCGTCCAGCCCGGCAGCAGGCTCACGGCTGCGGCGGCCAACACCCCGTACGCGGGCCGGGCCGGCAGCGGCAGCGGTGGTTCCAGCAGCAGGAACCTTGCGGCCTGCCTCGCCTCGGGCGAGGTGTGGAGTTCGTCGCGAAAATCTCGGAACTCGGCACGCAACTCGGCGACCGATGCCGGCGGGTGGTTCACACCCAACGCCGCTGCAACAACCGCCATGTCGGCGACGTACTGGTCGGCATCGGCGTCGGTGAGTTCGGTGGCGCCGTACCGCCGGTAGGCAGCGAGAAAGCTGTCGACCTCGCAGATGTGCACCCAACGCAGCAGGTGCGGATCGTTCGCGGAGTACGCCCGCCCGTCGGCCGCACGCCCACGAACACGCTGGTGCACCGACCGGACGCGGGCCACGGCGGCCTCGGCGGTGTCGGCGTTGCCGAAGGTGGTGGCTGCCAGGAAGTCGGCCGTGCGTTGGAGACGGCCCCACGGATCGACGCGATAGTCGGAGTGTTGCGCCACACCGGCCATCGCCAACGGGTGCAGGGACTGCAGCAACAACGCTCGCAGGCCGCCGACGAACATCGCGGCGTCGGCGTGCACACGGCGAATCACGCGATCATCGTCGAACCAGCGCGGCCCGGGAGCGAGCATGATGGCGGCCGCCTTGTCGTCGGGATCGTCGCCCACGACGCGCGTCCGAATCTGCTGCGCCACCCACGCCCGCACGGGTTCCAATGCAGCCGGGTTGCTCATTCGTCCATGAACCCGTCGTCGGAGAACAGCGAGTCGCGTTGGGTGGCACCCGAACCCAGGGATCGGGACTTGATGGTGGGATTCGGGCAGTACTTCGACGGGTACTGCAACGTGTTGCGCGGTTCGCCCACCCATTCGAAGTGCATGCCGTCGGGGGTGAGGAAGTTGCCACCCCAGGCGAAGCCGTGCTTGCGGAAGATGTGCACGATGCGGCAGTCCATCTTGGGTACACAGCCCTGACAGTTCGCCGCCGTGCTCATGTCGATCGGCTGCCCCCATGAGTGCCTCGACACCGAGCCGAGCGACTGGGTGATGCGGGCGAACCGCACCGCGCCGGCGGAGCAACCACCGTAGGAGTTCGTGTTGGTGACGTCGATGCCGGTGTGGGCGCCAATGAGGCCGGGCAGGGTGTTCACCACTTCCTGCAGCGCGGCGCGCAGGTCGGCCTTGATAGCGATGTTGCACGTGGCCCGAATGCCGGTGGGGTACGTGTCGCGAGTGGGGATGTAGTGCGCCTTCCAGGTGGCGCTCATCGCTGTCCAGCCCGAGGCAGACAGACCCGCATAGTTGAAGTCGAACTCGCCCAGCACCGCCTTGGTCTGCGACAGGCTGAGTTGGCTGTCGGGGTCGGGCGGGTCCCACGATCGACGCACGCGCACCTTGCTGTTCGGGCTGAGCCCGTGCCGCACGAGCGCCGCATTGA
>CANHST010000211.1 GCA_947463235.1 Acidimicrobiaceae bacterium
GGCTGCCGGCCAGGACGACGCCGAGCGCGAGGCCGCATGGGCCGAGTACTACGAGGCGAACCCCGAAGCCGCTGCCGAGGCCGCCGCTGCTGCGGCTGCCGCCGCTGAGGCCGAGGCTCCCGCTGAGGCTCCGGCCGAAGAAGCCTGATCTCACACGATCAACACGAAGGGGCACGGACCACTGGTCCGTGCCCCTTCGGCGTTTTCAGCCCTCGAGCAGTCGGCGAACGCGGCGTGCCCACGTGATGGTGCCGCGGGCGTGGTCCTGCTCGATCGACGATCGCCACAGGCGATGTGCCGTCGCTCGATCGCCGAGCACGTCGTGCGCCATGGCGAGCCACATATCGGCCGTGCCGACGTACGCACACGCCGTCACGGACAGCCCGGTGCCGCTCCACTGTTCCGTGGCGTCGAGCACGTGGCGGGCGAGCACCTTGTTGTCGGCACCATGGGCCAGTTCGGCAACGGTCATGGCGAGCAACGGCCACGCCGAACCGGCGAGCGGAATGCTGTTCGGTCGGGCAGCGAGTCGCTCCGCTGCGGCGCTCACGCCCTGCACATCTCCTCCCACCGAGCACGCCATGCCCCACGTGCCGATGATGGCATCGAGCGCGTCGGGCTCGGCGGCAGGCCCGGCGAGCACCGGCGCCACCATGCCGAACGTGCCCGCCTGGTACATCAGCAACATGCGTTGCACGTTGGCGATTCGCTCGTAGGCGCCCGCCTGACGATCGCGCCCTACGGTTTCGGCATAGGCGATGAGGCCACCCGCCACATCGAGATCGCCGACAGCAAGCGCCAGTTGGGCACGCGCTGCCTGTGTGTACCACTCCGGGTCGATGCGGTGCACCTGCGGTGCCAACTCGACGAGATCTTCGATCGCGGCTCGCAGCGTGTCGACCGTGCCGGTCACCAACGCCATGCTCAGTCCCAGCATCGCTGCGTTGATACGGGCTTCCTCGATGCCGCTGTGGGCGGCTTGCCGCTGGAGTTGCTGCAAGAGCGCCTGCGCGGTGCTCGGTGAGCCATCGGCGAGGAGTGCCACCGAACCGCGAAACATCGTCGCCTGGGAAACGGCCGCCGGATGATCTTCGGTGACGGCATCTATGTGCTGCAGCGCACCGTCGCGGTTGCCGAGGTTGGCATGGTGATGGGCGGCGATGAAGTGCAACTCGGTCGCTCGCGAGTCGCCCGGGGGAAGGCGCCGAAGCGCCTCATCGACCAGTCGAATCACCGCCGGGGCTGCCAACCCGCCACTTTCCAGCGGGCTGCGGGTGATGAGGATGTCGGCCATCAACTGGGGGTCGTCGTTGGTGATGGCCTGCTGATGGGCGAACTCGAGCAGGCCGACCGCACGGGTGGCCTCGCCGGCCCGCAGCAGGGCGCGTGCCGCAGCCAGATGTGCGGCGGTGGATGTCGGCGAGTCGTGCCCGAAGCCGACCACGTCGAGGTAGCGATGACTCAGACCTGCCGCATCGGCGACGTTGCCGCAGTCCACTTCGTGCTGAATCGCCGCACCCACCACGATGTCGAGTTCGTCGCCGATGACGAGTCCGCGCCGTCGCGCTTCGATCAGTTGGCGGGCACGCAGCGGCGTGCTGCCCGCGTCGCTGCGAAGCTCCGACAGCAACAGGGTGCGGGTGGCGGCCATGGTGCTGCGGTCGAGCACGCGCTCGAGTTCGCGGTTCGTCCATGGCGACGTGAGCCACGCAAGGCCCTGGTTCGAGGTGGCGGCAAACCCTTCGCGCTCCAATGCGGTGCAGGCCTCCACTGCGAGATCCGACACCCCGGCCGCCCGAACCGCCAGGTCCAATGGCAGCGGTTCGTTGGCGACAACCAGCACGTGAAGAAGGCGGAGGGCTTCGGGGGAGAGCCGAGCCAACAGATGCAGGATGTAGGGCAGATCGGGTTGGTTCGACCGTGGTGTGCTTGCCGCTCGCTGCTGCACCATCCCCACTGCCGCTGCAGGGTTTCCCTCCGAGACCTCGGCGATATGCCGGGCGCGGGCACTGGCATCGTGCTGCCATGCCCGATCGCCGATGGCCACGACCAACGATTCGATGTCGTCGGTCGCCAGTGGGTTCAGCGGCTCGGGCTGGGGGCGGTAGCGCTGCTCGATGTTCGTCCACCACCGCTGTAGGTTCCGGTCGTCCGTGGGTCTGGAGGTGACCACGAACCGCACGTCGGATGCCGTGTGGTTCATCAGCGTCGAGAGCATGTTCAGCGCATCGAGGTCGAGCAGGTCGATGTCGTCGATGAGCACCGTGACGGGTCCGGATCGGGTGAGGTTTTGCAGCATCGAGAGCACGGCGCCGGCCGGATCCTCGGTGATGTCGACGGGCGCGGTCCCCAGGGCCATGAACTCGGCCTGCAGCGCGATCGGGAGCGCGGCATCGACGTCGTTGCGCGGGGCCGCCGCATAGAGCACCACGCTGCCCACCGCGCGTTCGCGAGTGGCGAGTTCTGCGGCGACGCGGGTCTTGCCCTGCCCTCGCTGCCCGACGATCCAGGTGATGTGACGCAGGGAATGCAGTCGCTGTAGCAGGTTCGCTCTGCCGGCAATAGGGGTGGTACGGGTCCACTCCAGTGCCCGTGCCCCCGGTGTCCACACCAGCCGCGGCGATGGGGCGCTGGCGATGGCCCGTTCGGCGTCGATGAGGGCGGTGCCGGGTACCACGCCGTGCTCGGCGAGCGCGATACGGGCATCGAGCGCCACGCGTAACGCGTCGACGTTGCGACCGGCGGTGCTGAGCGCCCGTACCAGCCGGGTCCAGCGGGCCTCCCGCTCGGGGTGCTCCTGAGCGAGTTGCGAGAACTCGGCGATGTCGTCGGCGGTGGGCCCCACCTGCAGTCGCAAATCTGCCCACAGATCGTCGGCGGCGTCGGCTCGGTCGTCGGCAATGGCGGCACGATGTCGCGCCCACCAAGTGTCGCGCACCAGTGAGAACGAAGGGCCGTGCCGCAGCGCCCGAGCCGAGTCGAGCAGCTGCAATGCGGCGGTCGGATCCGTGTCGGCAACGGCACTGGCTTCGCCGAGCAGACGTTCGAGTTCCACGATGTCGAGCGAGATGTGTGCCGGGTGGAGGCGATAACCGCGGGCGGTGCGCTCGATGGCCTCGGCGCTGAGAAGGCGTCGCAATCGGGCCACATTGTTCCTCAGCGCGAACGCGGCGCTCGAGGTGGGGGTGTCGCCCCAGATGCGCTCGATGAGCACCTCGTTCACCACTTCACGAGGGTGATCAACCGCCAGTGCGAGCAGCAGGCGTTGGGCATGGCCCCGTGGCACGGCGACGGTGTCACCGTTGCACCGCACTCGTAGTTCGCCCAGCACCGATATGTGCATGGACGCACAGTAATTGTGTGAAATGGCCGCTGTCGTCGGTGCCGAGTGGTGTGTTATCGGCGTGTTATCGCGGCGGTCAGGTGAGCTTGACGATGCCCATCTTCACGGCCATCAGCACGGCTTGCGTGCGGTCGCGGGCGTTGAGCTTGTCGTAAATACTGGCCAGGTGGTTCTTCACCGTCTTCTGGCTGATGTAGAGCTTCTCGGCGATCTCGGTGGTGCCCAGGCCGTCGGCTACCAACTGCAGCACCTCTTCTTCGCGCTGGCTGATGATCTGCTCGGTCTCCTTGTGCACCTCGGTGAGCATCGCCGCGGCGAGGCGCGGCGACATCGGCCGGTCGCCGTTGGCGGCGAGGCGGATGGCCTCGAGGACTTCACTGATGGAAGCGTCCTTGGTGAGGTACCCCACGGCGCCGGCCTTGATGGCACGATCGATGACCTCGCGGTCGATGTGCATGGTGAGCATCACGACGCGCATGCGGTTGTCGGCGCCGACCAACTTCTTGGTGGCCTCGATGCCGTCGGTGCCGGGCATCGACACGTCCATGAGCACCACGTCGGGCTTGGTGGCGAGGGCGATCTTCACGCCCTCGTCGCCATCGCTGGCCTCGCCCAGCACCTTCACCCCCTCACTCTCGAGCGCGCGACGGAGCCCTTGACGGAGCATGGTGTGGTCATCGACGAGTACGACGGTGGTCATCAGTTGGAACTTCCTTCGGTGAGATCGATACGCATTTCGGTGCCGCCGGTGGGCAGCGTGCGCAGGCTGAGTTCGGCATCAAGACGGTTGGCGCGTTCGCGCATGCCCATCAGCCCGTAGCTGTCGGGCCGAGCCTTCGTTGCGTCGAGGCCCACTCCATCGTCGCGCACGGAGAACGTGATGCGTTCACCGATTCGTCGGCCCGAGACCACCAGGCTGGTGGCTTTGGCGTGTCGTTCGGCATTGACGATGGACTCGCGGATGATCTGCCAGAGTTCACGCTCCAGCACCAACGGCAGTCGCTCGCCGATCTGCATGTCGGCGGTGGCGGTGACGCCGCTTCGCTGCTGGACGCGGGCCAGGAACCCCCGCACCGTGTCGCTGAGGTCGTAGGTATCCGATACGTCGGTGCGCAGGTCGTAGAGCGTCTCGCGCACGTCGGTGACCACGGCCGACACCTGCTGGCGCAGCTCGCGCAACACGGGTTCCACGTCGTCGCCGTGCGTGGTCATCGTGATAGCTCGGTCGACCTCGAAACCGATCAGGGCCAGCGACGAGCCGACGTGGTCGTGCAGGTCGCGGGCGATGCGCTTGCGTTCTTCATCTGCCGCCAGTGTGGCGATGCGCAGGAACATGCGGGCGTTGTCGATGGCGATGCCGAATGGTTCGGTGAGGCCGTGCACCACCTCTGCCTGCTGCTGGCCGAATGCGGAGGGCTTCTCTGACTCCACGGCGAGCATGCCCACGAGCGCACCGCGGGCCCGGAGCGCCGCGTAGAGCCCCGACTGGGCGCCAGCGGAAATGCCTTGGTCGGAGTGGAGGTCGTCGAGGCGAATCGTCTTGGGTGAGTCGAGGGCCAACTGCAAACCCTTGGGCAATTCGCCGATCGGGTAGGGGCGGGCCTTCGCGACGCCACTCATCCGCGACGGCTCCATGGTCTGCGTGGCGTTGTCCAGCAGGTACACGACCAACGCGTCGTGTTCCACCATCGAGCGCAATCGGCCGACCGTGGTGTCCATCACCTCTTCGAGATCCAGCGAGGCCGGCAGCGTCTGCGCCACCCGCTGGAGTGAGAACAGCAGCGAGTTGGCCTCCGAGAGCCGACTCACACGGTCCATCGCTCGTTCCTGCTGCTTCGCCGCGTCGGCAGCAGCGCGATGAGCGAGACCGCTGGTGAAGGCGACCAGGCCGAGCAGACCTGCCCAGAGTGCACCGTCCTGCAGTCCATGGGCCACGCCTTCGACGCCGATGTACTGCACGGTGACAATGGAGACCGCTGCGGCGGCGATGTAGGTGCTGTACAGCGCACCTGCGGCGAAACCGGCGAGCATGCCGGTGGGCACGAAGAAGAGCAC
>CANHST010000212.1 GCA_947463235.1 Acidimicrobiaceae bacterium
CTCCAGCGGTCACCCACCAATTGCAGCGTGCGTTCCAGGGTGGTGTGTTCGTGCGCTGCGTCGCCGGCCATCCCCCGGACTGTACCCCCGCCCCGTCCAGGCAAACATTCGAGTGGGTCATCGTCCGCGGGGCCGTCGTCCGAGCCGGTCATCCTTCGAGTGGGTCGGCATCCGAGTCGGGACTCTCACCCCGGGTGCGAGTCCCGACTCGGTTGGTGGTGTGGGACTCGGTTGGGGGTGTGGGACTCGGTTGGTGGTGTGGGACTCGGATGGGGTGGGGCTGGGTTCTGGAATGGAACTCACTTGCGGTAGGGTTCTGAAATGGAACTCGCTTCGATGGCGCTCGAGAATGTCATGGCGCAGGCCCGTGCCGTGCGCGACGCCGCCCACGGCACGCGCATCACCTACTCGCCCAAGGTGTTCATCCCGCTCACCATGCTGTGCCGCGACAAGTGCGGCTACTGCACCTTCGCCCAGCCTCCGGCCCGCCTTGGGGCGCCGTATCTCACCCCCGAACAGGTGCTGCGCATCGCCCAGGACGGCGCTCGGGCGGGGTGCCACGAAGCGCTGTTCACGCTGGGCGAACGTCCGGAAGAGCGCTACACGGTGGCACGCGAGTGGCTCACCGAGCACGGCTACGACAGCACCGTCCACTACCTGCATGCGATGGCCGAACTGGTGCTACGCGAGACCGGGCTGCTGCCGCACGCCAACGCTGGTGCGCTGTACGAGGACGAGTTGCGTCTGCTGGCTCAGGTGTCGCCCAGTCAGGGCATGATGCTCGAGACGCTGCGCGACGACTTGCCGTGCCACCGAGGTGCGCCCGACAAGGTGCCGGCCCGTCGACTCGCCACGCTGGAGATGGCGGGCACGCTGCAGATTCCGTTCACCACGGGCATCCTCGTCGGCCTCGGCGAGAACCGCCAGGACCGCATCGACGCGCTGCTGGCCATTCGCGATTCGCATCTGCAGCACGGCCACGTGCAGGAAGTGATCGTGCAGAACTTCCTGCCCAAGCCCGGCACCGGCATGCAGCACGAGCCGCCGTGTCCGCTCGACGAGTACCTGTGGTCGATCGCAGCGGCGCGCATCCTGCTGCCGCCCGAGATCCATCTGCAGGCGCCGCCGAACCTCAGCGACGACTTCGGCGTGCTGCTCGACGCCGGCATCGACGACTGGGGCGGCGTCTCGCCGGTCACCCTCGACCACGTGAACCCCGAGCGCCCGTGGCCCGCGCTGGAACGCCTCCGCGAGGTCACCGAGGCGAAGGGTTTCGCGCTCGCCCCGCGCCTCACGATCTACCCCGAATTCGTGCGCCAGCCCGAACGCTGGCTGCAGCCTGCACTGCGTTTCCCGGTGATGGACCGCAGCGATGCCGAGTGCCTCGGCCGCGACGATCCGGGTGCCGTGTGGCCCGAGAAGGTGACGGCAGCAGACGTGGTGCTCGATGGTGCCGAGGTGGTGCTGGTGGGTCACCGGTCCACGCAGTGGTACTCCGGTGCCACACAACGTCCGCCCACGCTGCTTCCGGCACCCACGCGTCGCGCCGGTGGCGCGATTCGCGAGGTGCTCGACGGCGTGCGAGCCGGGCAGGAGGTCGGCTTCGACGAGATCGTCACGCTGTTCCGGGCGCGTGGACCAGAGGTGGCGGCCGTTGCGGAACTCGCCGACCAACTGCGCCATGAGGCCGTCGGCGATGCCATCACCTGGGTGCACAACCGCAACATCAACTACACCAACGTGTGCACCTTCAAGTGCAAGTTCTGCGGATTCTCGAAGGGGCCGTTGTCGCTGAACCTGCGCGGCACGCCGTACCTCTTGACGCTCGACGACATCGCCCAGCGTGCCGCCGAGGCGTGGGAGATGGGCGCCACCGAGGTGACGCTGCAGGGTGGCATCCACCCGAGTTTCGATGGCGACTACTACATCGACGTCACACGAGCCGTGAAGAATGCCGTGCCCGACATGCACGTGCACGGCTTCACGGCGCTGGAGGTCACCGAAGGCGCCAAGCGCTTGGGTGAAGATCTGGTGACCTACCTCCACCGCTTGAAGGATGCTGGCCTCGCATCGCTGCCGGGTACGGCAGCCGAGATCCTCGACGACGATGTGCGTGCCATCCTGTGCCCCGACAAGGTGAACACCGATGAGTGGCTCGACTGCCACGCCGCTGCACACGAGGTGGGGCTGAAGTCGAACATCACCATCATGTTCGGCTCGGTGGAACACCCCGAGTCGTGGGCCACGCACATGCTCCGCACACGTGCACTGCAGAAGGTGACCGGTGGATTCACCGAGTTCGTGGGCCTGCCCTTCGTGCACATGGCATCGCCGATTTATCTGCAGAAGCAATCGCGCCGCGGGCCCACGTTCCGCGAGACGCTGCTGATGCATGCGGTCGCTCGCATCGCGTACCGCGGGCTCATCGACAACATCCAGCTCAGTTGGGTGAAGATCGGTGAGGCCGGTGCCGTGCAGTTGTTGCAGGCCGGTTGCAACGACCTTGGGGGCACGCTGATGGACGAAAACATCTCGCGTGCGGCTGGCGCAGCGCATGGTCAGGGTATGACCGAGGCCACGTTCACGTCGTTGGTGGAGCCGCTGGGCCGTCGTCTGCAGCAGCGCAGCACGCTCTACGAGCGGATCGATCGCGTCAGGAACTGAGACCCAGCAAGCCGCCCGCAAGGGCCGTGCTGCCATCGGCGTTCACGGCGTCGAACCACAGATGCGTGGGCGAGGCGCCGAGCAAGCGGACGTCGAACCATGAACCGAGCGGTACCGGTGCCTTGAAGGTGCCGGCGACGCGCTGCACCGCCGCCAGTGGCACGCCGGCGAGATCGGTGGCGATGGAGACGGCCCTGGCGAGCGTGGCAGTGCCGTGCAGGATGGGCTCGGCCAGACCGCTGCGGCGGGCCGCCACCACATCGGTGTGGATGGGGTTCCAGATGCGGGCGCACTCGGAGTACACGTGCGCATCGATGGCCCGCACCTCGCTGCGGCGGGCGACCGGTTCGCTCTCGGAAGGCGCGGTGGGGGTGTGTGGCCAATCCACTTCGAGTGAGGCGGGTTCGCCATCCAGCGATACGCCAAGCAGCAGCGAGGTCATCTTCGTGCGCCAGACCACTGTGCCGTCGGCCTCGGTGGCGGTGAACAACGCAGTCTGCGTGGCACCCATCCTGCGGGCGTCGACCGCAATGAGTCGGCCCTCGATGTGTAAGCGCCCAGTGCCGCGCAGTGGCTGCTCGATCACCATGTCGTGCCCCACGTGAATGCCACGTCGGGCTTCCTCGTCGGTGAGGCCGGTGCTGCCTGACTGGCGACTGATGATGAGGGCCCATTCGGGCGCCACGGGGAACAGTGGGTGCACCACTACTCCGGCGGCGGTGTCGAACAACTCGCTTCGCTCGTCGGGCACGCCGGCTGCATAGGCCATCACCCAACGGTCGTCGACGTCGATGTGCAGGGTGCCGATCGATGTGCCGACGGCGTTCGCTTGTAACGGCATACGCGTCTATTGTACGGCGTACAAGGCGAGGCTGGCTAGCTCTTCGTCATTCGATGGAACCAGAAGGTGCTGATGTATCCGGACCCGAATTCGCGGTCAGCGCAGTTGTTCGAGCGAGGCCAACGCGTCATGCCCGGTGGCAACAGCCGGGTCGGCGTGATGTTCGAGCCGTATCCGCTGTACGCAGTGTCGGGCAGCGGCTGCCGTGTGACCGACGTTGAGGGCGTGGAACGCATCGACTTCGTGAACAACTGGTCGTCGCTGATCCACGGCCACTCCAACCCGGAAGTGCTCGACGCCATTGCTTCGCAATCGCAGCGATTGCTGGCGGTGGGCATGCCTACCGAGGTGGAGATCGAACTCGCCGAACTTCTCACCGCGAGGGTGCCGGGCGTGGAACAGATCCGGTTCTCCAACTCGGGTTCAGAGGGCGTTGTGTTCGCGTTGCGTGCAGCGAAGGCGTTCACCGGGCGGGCCAAGATCGCGAAGGCGGAGGGCGCGTATCACGGCAATGCCGACTCCATCGAGGTCAGCGTGGCGCCATCGCCCAAGCGGTGGGGCGACGAGCACGCGCCCAACACGGTGGCGGCCACCGAAGGCCTCACCGATGGTGTGTTGCGCGACAGCATCGTGCTGCCGTTCAACGATGTCGAAGCATCTCGGCAACTCATCGAGGCACATGCGGCCGAATTGGCAGCCGTGGTCATCGATCCGGTGGTGTCGCGGATGGGGTTCGTGCAGGCCACGCCCGAGTACCTCACCATGGTGCGCGACGTCACTACGGCGCACGGCATCCTGCTGATCTTCGACGAGGTGTTCTCGTTTCGCGTGGGATATCACGGGGCCCAGGGGGAGGTGGGCATCACGCCCGACCTGACGGCCATGGGAAAGATCATCGGCGGCGGTCTTCCGGTAGGTGCCACCGGCGGTCGGGCCGATGTGATGGCGGTCTTCGACCAAACCAAGAAACCGCTGCGGGTGGAGCATGGCGGCACCTACAACGCCAATCCGATGACCATGGCCGCCGGCCTTGCGGCGATGCGGCAGATGACCCCGGAGGCGTACACGCGTCTGAATGCCTTGGGCGACCGTCTACGCGATGGCATCCGCTCCGCGCTGGGCGAGGTGGGCCTAGCCGGCGGCGTGCACGGATGCGCCAGCATGGTGGCGCTGATCTTCAACGACGCGCCCTTCACCAACTATCGCGAACTGCCGCTGCGCCGACGTGAAGCCGAGATGGTCTACGCACTTCACCGCTACCTGTTGAACCACGGCGTGACGATTATTCCTCACGGCTTGATGCTGCTCTCGACGGCGATGACGGAGGACGACATCGATGAGACCGTTGCGACGATGCGCGACGGTATGCAGATGCTCGTGGAGACCGGCTTCTGATGTCGAACGTCGCCCGCGTGGGCCTGGTGGGGTACATGCACGAGGTGAACGCGCTCGCCACCCCCATCGGGCTCGGGCACGGTTTGCAACTCACCGCGACACCGGGTGGGTTGTCGGCCACATGGGAGGCCGGTGGCGCGATGCGGCGCCTGCGCGAACTGCGCAATGTGGAGTTCGTGGAACTGCCGGTCTGGGAGTTCGCGGCCAGCGGTCCATTGCAGGAGGCCGACTTCCAGCAGATGCTCGGAGATGTGCGTGGCGCAGTGCGCTCGGCTGGGCCGGTGGATGCGTTGCTGGTGCTGGGCCACGGTGCCGGTCGCACCACCACCGACCTCGACAGCGACGCCACGTTCTTGCGGATGCTTCGCGACGAAGTGGGTGCCGCACCCTTGGTGATGGTGCTCGATTTCCACGCCAACGTGTCGGGCGAGATGTGCGACCTCGTGGATGTGATGGTGGGCTATCGCACCAACCCGCATGTCGACATCGAGGCTCGA
>CANHST010000213.1 GCA_947463235.1 Acidimicrobiaceae bacterium
CTCGAGTCGGTTGCACTGTCGTCGCAGCTGTCGTCGACCGCCGGAGCCATCAGCGTGTCGACCACCGAAGTGTCCGAGCTCTGATCCTCCACCGAGGTGTCGGTCGAGCCCGCCGAGCACTCATCGTCGCCCGTCACGAGCGATGAGGCCGGCAAGCTGTCCGCCGTCGTCGCCGAAGTGGCGACGTCTGAAGTAGTGGTGCCCTCACCGGTACCAGACGGAACAGCACCCGCCGTGCCGTCCGCCTCCGTCGTGGTATCGGTCACGAGCGTCGGGAGCGAGGTGCTCTCCGGGCTCGAGAAGGGCGTGGGAATGGCGCCGCCCGCTGCGGCCGCAGCGGTACCCGTGATCAACACGGTCGAGACCACGATGATGGTCGCTCGCTTGGTGATTCGAGTGGTGAACATGTGATTGACGCTCCCGCTGTCGTTCAGTGCCCGTTCGGCGTTTCCCAGTGACGTCTCCCGCGACATCGAGACGAGTATGGATCAGCTTCGGCAGCCAGCGGCGTCAGAAAGCACCGAACGGGTCGAACGGCCTATTCGATACTCTCGGGCCGATGGAAACCGTCGAGTTGCGTCCTCTGCACACCACCGACTTCCCTGCGCTCGCCGACCTCATCCTCCGCTCGTACGCACACGACGGCGTGCCGCAGACCACGGAAGTGGATGAGCTCGCGGAAGAACTCGACGACGACTCAGTAGTGCTCGCCACCGACACTCGCGCAGCCGAGATCGACGGCGAACTGGCTGGATACGCCTACACGTTTCACCTGCCCAGCGAGGTGCGCGAAGAGCGCTGCTACATCTTCGGCGAGGTCGACCCTGCGTTTCGGCGACGCGGCGTCGGCACCGCGTTGATGCAGTGGGCGCTACCCCGCGCAGCAGCACAGCTGCGGTCCACGGACACGGAGTTACCCCGATTCATTCGCACCGATCGCTACGACTACATCAGCGGTGCGCATGTGTTGTTCGCTCAGATGGGCATGCGGCCCGTGCGTTACATGGAGGAGTTGTTGCGGCCACTCGCCGAACTCCCGTCTCGCACCGTGCCGACGGGCATCCGCATCGTGCCCTGGCCATCCGATCGCGACGAAGAGATCCGCCAGGCGAAGAACATCGCGTTCTCCGACCACTGGGGCTCCACCCCAACTGCAGCGCAGCATTGGGCTCATTCCGTACGCGGCTACGGGGCACGGCCAGATCTGTCGTTCGTCGCGCTCGATGAGCACGACCGCGTGGTGGCACATTGCCTGAACAAGCGATACCCGAGCGACGACGACATCACCGGGCGCAGCGACGGTTGGATCGACAACCTCGGCACCCTTCCGGAGTGGCGAGGAAAGGGCATCGCTGCGGCGCTCGTCACGGAGTCGCTCCACGCCTTCGCCGGGGCTGGCTTCACCCACGCCTCCATCGGCGTGGACAGCGAGAATCCGAGCGGTGCCGCCGCGCTGTACCGCCGCCTTGGCTTCGACCTGCAACAGCGCTCGATCACCCACGAGATCGCACTGCCCAACACCCGCGCCTAGGGTTTCGGGCATGGAGTTCATCACCACCCCACTCGACGACATCGGCCCGAAAGTGCTGGCCGCCCGCGCAGCGTTCGACAAGGGCGTCACCCGCCCCGCAGCATGGCGCGTCGCCACCCTGAAGCGCATGCGTTCGCTGCTGGAGGAACGCGAGGAGCGCTTGCTCGATGCACTGGTCGCCGACTTCGGCAAGCCGCGTGCCGAGGCATGGCTCACCGAGATCGGCTTTACCGTCAGCGACATCGACCACACGTTGGCAAACCTGCCGCTGTGGATGAAGCCGGATCGCGTCGGCACGCCGATGGCGTTCAAGCCGGGCAGCTCGCACATCGTGTCGGAGCCGGTCGGCGTGGTGTGCGACATCGCACCGTGGAACTACCCGGTACAGCTGCTGCTCGTGCCGATGGTGGCCGCCATCGCCGCCGGCAATGCAGTGGTGGCCAAGCCCAGCGAACTGGCGCCGCACACCGCCGCTGAACTCGTCGACCTCATCGAGGCCATCGGCGACCCCGCCGTCACGGTGGTGCAGGGCGGCGTGGCCGAGACCACCGAGCTGCTCGCCCAGCGCTTCGACCACATCATCTATACCGGCAACAGCCGCGTGGCCCGCATCGTGATGCGCGCCGCCGCCGAGCACCTCACGCCCGTCACGCTGGAACTGGGCGGAAAGAGCCCGGCCATCGTCAGTCGCAATGCCAACATCGGTGTTGCGGCGAAGCGCATCGCGTGGGGCAAGTTCGTGAACGCCGGGCAGACCTGCATCGCCCCCGACTACGTGCTGGTGGAGCAGTCGGTGCACGACGAGCTGGTCGCGGCGATGGGCAAGGCCGTGGAGGAGTTCTACGGCGCCGACGCGCGGGAGAGCGCCGATTTCACCCGCATCGTGAACGAGCCGCACTTCCACCGCCTGGAGAAGCTGCTACACAACGGCACCATCGCCGTCGGCGGACAGAGCGACGTCGACACGCGCTACATCGCCCCCACCGTGCTCACGGGCATCACCAAGGACGACCCGGTGATGGCCGAGGAGATCTTCGGCCCCATCCTTCCCGTCATCACGGTGCAGTCGCTCGACGAGGCCATCGGCTTCGTGAAGGAAGGTTCAGCCCGGGGCGACAAGCCGTTGGCGCTCTACACCTTCAGCGAGAGCGACGCCGAGAACGACAAGGTGATTGCCGAGTGCACCAGCGGTGGCGCCTGCGTGAACGGCACGCTGTTCCATATCAGCAACCCGAACCTGCCCTTCGGTGGCGTGGGCGAGAGCGGTATGGGCGCCTACCACGGCAAGTTCGGGTTCGACGCGTTCAGCCACCAGCGCGCGGTGCACACCCGGTCCACGAAGATCGACCCGGCGCTCATGTACCCGCCCTACACGGCCAAGAAGTTCAAGCTCATCCGCAAGGGCATGTCCATGCCCGATCCGCGTGATGTGGCGGCCAAGGCCCGCGGCTGGTTCCACAAGCCCTGACGCCCGCCCGTCAGGGCGTGAGCATCATCGTGACGTGCTTGGCAAGGTTCTCGATGCCGGTGCCTTTCGACGCGCTCACCCACATGATGTCGCCCTGATCGAGGTCGGCACCCTTGGCCAAGTCCTTCTTGCGAGTAGCAAGTTTGCTGGGCTTCACCTTGTCGAGCTTGGTGGCCACCACGGTGTGGGGTACATCGCTCTGGCGCAACCAATCGAGCATCTGCACATCGAGCTTGGTGGGCCCGATCTCCCCATCGACGAGTACGTACACCAGCACCAGTTCTTCGCGGTCGATGAGATAGTCCTCGATCATCCGCTGCCAGCCCACCTTCTCGCGGCCCGGCACCTTGGCGTAGCCGTAACCGGGTAGGTCGACGACGGTGGCGCCGTTGGGCAGCCGGAACATGTTCAAGAGCTGCGTGCGGCCCGGCGTGTTCGACACCCTCGCCAGCTGCTTGCGGTTGGCGAGCGCGTTGATGAGCGACGACTTGCCGACGTTGCTGCGGCCAACGAACGCCACTTCGCACGGCGACTCCGGAAGGTCGACGTGGCGTTTGGCGGAGGTGACGAAGGTGAACTGCAGCGGCATGCGGCAATCATCCTGCCAGCGATGCTGCGCTAATGCGCGAGATGGGCGTCGAACTGGTCGGTGGTGAACAGTTCGCCGTCGTGTGTCATCACACAGGCGCTGTAGCCCGGATGTTGCTCCAGCCAGGCCAGACCCGACACGCCCATCACGTACACGGTGGTGGCGAAGGCGTCGGCCTCAGCGATGGAGGGGCCGATCACGGTGACGCCGGCAAGGTCGGTGACCGGCAGGCCGTCGCGCGGATCGAGAATGTGGGCTCCCCGCTCGTAGCTACCCGAGGTGGCGATGCCCATCGGGCCCTGTGCCTCGATCACGATGGAGATCGCTGCCGGATCATCGGGGTGTCGGATGCCGATGCGCCACGGCGCTCCGTCGTGATTGCGGCCGCCGAGCGCCATGTCGCCACCGCAGTTGATGCAGTAATCGTGCACACCGTGCGCCTCCACCAACGCTGCGGCGCGTTCGATGGACCAGCCCTTCACGTAGCCGCAGGGGTCGAAGCGCGTGCCGTTGGGTGAGGGCAGGTTCCACACGTCGAAGACCCCGTCGGTCTCGGAGATCAACTCCTCGCAGCGCCGCAGCACTTCGAGCACGTCGTCGGTGAGTTCCGGGTCGCCCGGGCCCACCTCTCCCCTGCCGATCCGGCTGATCGGACTGTCGTCCTTGTAGGGGCTGAACACATCGTCGACCTCATGAAACCAGGCCACCAGCTCGGCGAGGATCGCCGAATCGTGGGAGTCGACGATGTCGATACTCACCGTCGTGCCCATCACGGCCTCGACGTGGTGCAGCGCCATGTGCGGACGTCAGCCCGTGATGCCGGACTGGACCTTGGCCACGTCGAGCGCCGACTGCAGCGACTGGTAGTAGCTGTTCGAGGTGTAGGTGGCGCCGCCGACACCGTTGATGTTCGAACCTTGGGCCTGCACGGTCTCGCTGATGAGAATCGGCAAGGCGTACTGGTTGATGCGAATGCTGCGGCGGTCGCCGTCGGGATAGCGCAGGATCTGCACGTCGGTGAGCTGGCCGCCCGCGTACACCACTTGCACCTGCACGGTGCCGAAACGGTTCCGCGAGCCGTCACCCACGTAGGTGCCGTCCTTCACGGTGTTGGCGACCGGGGCAGCGGTGGTGGGCGGTGCGGTGGTGGGGGCGGCGGTGACCGGTGCTGCGGCACCGCCTGCAGCGACCGTGGTGACCGGTGCTGCGGTGGTGACCGGTGCGGCCGTGGCCGGAGTCAGCGCCAGCCCGCCGGCCGCAACGGTGCCGCCGGTGAGGATCACCGAGTCGGAGGTGCTGCCGTCCTGCTGGGCGAACAGGCCCACCAGCGCAGCAGTGCTGGCAACACTGACGGCGAGTGCAGCGACCTTGCTGGAAGCGGCAGGCTTGCCCTTACGACCGGTGGCGGGCAACGGCCGAGCACCGGGAACGCCGGCCTTCGCGGCACGAGCAGCAGCAGCGCGCTCGGCAGCGGCGGCGAGCTTGGCCTCCTGCGAACCTGGAGCCGGCGCAGGGCCATTGGACGTCGCGGCCTTGGCGAACGTGCCAGGGGCGGGCGGCGGCAACTGTGCACCCGCCGGGCGGCGCTGGCCGAGGTTCTCGAGGCGCTGCAGCAGCAACGGATCGATCGGCGGACGCACGCC
>CANHST010000214.1 GCA_947463235.1 Acidimicrobiaceae bacterium
GTACCTACGCGGATGGCCCCGATGATCTTCGGCGGCGCCGTCGCCGGCCACGTCGTCGGGGCGTCGGTGGGCCGAGAGGGAGCCGCGCTGCAGATGGCCGGCTCGGTCACCGACAGCGCCGCACGCTTCGCTCGTCTCGGCCCCGACCAACGCCGCACGCTCATCGCTGCATCGCTCGCTGGCGGCTGGGGCGCGGTGTTCGGGGTGCCGGTCACGGGCATCGTCTTCACGCTGCAGGTCACCAAAACCCATCGTTGGCGAGCGCTCATCCCCGCTGTCATCTCCGCGTACACCGGCACATGGGTGGTCAGCGCGCTCGGCTACACCATCGGCGACCGGCCTCGCCTCCCCCGCGCTGGTTGGTCGTTCCTGCTGCCGTTCAAACTGGCACTGGTGGGCATCGGTGTGGGCCTGATCGCCCGCCTGTTCGTCGCACTGCTGAAGGTGACCAAGCGGAAGGTGGCGCACCGCCTGCACTGGCCGCCGTTACGCGCGGCATTCGGTGGGGCCGTCACCATTGCCCTACTGATGATTGTCGGCCGCGACTACCTCGGCCTCTCCGGGTCGCTGTACTCCAGCGCCATTGCCGGCGAGCACATCGACATCTGGGTGCCGTTCCTGAAGATGCTGTTCACCGTGGTGGCGTTGGGCACCGGGTTCGTCGGTGGCGAAGTGCTGCCGTTGTTCGTGATGGGTTCCACCTTCGGAGCTGCCGTGGCTCCTGGGCTGAACCTCAGCGGACCAATGCTGGCCACCGCCGCCGCGCCGGCGGCATTCGCGAGTGGCGCATCGGTGGCGCTCACCGGCGTGGTGCTCACGGTCGAGCAGTTCGGGTGGCGCACGCTCATCCCTGCGCTCATCGTCGGTGCATTCGCCCGCATCGCCGCCGGGCGGCCCGGGCTGTACATCGCCCACTGAGTAGGTTGCCGGGCATGCAACAACTGTCGACGGCCGATCTGCAGCGCCGTGCCGACCTGCGTCGCATGAAGCGCCTGGCTCTCGCGCTGTTGGTGCTCGTCACGATCGTGTTCCTGGTGGCCCGTTGGCAGGAAGAACGCCACGGTTGGATCGGCTACCTGCGCGCCTTCGCCGAAGCGGCGATGGTGGGCGCCCTCGCCGACTGGTTCGCCGTCACCGCCCTGTTTCGCCACCCACTCGGCCTGCCCATCCCCCACACGGCCATCATTCCGAACCGCAAGGACCAGATCGGCCAGTCGCTCGGCGAGTTCGTGCAGGAGAACTTCCTCACTCGCGAGGTGTTGCATGAGCGACTCGACCAGGCGCACGTCGGGCAACGCCTCGGCACCTGGCTGGCCGAGGATGCCAACGCCGCCAAAGCCGGCACTGCCGTGGCCGATGCCCTGCGCGGCAGCCTCGAGGTCATCGACGATCGCGATGTCGGCACCGCACTGGAAGGAATCATCGAGCGCAAGGTGCGCAGCACATCGATCGCCCCGCTGATGGGCCGGGCCATCGATCTGGCGATGGAAGGCGGTCATCATCACCGGCTGCTCGACGTGACGCTCTCCGGGCTCGGCGGGTTCCTCGACGACAACCGCAGCACCTTTCGCCAACGCCTCGCCACGGAGTCGCCGTGGTGGGTGCCCGAAGGCATCGACGACCGCATCTTCGACAAGATCTACACCGCAGTGCATCGGTTCCTCGCCGACATCGGTCGCAACCCTGAGCACGAAGTGCGCCAAGCGATCGACCGGCGAATGCTCGACTTCGCAGAACGCCTGAAATCCGACCCCGGGCTCATCACCAAGCTCGAGGATGTGAAGGCCGAACTCCTGGAGCATCGCGATGTGCAGGCGTGGCTACAGAGCCTGTGGGGCGAGGTGAAACGCACCACGCTCATCGCCACCGACGACCCGAACAGCGAACTGCGCCAACGCATCGATGGATCCCTGCAACGCCTCGGCGAGCGTCTGAAAGCCGAGCCCGAACTCCAGGCGAAGGTAGATGACTGGGTACGTCGTGCTGCGGGGTACGTGGTGGACCACTACCGCGGCGAGGTGGCCGAGATCATCTCCTCGACCGTCGCCAAGTGGGACGGCAAGGCAACCGCCGAGCGACTGGAGTTGCAGGTCGGTCGCGACCTGCAATTCATTCGCATCAACGGCACCATCGTCGGTGGTCTGGCCGGCCTGCTGATCTACACGATCACCCAGGCCATGTTCTGACCGTCAGTTGCGACGCGGCGAGCCAGCCAGCAGGTGCAGTTCGTCGTGCGCGATGGTGGCACCAGCCAGCGCAGTGATCTGCGCAGACCCTTCGTAATGTGGCGCCACCTCCACCAGATCGGCACCCACGATGTCGAGGCCTTGGAGGCGGAACAACACGCCACGCAACTGCGCCGTCGTGAGCCCACCGATCACGGGAGTACCCGTGCCCGGGGCGAACGCCGGGTCGAGCGCATCGATGTCGATGGTGAGATAGATCGGCATGCCGTGCGTGTGCTCACGAATCAGATCGGCCATCTGCGCCAGCGACATGTCGACCACCTTGTTCATGTCGTACACGTTGAAACCCATCGTGTCGTTCGGTGTGCGCATGCCGATCTGCACCGACGATGCCGGCTCGATCACACCTTCGCGCGCCGCCTTCAGGAACATCATCCCGTGGTGCAGTGGATCGTCTTCGCGGTACTCCCAGGTATCGCTGTGCGCATCGAAGTGCACCAACGCCATCTGCCCGTAGTGCTCGGCGTGAGCACGGAGCAGAGGAAGGCTCACCAGGTGGTCGCCGCCCAGCGACACCACGCCCAATCCCGCAGCGATGAGGGCACTGGTGCGGCGCTGAGTGGCGTCGAGCATCAGATCGGTGGTGCCGGGCGGGAAGGGCACATCGCCGGCATCCACGCACACCCGGTTACTCAACGTTCCCGACGGCCACGGCCACAGCGTGTGCTCGAACTCGCCCGAGAGGCTGCTCTGTTCGCGGATGGCCCGCGGACCGAAGCGAGAGCCCGGACGGTTGGTGACGCCCAGGTCGTATGCCACGCCCTGCACCGCCAGGTCGGCAGGCGCTCCGGGCTGGAAGCGAGGGAACCGGGCGAACGTGGTGTCGCCCGCCCAGGTCATTCCCACTTCATGCGGGCTGGGTTCGGAATGCAGGTCGTATGCGTCGGCCATCGTGGGGCACGGTAGCGCGCGGTGGGTCACCCGGCGAGAGCGCTGAGGGCACTGGTGGCATCAGCGGCCATCACATCCACGACCGCAGCAACGGGCTTCTTCGGCCCCGTCACGGTCTGCAGCGCTCGGCCGCCCGCCGCCGATGCGGGCAAGCCCACGGTGAGCACCGCGAAGCCCGCCTTCGGCTCGGCCTCGTGTACCACTGCACCCTTCGCGATGGCTCGCCACAGCAACTCGATGCGTTGCGCTCCCGGACGGTTCGTCGTGCGACCGCCCACCACCTCGAAGTACCAGCGGCGGCCCTTCCGGTCGGTTGCGGCCAGTGTGGGCACCACGCCGGTCACCACTTTCGCATCGTCGACGATGTTGTCGAACCCCGCGTCGGTGAGCAAGGCGATGGCGAGATCCTTCGCTGCCCAGCCACCTTCAACCGGGTCGGTGACGCGTCCTTCGCCGGCGCGCACCCGCACCTGCGGCACGACCGCGGTGTCGGCAACGCGAGCCAGTGCCGCTGCCGCATACCCGGCGTCGGTGTCGTACCCGACGAAGTGACGACCGGTCCGTTTGGCTGCGACTGCGGTGGTACCCGAACCCATGAACGGGTCGAGCACCAACTCGCCTTCGTAGGTGTTCATGTGAATCAAACGCTCGGGCAATGCCACGGGGAAGGGCGCAGGGTGCCCCACCCTCGACGCACTCTCCGGCGGAATCTCCCACACGTCGACCGTGCTCTCCATGAACTCGTCGCGGCTCATCGTGCTCACCGAAGGCATGCCGCGCTTGGCACGCTGCTTGGCGTCGATGGCCCGATCAAAACGACCCTTCGAGGCGATGATCACCCGTTCGGACAAATCGCGTAGCACCGGGTTGCCGGGCCGCTGGAAACTGCCCCACGCGCAGTTGCCTGCCGCGCCACGCTGCTTCACCCACACCACTTCGCCGCGCAGTAGCAAACGCAGATCGTCCTGAAGAATGGTGGTCACGTCGGCGGCCAGCGATCGGTACGGGCGGCGGCCCAGGTTCGCCACGTTCACCGCGATGCGGCCTCCTGGCTGCAGCACGCGCACACATTCGGCGAACACGTCTTCCAGCATCTGGAGGTACTCCACGTAGTTGGCCGGAATGTGGCCTTCGCCCAACGCTTCCTCATATGCCTTGCCGGCGAAGTACGGCGGCGACGTGACCACCAATGCCACCGAGTTGTCGGCCACCTCGCTCATGTTGCGGGCATCGCCAACCACGATGGTGTCGAGCACACCGGGCTCGCCGATCGTCTCGTCGTCGCTCACCTCGGGCGCATGGAACCGCTCGTAGAACGCCGACGAGTCGTGGCCCTCGCGCTTGCCCACACCAAACGCCGACGTCTTCGTCCCGCCCTTGCGGCGACGCGCTGGAGTGACGGGTTCGGACACGCGGCAACGATACGCGACCGCTCGCGCGCACCGCGCGATACCGGCCACAGAGATGGGCGCGGTGACAGACGACAACTCGGCCAGTACCCTGCACCTTTGAAGGGGAGTATCCCTCTGCGTCGGTGTCGTCATCACGGCAGCGAATCGGCCCCGGCCGGTTCCCGCCCGGCACCACGGACCGCTTCGGCGGCCGGGAGAGACCTTCGACCCGAACCACCGTTCCGTCGAAAGGCCCCTCATGTCTCGTCTCCATACACCCGCTCAATGGCTGCGCTGGATCGGCCGCAACACCAAGCGGCTAGTGGCGCTGGTGCTCGGTTTCGCCGTGCTCGGTGCCGGCGTTGCGATGCTCGTGCTGCCCGGACCCGGCCTCATCGTCATCATCCTCGGTCTGGCCATCCTCGCCTCCGAGTTCGTCTGGGCCGAGCGAGCGCTCGACGCCACCACCACGAGGGCGGCGTCGGCAGCCACCACGGTGTCGGCGAACAAGAGCGGTCGCCTCGCGCTCGCCGCCTCAGGGTTGGGCCTCATCGTCGGCGGAGCGCTGGTGGTGGTGCTCACCGACGGCCATCGGGTGGTGGGTGCCACTGTGGCCTTGGCCGGGCTCATCGGTCTGGCCACGTTGTTGCCGCAGGTGCGGAAGTGGCTCGAGGCCAA
>CANHST010000215.1 GCA_947463235.1 Acidimicrobiaceae bacterium
GGCATGGACCAGCGCGTCGTTTAGAGGCTTCCGCCGCCGCTGATAGCGCCTCGCGAGAGTTGGTTCAGCGTTCCGATCTCCGTGTGCTTCCAGTCCGACCGGTCCGAATAGGCAAGCTCGGCGCAGGACGCGTGCAAGAAGTCACTACCGACCTTCGCCACCGCGTCGGCGTCACGAAAACCAAGGCCGCAGAGACGACAGATCACTGCTGGATTGTCAGACATGGCACACCTCGCCGAACGTGGACAGTGAAGGTCATCCTTGCACGGCTCAGTACTCTCCGCGCCCTATCTGCCGATCTGAGTGAACGCGGCTGTTGCGGCGAAGCCGCCAAAGCCCGACGATGCACAGCGCTGCGCCCACCCCAGCCACCACGCCCTCGATGGGGCACTCGTTGGCGCGGACCTTGCGGCCGGTTCGATCTGCCCTCGGGTCTGCCGAGTCCGGGCGTGTCGCACAACGGACCCACGGGTACGCAACGTGCCAGATCTGGCCCACCACGATCCCACGGGTCCGAAATGCGCCACCAATGGCACGAAGCGCACCCGACCTGACGCACGATGCGGCGGTCCGAACGCTGAGGGGTAGCGTGGCACCGTCATGGCCCTGCACGAGATTCGGCAACCCGCCGACCTTCGCGAACTGAACTACCCGGAGCTCGACGATCTCGCCGGCGAGATCCGCGACTTCATCGTGCATGCCGTGGCAGAGAACGCCGGCCACCTGGGCAGCAACCTCGGTGTCGTGGAACTCAGCCTGGCGCTCCACCGCGTGTTCGACTCGCCCACCGACGCCGTGCTCTGGGACACGGGTCACCAGGCGTACGTCCACAAGATCCTCACCGGACGTCAGGCCGGGTTCGAGCACCTGCGCCAGGCTGGCGGCCTGTCCGGCTATCCGAACCGTGAGGAAAGCCAGCACGACTTCATCGAGAACAGCCACGCCTCCACGGTGCTGAGCTACGCCTACGGCCTCTCGGTGGGCCGCGAACTCGGCACCAACCAGTTCCGCCACATCGTCGGCATCATCGGTGACGGCTCCATGACCGGTGGCATGGCGTACGAGGCACTGAACAACATCGGCCACAGCAAGCAGCGCGTCGTCATCGTGTTGAACGACAACGGCCGCAGCTACGCCCCCACCATCTCGAACCTCACGGCCGGCATCTCGCCGAAGGAACAGGCCGAGATGGACCACCCCAGCCTGCCCGACCGCATCACCGAGAAGCTGTCGCATGCGCTCACCGACATTCGCCTGAACCCGGTGTACGTGCGCCGTCAACGACGCCTCGAACAGTTCCTTCGCGACCTTCCCTATGTCGGCTCTCAAGCCGAGAAGGGCGTCGACGCGATGAAGGCTGCGGTGCGCGAGTTCCTGCAGCCGCCGTCGTTCTTCGAGGCACTCGGCGTGCGCTACGTGGGCCCGGTCGACGGCCACGACATCAAGGCACTCGAAGAGACCTTCCAGAACGCCGTGGAGCTCTCGGCCGAGGGCCCCATCGTGGTGCACGTACTCACCCAGAAGGGTCGCGGGTACACCCCTGCCGAGGACGACGACGAGAAGCACCTGCACGACGCGCCTGTGTTCGACCCGGCCATCGGCCCCCCGCCCGCCGTGGTCACCGGCTACACGCAGGCCTTCGCCGATGCGATCATCAAGGAAGCCGAACTCGACCCCCGCGTAGTGGCCATCACCGCAGCCATGCCCGGCCCCACCGGCCTGCTGCCGTTCCAGGCCCGCTTCCCCGACCGTTTCTTCGATGTCGGCATCGCCGAACAGCACGCCGTCACCGGCGCCGCCGGCATGGCGATGGGCGGTCTACGCCCCATCGTGGCCGTGTACTCCACGTTCCTCAACCGGGCGTGGGACCAAGTGGTCTACGACGTGGCGCTGCACCGCCTGCCGGTGATCTTCTGCCTCGATCGTGCGGGCATCACCGGTCCCGACGGCGCCAGCCACCACGGCGTGTACGACATGGCGCTGTTGTCGAAGGTGCCGGGCATGCGCGTGCTGGCTCCGTCCAGCGCCGAAGAACTCACTGCGATGCTGCACGACGCCGTGTCGCTCGCCGATGAAGGTCCGGTGGCACTGCGCTGGCCTCGCGGTGCCGCCCGCCACGTCACCGAGCACGAAGTGGGCACCGGGTTGCTGGCCCGCCAGGCGCGCAAGGGCGACGGCTCGCTGGCCATCCTGGCCGTGGGCAAGATGGTGCACGATGCACTCGCCGCCGCAGAGGCATTGGCCGCCACGGGTGTGGACGCCACGGTGTGGGACGTGCGTTGCTGCCTGCCCCTCGACCCAGCGATGATCACCGACGCCGCGGCCCATCGAGCGGTCATCACCATCGAGGACGGTGTACGCGACGGGGGCATCGGCATGAACATCGCCGATCAGGTGCATGCGCTGGCCGCCACCGTGCCGGTGCAGGTGCTGGGCATCCCTGCCAAGTTCCTGCCGCAGGGTGCGGCCGAAAAGATCCTGGCGCAACTGGGCCTCGACGCCGACGGCATCGTGGCCGCGGCTCGCACCGTCCTAGCCTGAGCGCGTGACCTCCACGCCCATCCCCGAGTTCGATGCGTTCAGCGAGTTGCAGTTCGCCATCCAGTTGGCCGACATCGCCGATGCCATCACGCTGCCGTACTACACCAGCCGCGATTTCAGTCTGGACTGGAAGTCCAATCGCACCGAGGTGACCGAAGCGGATCGCAACACGGAGACCGCCATCAGCAACGAGGTGTTGCAGCACCGGCCCGACCACTGCTTCTTCGGCGAGGAGCACGGCGTGGTGGGCGACACCTCCAGCCCATGGCGATGGATCATCGACCCCATTGATGGCACCAGCAACTTCGTGCGCGGCATTCCGGTGTGGGCGTCGCTGGTGTCGCTCACGCACGCCGAGTTCGGCGCTGTGGTGGGCGTGGTGTCGGCACCTGCGATGGGCAAGCGGTGGTGGGCAGCGAAGGGTTTGGGCTCGTTCGCCGACGGTCGCCGCATCCACGTGAGCGACGTCGCCGACATTGCCGAGGCGCAGGTGTGCGTCACCTTCGCCAAGGGGTGGGACGACCTGGGCCTCACCGGTGAACTGGTGAAGATCCAGCAGGCCGCCTATCGGGCCCGCGGGTTCGGCGACTTCTGGCAACACATGCTGGTGGCCGAAGGCGCCGTCGACCTCGCCATCGATGCCGTCGGCTTGCAGGAATACGACCTCGCCGCAGTGATGGTCGTGGTGGAGGAAGCGGGTGGCACCTTCACCGACCGCCACGGCGCACGCACGTTCTCCAGCGACACCGCCATCTCATCGAACGGACGGCTCCACGAACACGCGAAGATGTTGGCGTGAGTCACGACCTCGTCATCCGCAACGCATTTCTCGTCGATGGCAGCGGCGCCCCAGGACGCCACGCCGACATCGCCGTCGATGGCACCACCATCACCGCCGTCGAAGTGGCCGGCACGCTCGGCGCTGGCACGCAGACCGTCGAGGCCGACGGCCGACTGGTGACACCAGGCTTCGTCGACATCCACACGCACTACGACGCGCAGGTCACCTGGGACCCCTTCGTCACGCCGTCCAGTTGGCACGGCGTCACCACCGTGATGATGGGCAACTGCGGCGTCGGATTTGCTCCGGCGCAACCCGATCGCCACGACTGGCTGATCCAACTGATGGAAGGCGTGGAAGACATTCCCGGCAGCGCGCTCACGGCCGGTATCGCGTGGGCGTGGGAAAGCTTTCCCGAGTACCTCGACGCCGTCGCGCAGGTCCCACTCGTGCTCGATGTCGGGGCGCAGATCGCGCATGCCCCGGTGCGCGCCTATGTGATGGGCGAACGAGCCTCCAACGATGAGGCTCCCACCGACGCCGAGATCGCCACGATGGCGGCCATTGTGGAGCAAGCGTTGCGTGCGGGAGCATTCGGCTTCTCCACCAGCCGCACGTCGCTGCACCGGGCCAAGGACGGCGTGTTGGTGCCCGGCACACACGCCGACGAGCGCGAACTGATGGGCATCGCCCAGGCAATGCAGCGCGTGGGCCACGGGGTGTTCCAGTTCGCACCCGAGCACGCCCGGGTGGCGGTGGAGGAATGGCCCTGGATGCGCCGCCTCGCAGCCGCCACCGGCCTACCCGTCGCCGTGAACCTCAGCCAGCCCGACTACGGGCCCGACATGTGGCGCCAGGTGCTGCAGCAACTCGACGAGGCGCATGCCGACGGACTGCCGCTGTTCGCGCAGGTGGCCGGGCGTTCCATCGGCATCCTCTACTGCCTGCAGGGCAGCGTGCACCCGCTGATGTTCCATCCGGCGTACCACGAGATCATGTTCCTGCCCCTCGCAGAGCGACTGGTGGCGTTGGCCGAGCCCGAGCGCCGCCGCCGCATCATCGAGGAAGTACCCGACGACGGCGGGTTCATGCAGAAGGCCATCCTCGACAAGCTCGACGGCATGTGGCTGGCAACCGATGGCAACATCGACTACGAACCGCACCGCGACGACAGTGTGGGTGGCATCTCGCGCCGCACCGGCACGCCACCGATGCAGATCATCCTCGACCACCTCACGTCGCTCGATGGCAATGGCATGATCTACGCACCGTTCTTCAACTACAGCTACGGCGATCTGGGCTTCACGTACGAGGCACATCAGCACCCGTACACGCGTATGGGGCTCAGCGATGCGGGTGCTCACTGCGGCGCAATCTGCGACGGCGGTATGCCCACGTTCATGCTCACCCACTGGACTCGCGACCGAACCCGCGGCCCGAAGCTGTCGCTCGAGCACGTGGTGCATCGCCAGACCTCCCAGACGGCAGCGTTCTACGGGTTGGCCGACCGCGGCGTCATCGCTCCGGGCATGCGCGCCGACATCAACCTCATCGACTACGACCGTCTCGCGTTCGGCCCCGCTCGCATGGCATACGACCTGCCGGCCGACGCACGCCGACTGGTGCAGAAGGCCACCGGTTACGTCGGCACCTGGTGTGGTGGCGTGCAGACCGTCGCCAACGACGAATTCACCGGCGCTCTGCCCGGCACGCTGCTCCGCGCTGGCCGCTGACCCAATCGGCGGTGATGGTGGTCAGGCGGTGATGGCCGTCGGGCCATGGATGAAACAGAACTCGTTGCCCTCGGGATCCTGCATCACCTGGAAGCCACCGAGTTCGTCGTAGACCACCTCGCCCACGCGCACCGCGCCCC
>CANHST010000216.1 GCA_947463235.1 Acidimicrobiaceae bacterium
CCATGCTGCACTTGTACGACACCGCCACCCGGCAGGTCCGCGAGCTCGAACTCCGCGAGCCCGGCACGGTGAGCATCTACCTGTGTGGTCCCACCGTGTACGGACCTCCCCACCTCGGCCACGGGCGTGCCACGTTGGTGTACGACGTGCTGCGCCGGTACTTGGAGTGGAGTGGTCTCAGCGTTCGGCTGGCCAGCAACATCACCGACATCGACGACAAGATCATCGACCGCGCCGACCGCGAAGGCAGGCCGTGGCAAGACATCACCCATAAGTGCGAGACCGTGTGGTTCGACGCCATGGGCAAGCTCGGCGTGGCCCGTCCCACCGACGTGCCGCACGCCACCGAATACGTCGACCAGATGGTCAGCATGATCGGCGAACTCGTTGCTATCGACCGCGCCTACGTCACCGCCGACGGCGTGTACCTCAGCGTCGAGTCCGTCGCCGATTACGGCTTGCTCGCCAACCAGAACCTGCACGACATGCTCGAGGGCGGCGGCGAGCGCGAGGTGTTCGGCGCCGAACACAAGCGCCATCCGGCCGACTTCGCACTGTGGAAGCTCTCCAAGCCCGGTGAGCCGTCGTGGCCGTCGCCGTGGGGCGATGGCCGGCCGGGCTGGCACAGCGAGTGCGTGGTGATGAGCCTCGACCTGCTGGGTGAAGGCTTCGACCTGCACTGCGGCGGTATGGACCTCATGTTCCCGCACCACGAGAACGAGCGTGCCCAGGCGGTGGCACTGGGCAAGAAGTTCGCGAACCACTGGATGCACAACGGGTTCGTGGTGGACACCGAGGGCGAGAAGATGTCGAAGAGCCTCGGCAACGTGGCGAACCTGCTCGACCTGATGGAGCACTACGACCCGCGTGCGTACCGCATGCTGCTGCTCACGTCGCACTATCGCGGCCCGGTCACGGTCACGCAGAAGAACATCGACGACTCGGTGAAGAATCTCGCCACGCTCGACTCGTTCGCCGCTCGCACCGCTGGCGTTGCTGCAGCTGCAGCTGATGCCGACGTGGTGGCCAAGTTCCGCGAGCGCATGGACGACGACCTCGACACGGCGGCTGCGTTGGCGCTGTTGTTCGACACAGTGCGCCGAACCAACATCGCCCTCGACGGTGGTACCGATGCCGCTCCGTTGGTGGCCGCCGTGCACGAGATCTGCGCCGCTGTGGGTCTGGTGCTGAACGCCGGTGGCGATGTGCCCGCCGAGGCTGCAGAGAAGGCCGCCGCGCTCGATGCCGCTCGCGCTGCGAAAGACTTCGCTGCGGCCGACGCCCTGCGTGCCGAACTGCAGGCCGACGGCTGGACCGTCGAGACCACCAAAGACGGCACCAAACTCCGCCGCTGACCCGGCGCGGTCACTGCGCGACCCGGCGCGGTCACTGCGCGACCCGGCGCGGCCCAGCGCGGTCATCGAAATGGGCCGTATCGGCCCATTTCGATGCCCACGGCCCGGTGTCGCACCCTTCTGGCACCGTGCTGGCATGGATGAACGCTTTCGATCCATTGCGGCACTGGCCGCCACACAACACTCAGTCGTCTCGGTGCGGCAGTTCCAGTCGGTCGGCGTCGACTCGTCGCTTCGTATGAAGTGGCAGCATCGAGGCCTCATCGAGCGACTGGGTTCACGTTCGTACGCGATGGCAGGGTCGCCCGACACATGGTCGCGGGCCCTCATCGCGGCGCACTTCGACCTCGATGGCGCGGGTTACGTGGCTGGCCGGTCGGCCGCCAGGCTGATGCGGCTCGACGGCTTCGACGCCGACGTCATCGAGCACCTGGTTGCGCGTGGCGGCCGGAGCCGCCGCAGTGGCGGTGTCGTGGTGTCCACGCGTGTGCCGGTGCCACGCCGCGATCTGCAACGCATCGAAGGGCTCTGGGTGGTTCGGGCGGAGCGCCTCATCGTGGATGCACCGCTGTTCCGCTTCAGTCAGGCCGAGACGGAGAACGCGATCGACTCGGCGATTCGGTTGCGACTCACTGCGGAGCAACGGCTGCGCACGAGAGTGATCGCTGAGCATCGTTCGTCGCTGAATGGAAGTCGGATGCTGCTCGATGCGATGGTCGACAGTGGCGGCGAGAGCCGACTGGAGCGGTGGTTCCTTGCGCTGTGTCGCCGGGCGGGCCTGCCTCGGCCGGTGCTGCAGAAGACCTATCGGGCCGATGGTCGCGTCGTGGCGCGGGTGGATGCCGAGTTCCCCGGCGGGTTGGTGGTGGAGGTCGCCGGCCACGGCACCCACTCGAGCCGCCGCCAACGCCAACTCGACGAGCAACGGCGCACGGAACTCACCCTGCGCGGTAAGCGTGTCATCACGTTCACCTACGACGACGTACGCGACCGGCCCGACTGGGTGGCGACCCAGGTATCGAAGGGCTTGCGGCTCGCCGCCTGACGGCGCGGGCATCGAAATGGGCCGTATCGGCCCATTTCGATGACCGCGCCAACATGAGCCGCCGACAGATCTCGGTGTGATGGCGGTGCAGAGGGGGTCGGACGCGGTAGAAACGATGCTCGTGTCGAAGGCAGCAGCGAAAGGGGAGCGCACCCCGTTCCCCAAGGGGTACTGGACCATCTGGTCCACCGTCGCCCTCGACCTGGTGGGCTTTGGCATCGTCGTTCCCATCCTGCCTCGCTATGCCGAGCGGTTCGGGGCGTCGGGCCTCACCGTGGGCTTGCTATTCGCCAGTTTCTCGCTGGCCCAGTTCCTGTGCGCGCCGCTGCTCGGCCGCCTCAGCGACCGCATCGGCCGCAAGCCGGTCATCGTCATCTCGCTGATCGGTACGGCCATCGGCAGCTTCGTGACAGGTGCCGCCGGGGCCCTTTGGGTGCTGTTCGCTGGCCGCATCATCGACGGTGGTTCAGGTGCCAGCCTGGCCGTGGCGCAGGCCGCCGTGGGCGACATGGCCGAGCCGAAGGATCGACCCCGGTTGATGGGTCTGCTCGGCGCCGCCTTCGGCATCGGGTTCGTGCTCGGGCCGGCGCTCGGCGGACTGGCATCGCTCGGTGGCGTGCACGTGCCGTTCTATGTGGCCGGCGTGTTGGCAACGATCAACGCCATCGCCGCCATGATCCGAGTGCCGGAAACGAAGCCGCAGGGCGCAGCGGTGCCTCACGCCGAGCGTGGGTTGCGGCGGCATGCGCTCTCGCCGGTACTGCGTCGACTCGCGTTGGTGGGGTTCATCACCACGGTGGCGTTCACCGCCTTCGAAGCCACGTTTGCGCTCCTCGGCCACCATCGGTTCGGGTTCGGCGAGAAGGGCTCGGCGTTCGTGTTCCTGGGCGTGGGCATCATCCTCGTGATCGTGCAGGGTGGCCTGTACGGCAGGCTCGCAAAGCAGTACGGCGTGCACCGGATGTACGTGGTGGGCGTGGGCCTGCTGGTGGTGGGCTTGGCCCTGCTGGCCGGTGCCCAGAGTTGGGTGTTGCTGGGTGTGTCGCTGGCGCTGCTGTCGTTCGGTCAGGGTGTGGCTTCGCCGAGCCTCACCACGATGGTGTCCGACTATGCGCCGCCCGCCCGCCGCGGGGAAGCGATGGGTTACCAGCAGTCGGCCGGTGCCATCGGCCGCATCGTCGGCCCGCCGATGGCCGGTTGGATGTTCGACCACGTGGGCGAGTGGAGCCCGTACGTGCTGGGTGCCGGTCTGAGTGCTGCAGCGTTGTTGCTGTTGGTGGGCTGGGGCATTCATCGCCCCGCCGACGGTGCAGCGGTGACCCCCTCCGCACACTGAATTCCTGCGAGACTTCGACACCGTGGCCAACCCGACCGAACACCGCGCGCTCGAACGCCTCGAGCGGTTGGAAGCTCGTCGACCCGATTCCTCAACGCGGCCAACCATGGGCTACCAGCCCAGCCTCGATGGCGTGCGCGCCATGTCGGTGATCGCCGTCATCCTCTACCACGGGGGCTTCCGCTGGATCTCGGGCGGCTTCTTCGGCGTGGAGGTGTTCTTCGTCGTCTCCGGCTTTCTCATCACGTCGCTCTTGATCGAGGAACGCGATCGAGCCCACAGGGTTGACCTGTGGCAGTTCTGGGTTCGCCGGTGGCGCCGACTCCTGCCGGCCCTGTTCACGATGCTGGCCGTGATCGGCGTCTGGGCGGTGTTCTGGGGTTCGCCCGAACAGCACTCGCAGATGCGTCGCGACTACCCGTGGGGCATCTTGTACCTCGCCAACTGGGGTCAGATCTTCAGTCAGGTCGCATACTTCAGCGGCACGCCCACGCTGTTCCGACACCTGTGGAGCCTGGCGGTGGAAGAGCAGTGGTACCTGTTGTGGCCGCTGGTGTTCATCCTCATCGCCAAGCGGCCTGTGGCAGATCGTGCTCGCGGTCGCGCACTGGTGATGGTGTCGGCCGCGGTGATGGTGGGCACCGCCGTCTGCTACCTCGTCGGCTGGCCCACGCAGTTCTTCAATCCGTTCCGGATGCAGATGCAGCCGGTGGACACCACGAACTTCCTGTACCTCAGCACGTTCACCCGCTCGAGTGGTCTACTCCTTGGTGCGGCGATGGCGTTCCTGTGGCGCCCATGGCGTGTGAGCGGCGAGCCGCGCCCCGACGCCGGCCGCGCGCTCGACCTGGCGGCCGTCGGCGCGGTGGCACTGTTGCTCGCTGCGTTCGTGTCGGGTCATGTGGCCAAGGGCGCCACCTACGTGTGGATGTTGCCGATGGTGACGCTGGCCTCCACCGCCCTGGTTGCGGTGGTGGTGCACCCGTGGGCCTCCGGTGCCCGGGCGGTGTTCGGTTCGAAGCCGATGGTGGAGATCGGCAAACGCTCGTACGGCCTGTACCTGTGGACGTGGCCGATCAGTCGAATCTGCAATGCCTACAGCGGTTCTTGGAGTCGGTTCGCGCTCGCGATGCTGATCGCCGTGCCGCTGAGTGAGGCGTGTTACCGCTGGGTGGAGACGCCCATTCGCAAGGGCGTGCTCGGTCGATGGTGGAAGAGCCGCGAGCGTGCCGATTGGCGATTGATCACCGCGTGCACCGCGGTCAGCGTGGTGGTGCTCGGCGGTTCGCTGCTGGCGTTCTATCGATCCGCGGCGCCGACGTTCGACGCCGCGGTCGACACCGGCAACAACAACGTGGTGTTCGATCCGAACGCGGCACTGCCCGCGCCGTCCACAGTGCCCACCGCGACGCCGTCCAGCG
>CANHST010000217.1 GCA_947463235.1 Acidimicrobiaceae bacterium
ATGGCCGTCGCCGAGCCGGTGGTGGTGGGAATCAGCGAGTTCACCGCACTGCGCGCTCGGCGCAGATCCTTGTGCGGGGCATCGACGATGACCTGTGTGTTGGTGAGGTCGTGCAGTGTGGTGATGGCCCCGCGCTCGATACCGATGGGCTCGTGCAACACCTTCACCACCGGGGCGAGACAGTTCGTGGTGCACGAAGCGGCCGTGACAATGCGATGGCGATCCGGGTCGTACAGGTGGTCGTTGCAGCCCATCACCACGTTCAGGGCCTCGTCGTCCTTCACCGGGGCGGCCACCACCACCTTGCGCACGCCACGCTCGAAGTAGGGCTCGAGCGTGGGCACGGTACGGAAGGCGCCGGTGCACTCCAGCACCAGTTCCACGCCATGGTCGCCCCACGGCACTGCGCCGGCTGTGTTGTGGGCCGAGTAGCTCACCGTTGCGCCATCGATGTGCAGGTTCGTGCCATCGTGGCCCACGGTGCCCTGGTAGCGACCGTGAACGCTGTCGAACTCCAACAGGTGAGCAGCGGTGGCCACGTCGCCCTTGTGTTCGTTCACGTGCACGAGTTGCAGTTCGGGGTGCCGCCCCAGGGCGCGCACCACCAGGCGGCCCATTCGACCGAAACCGTTGATACCGATACGGACAGGGGTGGTGCTCATGCGAGTGCCTCGATGCGTCGGGTGAGTTCGGTGACCACGGCGTCGAAGGCGGCAGGACTGCCATCGACGACAGGGTCGGGGATGCTCCAGTGCCACCAGTTCGGTTGGCCATGCAGTTCTTCGTGGGCGCGGTCGCAGACGGTGATCACCTGCGTCGCACGCTGAATAGCAGCGACGGCGCGGGGTTCAGCCCCGCGCAGGTCCAAGCCCACTCGGCGGCCAGCAGCAATTGCGCCGCGGTGCACGCGCGGCGACGGATGAGTGCCGGCGCTGGATGCCTGACCGCCGGTGCACGCCGTCCAGAGCGCAGCTGCCAACTGCGAGCGGGCCGAGTTGTGGGTGCAGAGAAACAGCACGTCGCCCTTCGGTAACGAGGCCCGCACGCCGAGCGCCATCAACGCCTCGCGTTCCAGTCGCACGTAACGACGTCGGCCGTCGCCAGAGCTGATGCCGCGGCGGACGATGCCGGCGTGTTCCAGCACATCGAGGTGATGCGCCAGCAGGTTGGTGCCCAGGCCGTGGCGCTCACACAACTCCTTCGGCGACCGATCGCTGCTGGCCAAATCGTCGACGATGGCCAGGCGCACCGCTTCGCCGAGCGCAGCGTGCATGGCCACGCGGCGGTCGAAGTCGGCAGAGTTCGTCATCGATGGCAAGGTATCGGTCGCCGTAGAATAGGTCAACATCGATTGAGTGAATGTTTCCCCAACCTGCAGCGTCCCGACAGGGATGACGAGCGCGCTACTGTTGTTTCATGGCAAACAAGAAGGCGTACCTCGAGCACTTGCGCAACGTGTCACTGTTCCAGGGATGCTCCACCAAGGAACTCGAGAAGATCGCGAAGGCGTCCGACGAGATCACCATGTCGGCCGGCACGCTCATCGTGGATCAGGGCCAGACCGGACGCGAAGCGTTCATCGTGCTCAGCGGTTCGGTCGTCGTGCGCCGCAACGGCAAGAAGGTCGGCTCGTTCGGCCCCGGCACCGTGGTGGGCGAGCTGTCGCTGCTGGATCACGGCCCGCGTACCGCCACGGTGGTGTGCGAGACCGACTGCGAACTGTTGCTGCTCGACCAGCGTCACTTCATCGGCGTCATCGACGACGTGCCGGCGCTGGCGCACAAGCTGCTGGCCACACTGGCGGGTCGCATCCGCGACCTCGACCGCCAGAACTTCGGCTGAACCGACTCAGGCCCCCGGCACCGCAGGTGCCGCAGGCGGCGCTACCGCGGCCATCAACGCATCGACGCGACGACTGTTGGCGCGCACGCCCCACAGGCCCCCGATGATGGCCAGCGAGCCAGCCACGACGGCCAGACGCCACAACCACATCTGACGATCCACGCGCTCGCGGGCGGCTGCGGCATCGGCCAGCGCAGCGTCGATCTCGTCGGGCACGGCTGCCAACGCCAGCACGGTCTCGTGCAACGCGGGCCCAGCGTCTTCAAGGGTGGTGCTTGCGGTATCCAGCGAACTGGCTACCGCAGCCAACTGCTGCTCCGCGGCCTCCAGACTCTTCTTCAGGTCGTCCACGCTGCCGATGAAGTCGATGAAACCGAGGATCTTGCGCACGTTGGCACTGACATCGCCCGTGGCAGTGACGGCATCTGCCGTGTTCGCCAGCCCGTCGCTGACGGCCGCGACCACCTGTTCCAGTTCGCTCGCCGAACTGGCGGTGCTATCGGCCAAACCCTTGCTGGCGATCAGCGCAGACTCCATGCGTTCCAACGCCCGTGCCGTGGCGGTGGCAAGTCCGCCAACGGCCACCCATGCCGCTGCGGCACTGACCGCCACGAGGATGATGGATGCGAGCAGGATGGTGGGCAGCGTGCGCTTGGACTGCATTCCTTCATTCTGTCGCACGGAGGCGGTACCGGCGGACGACGCGAACTAGGGTTCTGAGCGCACTATGAGCACTCACGACGCACCCGCCAATGACGCCAGCCCCACCAAGGCTTGGTACCGCACGCCGCACAAGTTGGTGCTGGCAGTCGGCATCTTCATGGGCCTGTTCACGCTGGCCTCCGGCATCATCCCGCAGCTCACCAAGTGGCACGGCACGAAGGAGCCCGCCCGCGAGGTGTTCGACGGTATTCCGGGCGCCCTTCAGGTGGCCTTCTACACCGTCATCCCGGTGCTGCTGGTGTGGGGCGCGTTCGCGTTCTCGAACCGCGTGCGCAACTGGGAGCGCGGCGCACCCGACCGCCGCAAGACCACCAAGAAGAACGTGAAGAACCGCCTGCGCGACTTCCGCGCCGGTGCGTACATGCAGACCCTGCTGCGCGACAGCGCCGCCGGCTTGATGCACTCGATGATCTACTTCGGCTTCATGGTGTTGCTCGGTGTCACCACCGTGCTCGAGATCGACCACCAGCTGCCCGAGGAACTCAAGTTCCTGCACGGCACCACCTACATGGCCTACAGCTTCATCGGCGACCTCGCCGGTCTGGTGTTCATGGTCGGCATCGTGTGGGCCATCGTGCGCCGCTACGTGCAGCGCCCGTACCGCATTCGCATCAAGACCAAGCCCGAGCACGCCATCATCCTCGGCGTGTTCCTGCTGATCGGTCTGTCCGGCTTCTTCGCCGAGGCCTTCCGCATCGCCGAGGCCGGTTCGCCCAGCCACGAGAAGTGGAGCTTCATCGGCTACCCGTTGGCCCAGTTGTTCGACGGTGCGTCCGAGCACACCCTCAGCACGTGGCACCAGATCATGTGGATCACCCACGTGGTCGCATTCGCTGCGTTCTTGGTGCTGCTGCCCATCACCATGCTGCGGCACATCTTCACCAGCCCGCTGAACATGTACCTGAAGGACCGTGATCGTCCGAAGGGCGCCATGCGGGCCATGCCCAACCTCACCGAGACGTCGCTCGAGAGCTTTGGCGCCAGCGTGGTGGAAGACTTCACGTGGAAGCAGCTGCTCGACACCGATGCGTGCACCATGTGCGGCCGCTGCACCAGCGTGTGCCCCGCTCACGCCACCGGCAAGCCGCTCGACCCGCGCGAGATCGTGCTGAAGACCGGCGAAGTGATGGCGGCTTCGGCCAACCCGCAGGTCACCCCGCCGCTGTCGATCGACAAGGAGATCACCATCTCCGCCAACTCGCTGTTCGACCGCATCACGGCCGAGGAAGTGTGGAGCTGCACCAGCTGTCGCGCCTGCGACGAGATCTGCCCCGTCAACATCGAGATCCTCGACAAGATCCTCGACATGCGCCGCTACCTGTCGCTGATGGAGAGCAACTTCCCCAGCGAACTGGGCAACGCCTACCGCGCCATGGAAAACCAGGGCAACCCGTGGGGCATGAACCAGGGCGAGCGTGCCGACTGGGCCAACGGTCTCGATGTGGCCGTGGTCGACCCGGGCGATCCCTTCAGCGCCGAGTACCTGTACTGGGTGGGCTGCGCCGGTTCGTTCGACGACAAGAACAAGAAGGTCACCCAGGCGATGGCGAACCTGCTGCGGCGGGCCGGTATCGAGGTGGCCATCCTCGGCCCGAGCGAGATGTGCACTGGCGACTCGGCTCGCCGTTCCGGTAACGAGTACCTGTTCCAGATGCTCGCCATGCCGAACATCGAGATGCTCAACGGCATGGGTGTGAAGAAGATCATCACCCAGTGCCCGCACTGCTTCAACACGTTGAAGAACGAGTACCCGCAGCTCGGCGGCGAGTACGAAGTGGTGCACCACACCCAGTTGCTTGAGAGCCTGATCGCCTCGGGCAAGCTCGACGTGAGCCAGGCAACGCTCGAGGAGCGTCTCACCTACCACGACTCGTGCTACCTCGGCCGCCACAACGACGTGTACCTGGCACCGCGCAAGGTGGTGGGCAGCATCAAGGGCATCGAGGTGGTCGAGATGCAGCGCAACGGCACCAAGGGCATGTGCTGTGGTGCCGGTGGCGCCCGCATGTGGATGGAAGAAAGCGTGGGCGTGAAGGTGAACGACGAGCGTGCGGTGGAGGCCATCTCCACCGGTGCCAGTCGTGTGGCCACGGCCTGCCCGTTCTGCTACATCATGCTCGACGACGGTGTGAAGGCGGCCGGCAAGGAAGAGAACGAGGTGAAGGTGGCCGATATCGCCATCCACCTGCTCGACGCCATCGAGGCCGGCGAAGCCAAGCTCGCCCACCCCGACGCCCCCCTGCAGCAGCCCGTCGCCGGCGACTGACCCGCGCCAGTTCCCCGGTCCCCGCCCGGCCCGCGCCCATCCGAGTCCCACGTCCCCATCCGAGTCCCACGCGCCCATCCGAGTCCCACGGCACCATGCGAGTCCCACAGCACCATGCGAGTCGGGACTCGCATACGGGGTGCGAGTACCCACTCGGATGGGGGAAGAGGGACTGGCGCAGCGTCAAGCGAGGGCCACCCGCGCTGCGCGCGAGCCGGCCCAGCCGGGCCGGGTTACAACGTGTTCTGGTTGTACTTGCTGGCGGTTGCGCCGGTCTGGTCCTGGTACTTGCTCTTCAGGTCGGGGTGGCCGTAGGGGCGCTCCGC
>CANHST010000218.1 GCA_947463235.1 Acidimicrobiaceae bacterium
CCCGGCGAACGCAGTCGGTCGCCGCGCCAGGCGATGAGGCCGAGCGACACCGCGACGATGACACCGAAGGCGCCGAGCAGATACGGCCCGATGGTGCTGTCGCTGAAGGCGTGCACGCTGTTCACCACACCGCTGCGGGTGAGGAACGTGCCGAGGATGGTGAGGGAGAACGTGGCCACCAGCAAGCTGAGGTTCCAGACGCGCAGCATGCCGCGACGCTCCTGCACCATCACCGAGTGGATGTAGGCCGTGCCCGTGAGCCACGGCAGGAAGCTGGCGTTCTCCACGGGGTCCCACGCCCACACCCCACCCCAACCGAGTACCTCGTAGCTCCACCAACTGCCGAGCACGATGCCCACGGTGAGAAAGCCCCACGCGAACAGCGCCCAACGACGGGTCTCCACCAGCCAGCCTTCGCCCACGCGACCGGTGACGAGGGCACCGATGGCGAAAGCGAACGGCACCGTGAAACCGACGTAGCCGAGGTACAGGATCGGCGGATGGAACAGCACCAGGATGTGGTTCTGCAACAGCGGATTCGGACCCTTGCAGCACTTGGCGAAATTGGGAAGGTCGCCCGCCTGGAACGCGTCGGTGGGGCCGAGTGCGAGGAAGAAGAAGAAGGCGGTCACCACGAGCATGGTGACCAACGCCCAGGCCACCAACGGGTCGGCCATGCGGGCCTTGTAACGGCGAGCAACGATGAAGGTGTACATCGCCAACAGCAGCAGCCACAGCAGAATGCTGCCCTCGAGCGCGCTCCACAGCGCCGTGAAGTTGAACAGCGGTGGTGTGTCGGGCGAACCGACCTTCTGGACGTAGGCGATGGTCCAGTCGCGAGTGATGAGCGCTCGCTCCATCACCACGACCGCCAACACCGCACCGATGAGAGCAACCCACACGTAGCCCTGCACGGCGCGTACGAGTCGCTGGTCCTTCAGCAAGGTGGCAGTAGCCAACGCCCCGGCGCCGAACACCGATGCCGCAAGGCCGATGATCAGTGCGGAATGACCGAAGAGGCCATTCACCCCTTCTGCGAGCACTGAGCAGCCTCCGCATTGGCCTGTTCGACACGGTCCTTGTTCTCGGCGTCGTAGGAGTTGTCGTGCTTCACGATCACCTCATCACCTTCGAAGACCTTGCCCGTGGCGTCTTCCGCCACCCTGCCGCGCACGACGACCGGAATGCATTCCTTGAAGATGCCACTGGGTTCGCTGCCCACCTGCACCGGCATGGACACACCGTGATACTCGATGACGAAACTGGTGGCGCCCGACGACGCCTTCTCGACCGAACCCGCCTGCACCGTGCCCTGAATGCGGATGTTGCGGCCCACATCGCAGCCGCTCTTGGTGCCGATTTCGTCCACGTTGCAGTAGTAGTCGACGGCGCTGGTGAGGAACTTGGCCACCATCAGACCGCCGGCCACGAACACCACCACCAACACGCTGATGGCCAGCCACGGTCGCTTCCGCTTCCGACCTTGAGCGGTGGGGACGGCTTCGCGAGGGCTCAGGTCCATGGACGATCCTCTTCACGCACCTGCGGGGCGATCTTGCGCGCACGCGCCAGCATGCGCCACGCGAACACCGCGATCCCGCCGAGGGTGACGACATAGCTGACGATCACGTACGGCGTCTGCTCCGAGACACTCATCGAGGCAAGCATCAGACCTGCGCTCCTTCCGCGCGGCGCTCGGCCAACGCCACATCCAGACCCTGGTCGTCGAGCGCGTCCTCCATCGCCAACACACGCTGACGGTGCAACACCAGCCACACGTACAACAACGTGAAGGCGATGATGCCGACGAACAGGGTGAACAGCATCAACCCGTCGAGCTTGCCTTCGGCCACGCTCTCCTGCTGGTGCAGTGGGCGCCACCACTTCACGCTGAAGTGCACCAGGGGCACCTCCAGCGTGGCCAACAGGGCGATGATGGCGCTGCGCCGAGCGCGCTGCTGGTGGGTGCCACCGAGGCCGCGCACCGCGAGGTAACCGATGTAGGTGACGAAGAGGAACGCCGTGGTGGTGAGGCGCGAATCCCAGGTCCAGAAGATGCCCCACGAGATGCGGCCCCACAGGCTGCCGCTGACCAACGTGACACCCATGAACAGCACCCCGACCTCGGCGCTGGCCCCGGCGATGCGGTCCCAGGTGAGGCTGCGGGTGCGTTTGAACAGGTAGGCGGCGCTGCTGACGCCGGTGACGATGAACGCCAGGTAGGCCAACCACGCCGACGGCACATGGATGTACAGGATGCGTACGCCTGCCTTTTGCGTCGCGTCGTTCGGCGAGAGGAACAGTCCGAACACCACCAGCCAGGCAATGCCGACCAACGACGCGATGCCGAGCACCCGGGAGAAGCGGGTGCCGGTGGGCCGGGCGATCGAGACAGGAGAGAGGTCGGGCATGTGGGGCCTATTCGTCGATGAGCGATCCGAATGCAAGCGTGCCGCCGGTACCGAAAAGAGCGGCGAACAGCACGAGCAGACCGATCCACGGCCAGCCTTCACTGGACGACGCACCATTGGTTCCGAACGCCGCTTCCGTCGCCCGGGTTGCACCGATGAGCACGGGTGCCACCACCGGGAGCATCAGGAGCGGCAACAACGTTTCGCGCCCTTTGGCCCCGGCAGCGAGACCGCCGTAGAGCGTACCGACGAAGGCCAGCCCGGTGGTCGCGGCCAGGAAGGTGGTGACCAACAACACGGCGCCGCTCCAGGCCACCTCCGCCTGGTACAGCACGATGGCGGCCAGGAGCAGCACGACTTCCAGCACCGCAAGCTGCGCGGCGAGCGCCATCGACTTGCCCAGAAAGATGCCGCCCGGACGCACGCCGGCCACCTGCAACGCGTCGAGCGCCCCATCGGCGCTCTCCACGGCGAACGAACGCTGCACCAGCACCAACATGCTGAACATCGTCGCCAGCCACACCAACCCGGGTGCAACGCGGGTGAGCACGTTGTCGTTATCGAGGGCGAACGCGAACATCACCATCACCAGAGCGGCGAACGGCAGCACCTGGTTCGTCACCACGCGGCTGCGCAGTTCGATGCGCAGATCCTTCGCAGCGATCAATCGGGCGATACGCCAGGTGCTCATTCGCGCACCTGCCCGCCCACGATGTCGACCACGCGATGCGCCAATGCACCGGCGCGTTCCAGTTCGTGGCTCGCCACCATCACGGTGGCCCCCGCAGCAGCCGCTTCGCGCAGCGTGGCGTCGAGGTCGTCGCGCCCTGCCGCATCCAACCCGGCGTGCGGCTCATCGAGCAGCCACAACTCGGCTCGCCGAGCCACCAGGCACGCAAGCGCGGTGCGACGGCGCTGCCCAGCGCTGAGCCTCGCTACCGGCACCTTGGCCAGTCGCCCCGACAGACCCATACGGTCGAGCGACGCCGCCACTTCGTCACGCGTGGCACCCACCGTTGCACCCCAGAACGCCACGTTGTCGGCCACGCTGAGGTCGGCGTACAGGCCGTTGGAATGCCCGAGCAGACCCACCCGATGGCGAGCCGCCGTGCGGTCGGCGGCGATGTCGTGGCCGAGGACGATCGCCGTACCGCGTTCCACCGGCAGCAGACCTGCACAGAGCCGCAGCAACGAGGTCTTCCCGGCACCATTCGGGCCCCGGAGCAGCAGGATCTCGCCACGCGCCACCGTCAGGTCGGCGCCCGCCAACACAGGGAACCCGCCCAGTACCGCGACCACGCCGGAAAGCTGGACCACGGGTTCCATCACGGCCTCAAACGCTACTTCCCGCACGGCAGCGACGCCCAACGGGTGGCAAGATCCGCAGGTGACTCCGCAACGCATCGAACCGCAACCCGGCCAGGAGAGTGTGTGGGACTACCCGCGACCGCCCGTCGTGGTCCCCTTCCCCGGCAGAGTGCGCGTGGTGCACGCCGGCATCGTCGTGGCCGACACCACCGCTGCCCTGCGGGTACTGGAAACCAGCCAGCCGCCGGCCTTCTACCTACCCCCTGGTGATGTGGCGCTCGGTCGCCTGTCGACCGGCCGCGGCAGCAGTTGGTGCGAATGGAAGGGGGCAGCCACCTACTGGCATCTCGACGACGTGGCCGACGCCGCCTGGAGCTACGCCGACCCCACACCCCGCTTCGATGCCATCCGCGACCACCTGGCCTTCTACGCGCAGAAGGTCGATGAGTGCTGGGTCGACGACGAGCGTGTACTGCCCAACCCCGGCAACTTCTACGGCGGCTGGATCACCTCGGCAGTGGTCGGGCCGTTCAAGGGCGGTCCCGGGACGCTGGGTTGGTGACCCCCTCGCTGGGGTGACGCCCAGATAGCGTTGATGCCCGTGAACGCACGTCGGCGGGTGCCCTACTTCGAGCGGCCTGCTCCGCCACACGACTGGCGGTGGAACGTCAGCATCATCGGCCGGTCGCTCATCACGCTGGGCCTGCTGATGTTCGCATTCGTCGCCTACCAACTGTGGGGCACGGGCATTCAGACCGCCCGAGCACAGGCCGACCTCACCTCGAAGTTCCAACAGCAACTGCAGAGCACATCCACCTCCGGCAGCACCACCACCTCCACCTCCACCTCCATAACGGCGGAACCCTCGGACACCACGATCGAGGTGTCCACCACCAGCAGCACCATTCCGGTCGCTCCGCCGAACGCGTTGGCGGAGGGCGAGCCCGTGGCCATCCTGCGCATCCCATCCATCGACCTCACCAAGACCGTGGTGGAGGGCGTAGGGGTGAACGACCTGAAGCAGGGCCCCGGCCACTTCGCAGAGACTCCCTTGCCGGGTCAGCTCGGCAACGCCGCCATCGCCGGCCACCGCACCACCTACGGCGAACCGTTCCGCAACCTCGATCAAGTACGTATCGGCGACACCATCCAGGTCGACACCTTGGCTGGCACCTTCACCTATGCGGTCACGAACATGTTGGTGGTGAACCCGTCCGAGTACGGCTCGGTGATCCCCACGAAGGACCCCACCAAGGCCACCCTCACGCTGGCCACCTGCACCCCCGTCTACACGTCTCGGCAACGTCTCATCGTGCAGGCCGACCTGGTGGTCGACCAGAGCGCTCCCGTGATGCGACCCTCGTCGGCAACGGTGCCCGACCCCACGGCCACCACGATGCCGAGCACCCTGCCGGGCGACACCGACAACACCG
>CANHST010000219.1 GCA_947463235.1 Acidimicrobiaceae bacterium
ATGGAACCGGCGTGCCGCAACATCGATCTGTGCGCTTCCTACACCCACCCGGGTCGGTACCTCATCGTGCAGAAGTGGGATTCCCAAGAGGCGCAGCGGGAGCACTTCGACAGTCCGATCATGGTGGAGATGGCCACGGCATGCACCGGATTGCTCTCGGCGCCACCCGATATCGACCTCTGGGATGGCCCCAGCGCGCACGATCTGCGCTGAGCGCTCGCTGAAGTTGGGCTGAAGCTGTGTGGCGCAGTGCGCCCCCCTCGGGAGTGGTGCGCGGATAGGGTCTCCACCATCGCTCGACCCCGGAGGGCACCATGGCAAATCCGCTTTTGAACGAGAAGAAGGCCACCGAGGTGGCTGCTGCCACCAAGGCCGGTTGGGCGGCGCCCGACCCGGCGCTGCGCAGCACCCCCATCCCCGGGGCGCCCATCACCGACGGGCCAGTGAGCCCCTGGAGCAGCGGTGGCACGATGACGGTGGGCGGCACCGCCACCGCCACCGGCGTGCTGATGGTGCTGCTGCTCGGCGCGGCCACCTACGGCTGGCTGAACACCGACGTGAATCCTTCCGGCCAGATGAACCTGCCGATGCTGTCCATCGTGGGCATCATCGTGGGCTTCGTGTGCGCCATCGTGGTGGCCTTCAAGCCGGGCCTCGCCCGCATTCTCGGGCCGATCTATGCGATCGGCGAAGGCGTGTTCCTCGGGTCCATCTCGCGCGCCTACAACGAACTGTACGACGGGATCGTCGTGCAAGCCGTCGGTGCCACCCTGGCCGTGTTCGCCGTGATGTTGTTCCTCTACAAGAGCCGCATCATCAAGGTCACCGACCGCTTCCGACGCATCATCATCATGGCGACGCTCGGCCTCATGGTGTTCTACATGGTGTCGTTCGTCATCAGTCTGTTCGGTGCCACTGTGCCGTTCCTGCAGTCGTCGTCACTGCTGGGCATCGGTTTCAGCGTGTTCGCCGCCGGTCTGGCGGCCATGAACCTGGCGCTCGACTTCGACCTCATCGAGCGCGGCGTGAAGAACCAGTGGCCCAAGCAGATGGAGTGGTTCTGCGCGTTCGGTCTGCTCATCACGCTGGTGTGGCTGTACCTCGAACTGCTCCGCCTGTTGGCGAAGCTGCAGCGCAACTGACGCCAAGCCCTACAGGGTGCGAAGGAAGCCCAGCAGCGCGTCGTTGAACGCCTGCGGGGTCTCCTGCTGCACCCAGTGACCGGCACCGGGAATGATGGTCTCGCCGCGATAGTCGGGTAGCGAGGCGCGCATGCGATCCGGGCCGGAGGGGTCCATCAGTCGCACCACATCCACGTCGCCGGTGATGAAGTAGCTGGGCATGCTGATGCGGTCCGGGCCGAGGCCGGTGACGATCTCGAAGTTGCGGTCGAAGTTGCGGTACCAACTCACGGGGCCGAAGAAGCCGCTGTGCGCGAACTCGCGGGTGTACACCTCGAGGTCGTGCTCGTTCAGCCACTCGCCCTCAGGGCCGAGATGCGGCAACGCCGGCGGCTCGCCCATCTGCGTCAGGAATCCGGTGCCCTCCATCGGGGGCAGTTCGGTGGGCATCTCGCGTCCGGCCACGGCTTCGCCGGAGGCCCCGTAGAGCGTCATGCTCATCGTGCGGCGCGGGTCGGCCTCGAGTTCGGCCTCGGGCGGACCCACCTGCTGGAAGTAGAGGATGTAGAAGAAGCGGTCGCCGTAGACCATGCGCATGAGCGGGATCGGCGCCGCCGGCCAATCCACGCACGGCACGCTGACGCCCACGACGGCCTTCACCCGTTCAGGGCGTAGGCGGGCGCTCTCCCACACCACCATCGAACCCCAGTCGTGGCCCACGAAGATGGCGTCGTCCTTGCCGAAGTGGTCGAGCAATCCGAACAGGTCGCCGGTGAGCTGGTCGATGCTGTAGGCCTCGATGTCGCGCGGTGCGCTGGAGTGCCCGTAGCCGCGCTGGTCGGGCACGATCACGTGGTAGCCGGCCTCGGCCAGCGGCAGCACCTGGTGCCGCCAGCTGTGGGCGAGTTCGGGGAAGCCATGACTGAGCACCACGGTGGGGTTCGCCGGGTCGCCTGCCTGGTACACGGTGAGTTCCACACCGTTCGTGGCAATGCGGTCATTGGTGATCTTCACGCGGGTGCTCCTTCGGTGGCGCCCGCGGTGCTGATGGCTTCGAGTTCGCCCCAGCTCAGGCCGTCGGCGGTCCAGATGCGATCGAATGCCATGTCGGCCGTGTCGTTGAAACCGTGGCGGTTGCGGAAGTTGTACTTCCACCGCTGCGGGTTCACGGGTACGCCGAGGCGTTCCATCCGTCCGACGCAGTAGACCTCCCACGCGGCGATCTGGCGCAGGTCGAGGTCGTCGTCGGCAGGGGCCTCGCCGAAGCCACCGCTGATGCGGTCGCGGGCGCGCAGCAATGCTCGCGCCAGGGTCGCCGCGGTGGACAGTTCGCTCTGGTGGCGCGGCTGTCGGGCATCCTCGAACGCACCACTCTCCACTCGAATGGTGATGGTGTCGCCGATCTCCGTGCGGGTACGAGCCAGCGGGGTGGCCTCGTCGACGATCACGTGTACCGGGCGATCGATACCCAACACGTCCACCAACCCGTCGGCGATGCTCGCGATCAGGTCTGCGTCGAAGCTGACGAACTTGAACTCCGACGGTTCGACGGTGGCGGTCATGACGCCGAGAATTGTTCGACGGCGTCGGCCTGAGCCTGCCGGGTGAACTCCTTGCGCTCCTCGAGGGCTCGCAGGCTCACGTCGGCGATGTCTTCCACCTCGGCATCGGTGAAACCGGCGAGTTCGCGGAACCGGCGAGCCAATCCGATGGGCGATTCCTGCGAGTCGCTGCGCGTGCCGCCGAAGCTGAAGATCTTGTCGACGACGCTCTGGAACTCCAGTGCCTTCTTGCGGCGCTCGGGGTCGTTCTCGGTGATGCGGCGCAACCAGTCGCTGCCCATCTTCACGTGGGTCACTTCGTCGGCCAGCATCCAGTCCTCGCAGAACTCGAGGTACGGGTCGCCGGCGATGCCACCGAAGTCCTTCATCGTGGTGAACACATCGATGGCAAGGCCTTCGAGCGCGCGGTTCACGCCAGCGAGGCGCAGCACCGGGTCGGTGCTGCAGGCCGCTTCGAACAGCACCGTGTTCTCGGCGTACTGGCCGATCTCACTACCCATCCACTCGCTGAGCTTCACGCTGATCTCCACGTGGCGGGCTTCGTCCCACGCCTGGCGGGCCATGTCGAGCTTCAGTGCGAACGGTGCCTCGGTGCCGGTCTCGAAGTCGTGGCACGTGCGGCCGGCGCCCTCGAGCGCTTGGATTTCGCCCACGAAGATGCCGTGCATCAGGCTGCGCGCCGCGTCGCTGGCGTCGGGGCGCGATGGCTGCAGTCGGTTCGCCTTGGGCCGCTTTTCGGTGTCGGAGGCCATCAGCGGGCTGCGCGGATCGGCCTGGCTCTGGCTCATCGTGATCTGGTTGAAACGGCTGTCGCGAGCGAGGCTGTCGACGGGGAAGAACTTGCGCATCAGTTGCCCTTTACTGCTGGAAGGTTGCCAATGGAGCCGGGGCCGGCGATGCCGCCCGCAGCGAGCATGAGTTTTTCGAGCTTGGCGTGGTGCGCCGCTGCACGGTCGACCTCTTCAGGTGTCTCGATCAGCGACTGCAGCATCATTTCACCGTCGCGCCAGTCGTCGAACTCGTCCTGCAGCGCCAGCTTCAGCGTGCGGATGGTGGGAGCGTCGGTGATCTCGCTGGTGTTGTTCATGTGGAACGTGTACGCCGAGATGAAGTGCGGAATGAAGACGCGATAGACGCCGACGAGCTTTTCGATGGTGGTCTCGGGCGCTTCGGGCTCGGTGAGCGCTGCGACGAACTCCACCATGGCGTCATTCGCCGGCACGGTGAGCCGATCGGGATTCATCTCACGCAGTTCGGGCAGACGCTTGTGCCACAGCTCTGCGTGCCACGCGTGGTGGTAGCAGTGCGTGCCGAGACGCATCTTCACGTCGAGCTCGGGCACCGTGGCGATCCAGCCGCCGAGTGCTTCGAACAGCTTCATTTCGGCCCACTTGTAGTTGCCGACGCGACGTGCCGTTTCCTCCACATCGAACATGCCCGGCAACTGACGCCGATCCCACGGCGCAAATGGTGCTCTCGGCTTGAACGGATCGGCCACGGTTTCCCCCTCGGGCAACGAACGATGCAGTAGCGCAACCCTAACGGAGCGCCCTGCGCGGATCAGCCGTCGGAGTGCCCCGGCTCAGGCGCGGCGGGCGGTGGGCTGCTGCTCGAGCAGTTCGACGGGCAGTGCCTCGCCGGTGATCTCGTCGGTCCAGTACGTACCGGCATCGAGGCGAGCGAGCGCCACTTCCACATCAGCCAGATCGCGCTGGATGGCATCCAGGTCGAGGGCCGCCGGAGCGGGTTGTTCCTCAGTTGTTTCCTCGGGCGTCACCACGAGATCCTCGCTGTCCATCGGCGGCAGGCTACCGTGGCGGTGATGGCACAGGTTCGGCTGGAGCACATCACCAAGCAGTTCGGTGATGGCGAAGAGGCGGTGACCGCCGTGCACGACGTTTCGTTGCAGGTCGAGCACCACGAGTTCATGATCCTGCTGGGGCCCTCGGGCTGCGGCAAGAGCACCCTGCTGCGCACCGTGGCGGGTCTGGAAGACCCCACGGCGGGCGACGTGTTCATCGGCGATCGCCGGGTGAACGACGTGCAGCCGAAAGAGCGCGACATCGCGATGGTGTTCCAGAGCTATGCGCTGTACCCCCACAAGACCGTGGCGGCGAACATCGAGTTCCCGTTGAAGGTGCGCGGCGTGGGGAAGAGCCAGCGTGCCGAGGAGGCACGAAACGCAGCGGCGCTGCTGGGTCTGGAACCGCAACTGAAACGTAAGCCCGGTCAACTCAGCGGTGGCCAACGCCAGCGAGTGGCACTGGCACGCGCCATCGTTCGCAAGCCGTCGGTGTTCCTGATGGACGAACCGCTGAGCAACCTCGACGCCAAGTTGCGTGGCGACACCCGAGCC
>CANHST010000220.1 GCA_947463235.1 Acidimicrobiaceae bacterium
TGCCGGTGAGCACTGGCAGGGGCGACCGCGCGATCGTCAAGGCAATGGCTTCGTCGTCGAAGGTGGCCAGCTCGCCTCGGCTTCCGCCGCCACGGATGAGGACCACGGCGTCGAGGTCGGAGGACGCCGTCAGCGACCTCAGCGCACCAGTGATCTCTCGGACCGCCGTGTCGCCCTGCACGCGCACATCCACGAGTCGCAGCTGGAAGCCCATCCCGCTGCGTTCGATCTCGTGGGCGAAGTCGGCCCACGCCGCACTGGCTCGGCTGGTGACCACACCGACGCGCAATGGCGCAACCGACAGTGGCACCTGTCGGTTGCGCTCCAACAAGCCGGCCTCGCCCAGCCGACGCAGTAGATCGTCGCGCTGCAGCGCGAGCTCGCCAAGGGTGAACCGCGGGTCGATCCCGCTCATCTTCAGGCCGAGGGACCCGTTACCGGCGAAGAAGTCGAGCTGCCCGAAGATCCGCACCTTCACACCGTCGGCGAGTTGCAGGCCGTTCTTCAGCAGCAGCGAGCGGAGCTTGTTGCGCTGGGGTGCGAAGAACTGCACGCTGAGCTGGGCCTTGCCGCTCTCGGTGGCTTCGGCGAGACGGAAGTAGGCGTGCGGACCGCGCTCGTTCCAACCCTGGATCTCGCCACGCACCCACACGCCTTGGTCGAACCCTCGACGCAACACTCCGTTGATGGCATCGGCGAGCTCGGACACCGAATACGTGGGTTCGTCCGCATCGTCGACCTCGAATGACATCTCGCGCTGGCTCATGCAGACCACCCGAGGCGCCATGCGGAAGGGCCGTCCGGCAGCAGTGTGAACTCACCGAGCGACCGGAAGCCCATGGCGGCGTAGAAGGGCAGATTCCGGGCGTTGGTGCTCTCGAGATAGGCACTCTGCCCCGCAGCGGCCGCACGCGCCTGACCAGCGGCAACCAGCAGCCGACCCAGACCACGACCTTGGTGAGCGGGATGCACACCCAGGAAATTGAGATAGTGGAACGGCGGCTCGGGCTTGTTCGCGGCGAAGGCGCCGAGGCCTTCCCCCACCTCCGCAGCGCGGGCGGAGCCCAACAACGCGGTCATGACGCCGCCGATGCTGGGCAACTCCGGGTACGGCTGACGCCGACCATCGGTACGCCACATTGCTGCTGCGACGACCTCACCCTCCTCGCCCAGGATCACATCGATGGTGCCGACCGCAGCGAAGGCATCCACGAACAGGCCGATCCACATTGCGATGGCATGCTCCTGGGCCTCCACTCCACGGAAGATCCAGTGCTGCATCGGGTCGTCGGCGAAGGCTGCCCCGAACACTGCCCTCACCTGCGCCACGGCAAGCGGCGTGGGATCCAACGGCTGGACGGACGACGGGCTGGACATGAGCAGAGGCTACGTCAGACGCCGAGTTCGGGGATGGGGCTGGAGGTGTCGGGCGCGATCTCGATCTGGCGTTCCTTGCGGAGTGCATCGAGATCGCGCAGGGGCTTTTCCAGCATTCGGCGCCGGGTGCCGACCAGTTCATCCATACTGCCCACCACGGTGTCGAGTTGCTTCTTCACCTTCTCTACCTGCGCGGCGTACTTGCCGAACTGCAGGTCGAACTGGCCGAGAAGGGCCAGCACTTCCTTGCTCGTCTGCTCCAGGCGGAAGTTCTCGAACGCCTGACGAATGACACCGAGGAAGGCGAACAGCGTGAGGGGAGAGCAGAGGATGACCCGCTCGCGCAGCGCATCGTCGACCAGCGTGGGTGCGTGCTCGTGGATGAAACCCACGATGGTTTCGTTCGGCACGAACATGAGCACGTTGTCGATGGCGGGCCGGGTGTCGACCTTCGCATAGTCGCGTCGAGCCAACTCGCGTACATGACCGCGCACCGCCTTGATGAACGAGTCGCGGGCGGCCACGGCTTCGAGTTCGCTGGTGGCCTGCTGAAATGCGAGGTACCCATCGATAGGGAACTTCACGTCCATGAACAGCACGTGTGCATCGGGCAGCAGGAACGTGAAGTCGGGAATGATGCGACCGTCGCCCACCACCGCAGTGCGCTTGGTGTAGTTCACCTCGGGCAGCAGGCCGGCCAGGCGCAGCACGTCTTCCGCCATGCGCTCGCCCCACTGGCCGCGGGCGTTGGTGTTCGCCAATGCCTCGCGCAGATCGTTCGTAGCGGAATACAGATCGCGCGAGACCGAAGCCTGTTCGCGTAGCGACTCGCCCACCTGCCCGAACTCGCGGGCGGAATGCTGCCCCAACCGCTGCACGGCCTCGGAGAGTTGGCTCAGCTGCGCCTGCACCACAGGGTCGGTGGCGGCGACCGCCGCCCCTGGGGTACGGGTGCGCGTGGCCACCAGCCAGGTGAGCGCCGCCACGGCGACGACGAGCAGTACGACGAGCACGATGTCCATGGCGCCATCATGCCCAAGGGGTGCGCGGAAGTTTCGCAGCACCGACCTCGACACCGGCGCGGGCACCGAAGTGGGCCGCTACGGCCCACTGTCGTGCCCACGACACCCGAACTAGGCGAGGAACGCTGCCTCGCCGGCCCGCACCTGCGCCGCGTAGACGCCATCGAGTTGCATCAGTTCGTCGTGCGTGCCCTCTTCCACCACGTTGCCCTCGGCCAGCACCACGATGCGGTCGGCGTCGCGAATGGTGGACAAACGGTGGGCGATGATGAGCGCCGTTCGGCCCTCCAGCGCGTTCTCCAGCGCCGCCTGCACCGCAGCCTCGTTCTCGTTGTCGAGATGACTGGTGGCCTCATCCAGAATCATCACCGCAGGATTCTTGAGCAGCAGTCGGGCGATGGCCAGGCGTTGCTTCTCGCCGCCGCTGAGGCGGTAGCCGCGCTCGCCCACCACGGTGTCGTAGCCGTCGGGCAACTCGGCGATGGTGTCCATGATGCGAGCACCGCGACACGCGGCGTCGAGTTCTTCCAGCGTGGCATCGGGCTTGGCATAGCGAAGGTTCTGACCGATGCTCTCGTGGAACAGGTGCGGGTCCTGGCTCACCACGCCGATGGCCTCACGCAAGCTGTGCTGTGTGAGGTCGCGCACGTCGTGCCCGTCGACGAGCAGGGCACCGCCGGTGACGTCGTACAGACGAGGGATGAGCCCCGACAGCGTGGTCTTCCCCGAACCCGACGCGCCCACGAGGGCAACCGTTTCGCCGGGACGCACCACCAGCGACACGCCCTGCAGCACGTCGCGATCCGGGTCGGCGCCCACCACGGCGCTCGGTGCCTCGAGCGAACGCACGGTCACGTCGGCCGCGGCCGGGTAGCGGAACCACACATCCTTGAACTCCACCAGACCGGTGGGGTTCACCAAGTCCACCGCGCCGGGTCGGTCGGTGATGAACTCGGGAGCATCGAGCACTTCGAAGACACGCTCGAAGCTGACCATGGCGGTCATCAGGTCGACACGAGCGTTCGTGAGGCCGGTGAGCGGCTGATACACGCGAGTCACCAGAGCTGCCAGCGCCACCAGGGTGCCGGAGCTGATGTCGTTGCTGACCACCAGGTGCGCACCTACGCCGTAGATGGCGGCGGCACCGAGCGCACCCACCAGGCCGAGCGCCACGAAGAACACACGGCCGTACATCGCTGCACGGACACCGGTGTCGCGCACCTTCGCCGCGCGCCCAGAGAACATGCCCACCTCGTCGGTCTGCCGGCCGAACAGCTTCACCAGCAGTGCGCCAGCCACGTTGAAGCGCTCGGCCATCTGGTTGTTCATCTCGGCGTTGGTGGTCATGTTCTGACGCTGGATGTCTTGCAGCCGCTTACCCACGCGCTTGGCCGGGATGATGAACATCGGCAGCACCACCAGCGCCAGCAGCGTGAGCCGCCATTCCAGCGCTGCCATCGCGATGAGGGTGGTGGTGAGCACCACCACGTTGCTCACCACGCTGCCGAGCGTGCTGGTGACGGCGTTCTGCGCACCGACCACGTCGTTGTTCAGGCGGCTGGTGAGGGCGCCGGTCTGGGTGCGGGTGAAGAACGCCACGGGCATGCGCTGCACCTTGGAAAAGAGCGCGACGCGCAGGTCGTAGATGAGGCCCTCGCCGATGGTGGAGCTGCACCAGCGCTGCACGATGGCCAGCCCGGCATCGACGAGCGCCGACGCCACCACGAGCCCGGCGAGGATGTTGATCCCGCGCAGATCGCCCGAAGGGATCGACACGTCGAGGATGCGACGGAAGGCAAAGGGCGGCACCAGTTCGATGAGTGCCGCCACCACGATGGTGGCGAGGAACAGGAAGATCATGCGCCGGTAGGGCCGGGCGAACTGCCAGGCACGGCGCAGCGAGCTGCCTTTCAGGCGCTTGCCCTTCACCGCATTGGCATCACCCGGCATCATCATGTGAGGACCCATACGCATGCCAAGGAGGATACGGGCGACCTCCTACGATGAACCGATGCGCCGCCCGCCCTTTGTCGCCGTCGGCGTGGTGCTCGCTGGCTGCGTGGTGATGGCCGGTTGCGGCGACGGCATCAACGAAGGTGTGAATGAAGGTCGCGGCCCTCGCGGCACCATCGACGGAGTGGTGCTGCAGGCGCCCACCAGCAGCGCGCCGATCACCGAAACGACGGGCGTATCCGCCACCGACCCTGCTGCTCACGTCGATCCGTTCGACTGGCAGCAAGCCGAGGATGGTGTCGACGAGGGGTACCTCGACGTACCGCTCGACTGGACCCGGCCCGATGGCGACACGGTGACGCTGTATCTGGCTCGGCATCGCGCGACCGACCAAGCTCACCGCATCGGCACGTTGCTGGTGAACCCCGGAGGCCCGGGCTTCGGCGGCAGCGACTTGGCGTTCGGCGCCGACAGCACCTACGGCCAGGACCTCCTGGATCGGTTCGACATCATCGGCTGGGACCCGCGAGGCACCGGTCTCAGCGAGCCGGCGGTGGACTGCATCGACGACTACGACCCCTACTTCGCCATCGACTCGTCGCCCGACAACGAGGCCGAACGACAGACACTCATCGAACTGGGCGAGGAGTTCGGGGCTGCCTGCGCACGAACGAACGCA
>CANHST010000221.1 GCA_947463235.1 Acidimicrobiaceae bacterium
CAGACCCGCATAGTTGAAGTCGAACTCGCCCAGCACCGCCTTGGTCTGCGACAGGCTGAGTTGGCTGTCGGGGTCGGGCGGGTCCCACGATCGACGCACGCGCACCTTGCTGTTCGGGCTGAGCCCGTGCCGCACGAGCGCCGCATTGACCACCGTTCGGTCCATCTGCCCGTAGATGATCACGCGGGTGGGAATGGAGGCGCCGAGACGATCGGCCTGATCGATGGACATCACGATCTCCGTGCCGCCCACTTCGTCGTCGGTGCCGATACGACCGATGGTGAACGATGCCGTGCCACCAGCAACCGACACCAGGTCGATGATGTCGCCCACCTGAGCACCTCGATGCTCTGCAGTGGTGGCGCCCATCACGATCTTGCCGTTGGCCAGCACGGAGGCCACATCGCGCCCCATCACCGGTCCGACAGCCTCGAACGGCAACGCCGTGACCCCCATCGGGAAACCCCAGCCGGGGCCCGACGACTTCTGCACGACGGTGGTGCCGCGCCGCACGCGGGTCATGAGCGCGGTGAACCCTCGCCCCACGCTGGCGGGTACGCCCACCTCGGCAGCCGCCGTCATTGCGGCATCGGTGACGGCCGTCGACAAGCCGCCGGTCATGTACACCGAGACGGCGTCGAAGGGCGCCTCGAGGGCCACGGCGGTCTTCAACGCGGCTGCGCCGCCGTTCACCGTCACCACCGGCACTGCCGCATCGGTGCTGAGCGTCGTGGCCAGGACCAGGAAGGCCGTGGCGAACGCAACGGCACCGGTTCGACGACGCAGGGACATGAAGGTTCAGGGTACCGGCAGGAATGGGACGGGGAAAGGCAGGCCCCAGCCAGTACTGTCAAAGGACTGTGAGCAGCGACGACACCCCTCTCGACGACATTCATTCCGGCTCCGGTCTGGTGGCCGAGAAGGCCAAGCGACTGCAGAAGCTCGACGACCTCCGCCACCAGGGCACGAACCCGTACCCCTACCGCTTCGACCGCACCACCACGCTGGGCGCGCTCCGCAAGGAACATGGCACGCTGGAGCCCGGCACCGAAACCGAAATCCAGGTGGCGGTGGCGGGTCGTGTGATGCTGCTGCGCGACTCGGGCAAGCTCATCTTCGCCACCATGCGCGATCGCGACGACGAGGTGCAGTTGTTCATCTCCAAGGCCGTCGTCGGCGACGAGGCCTTCGACGCCATCAAGGGGCTCGACCTCGGCGACTGGGTTGGTGCACACGGCACGGTGATGACCACCCGCAAGGGTGAACTCAGCGTGAAGGTGGAACGCCTCGAGCTGCTGTCGAAGGCAGTGCGGCCAATGCCCGACAAGTGGCACGGCCTCACCGACACCGACACGCGTTTCCGCCAGCGCTACGCCGACCTCATCGTGAACGACGAGGCGCGCAAGAACTTCCGTGTGCGCCACGAGATCATTGCCAGCTTCCGTCGCACGCTGCACGGCCGCGGGTACATCGAGGTCGAGACCCCAGTGCTGCACGTGGAGGCCGGCGGCGCACACGCTCGCCCGTTCATCACGCATCACAACACGCTCGACATGCAGCTCTATCTGCGCATCGCGCTCGAACTGCACCTCAAGCGGCTCATCGTGGGCGGTATGGAGCGGGTGTTCGAGATCGGCCGCATCTTCCGCAACGAGGGCATCAGCACCCGCCACAATCCCGAGTTCACGATGATGGAGCTCTACCAGGCGTTCGCCGACGTGGAAGACGTCATCGAGATCACCGAGACGCTCATCACCCAGGCGGCCATCGACGCCACCGGAACCAGCGTGGTCACGGTGTTCCGGCCCGACGGTGGCAGCGAGGAGATCGACCTCGCCCAGCCATGGCGGCGTGCTCGCATGATCGACCTCGTGGAAGAAGCCACGGGCGTTGCCGTGCACCCGTCGCAGCCGGTGGAAGATCTTCGTGCGCTGGCAGCGCAACACGGCGTGTCGGTGAACCCTCGCTGGGGCTCGGGCAAGATCATCGAGGAGCTGTTCGAGGCCACCGCCGAGCACACGCTCATCGCCCCCACCTTCGTCACCGGCCACCCAGTGGAGATTTCGCCGCTCGCACGCGTGGATCGCAACGACCCGCACCTCACCGAGCGCTTCGAGTTGTTCGTGGGAGCCCGCGAGTTGGCGAACGGCTACTCGGAGTTGAACGACCCGGTGGAACAACGCCTGCGTTTCGAAGACGAACAGGCGGCGAAGGATGCGGGCGACGCCGAGCGCGGCACCGTGGACGAGGACTACCTCCGCGCACTGGAGTACGGCCTTCCCCCCACCGGTGGACTCGGCATCGGCATGGACCGCGTGGCCATGCTCATTGCTGGGGTGAACTCCATCAAGGAAGTCATCCTCTTCCCCACCCTTCGCCCCGAGGCGTTCTGACTCGGAATGTTGAAGCAGAAAGACGGAGTAGCACGATGACAGCAGCATGGGGACGCGGACTCGCAACGGTCACCGCCGACGGAACGGTGCTCGACACCTGGTTCCGCGAGTTGGGTCTGGGCGACGAGCCGATGCCCGAGACCATCGAGGCGTACACCACGGCCCAACGCCACGACGCAACCCGCGGCGTGCACATCCGTGCGGTGCAGGTGGCGATCGACACCACCGACAAGCCTGCTGGGGTCAGCGACGCATACCTACGACTGCACCTGCTGTCGCACCGCCTGATGGCACCGCGCACGATCAACCTCGACGGCATGTTCGGCCAACTCGTGAACGTGGCCTGGACCAACCTCGGCCCGGCACCGGTGGATGGCATCGAAGAGCTGCGCTGGCGTGTGCGGCGCGATGGCAGCGTGCTGACGGTGCACGGCCTCGACAAGTTCCCCCGCATGACCGACTATGTGGTGCCCAGCGGCGTGCGCATCGCCGACGCCGACCGGGTGCGCCTCGGCGCCCACCTCGCCCCGGGCACCACCGTGATGCACGAGGGCTTCTGCAACTTCAACGCCGGCACGTTGGGCACCTCCATGGTGGAGGGGCGCATCAGCCAGGGTGTCATCGTGGGCGATGGCAGCGACATCGGCGGCGGCGCCAGCATCATGGGCACGCTGTCGGGTGGCGGCACCGAGCAGGTCACCATCGGCGAGCGCTGCCTGCTGGGCGCCGAAGCCGGTATCGGCATCAGCCTCGGCGACGAGTGCGTGGTGGAAGCCGGCCTCTATGTCACGGCCGGCACCTTGGTGGCGGTGCACGGTCCCGCTGGTGTCGAGGTGGTGAAGGCCAAACTGCTCAGCGGCAAGGGCGGCCTGCTGTATCGCCGCAACAGCCAGTCGGGTGCCGTCGAGGCCCTCCCCCGCAGCGCCAAGTGGGACGGCCTCAACGCCGACCTGCACGCCAACGACTGACGCACGCTGGCTACGGGCGGCGTTCGCAGCCCTCGAGGTGGTCGTCGACCAAACCCATCGCCTGCATGAACGCGTACATCGTGGTGGGGCCGACAAAGCTCCAGCCCAACTTCTTGAGGGCCTTGCTCATCGCAACGCTTTCGGGGCAGGTCGCTCGAAACTCCGAGGTGAGCGTGAGGTTCGTCGGTGCAGGCCGAAACTGCTGCACCCACGAGTAGAGCGAACCGTGCTCGGCCTCCAACTCCAGCATGCGCGCCGCGTTGTTGATGGTGCTCTCGATCTTGCCGCGATGGCGGACGATGCCGGCGTCGCTCAACAGGCGCTGCACATCGTGGGGTCCGAACGCCGCCACCTTGGCGGGGTCGAAGCCGTCGAATGCTGCCCGGAAGTTCTCGCGCTTGCGAAGAATGGTGAGCCACGACAGGCCCGATTGGAACCCCTCCAGACACAACTTCTCGAACAGACGGGTGTCGTCCACCACCTCGTGGCCCCACTCGTCGTCGTGATATCGCACGTAGAGGGGGTCGTCGCCGCACCACCAGCAGCGGGTGACGCCGTCGGAACCGGTGCGCAAACGGTCGGTCACCACCGGGCCGACGGTACTCCATGTGGCGCCGGTCACGTCGGTTCTGCCACCATCAGCGCTGTGATCGAACACTACAAAGCAGCACGCGCCGAACTCGAAGCCCCCGGCATGCCCTTCCACATGAGCACCATCGAAGTGCGCGGCGTGCCCGTGCGGGTGTTCGACTCCGCTCCGCCGAACATGCGGATGCTCTGGGAGTCCACCGCCGCCCACGGCGACAAGACCTACATCTGCTACGAGGACGAGCACTACACCTACAACGAGATCCACGCGCAGGTACGCAAACTGGCACACCACATGGCCGCCCAGGGCGTGCAGCCCGGCGATCGCGTGGCGCTGGCCATGCGCAACTACCCCGAATGGGTGGTGGGCTACTGGGCCGCCATCAGCCTCGGCGCCGCATGCGTGGGCATGAACGCCTGGTGGACCCCTCACGAGATGGAGTACGCGCTCGACGACAGCCACCCGCGAGTGCTCATCGTCGACGGCGAGCGCCTCGAGCGCGTCAGTCACATCCTCGAAGCCGTGCGCGTGCGACTGCCGAAGGCGATGCATGTCATCACCGTTCGTTCCGATAGCGAGTTGCCCACTGATGCCGCCACGTGGAACGACGTCATGTCGATCGACGATCCGGGCAGCCTTCCTGCCGCTGAGATCGACCCCGACGACGATGCCACCATCTTCTACACCTCCGGCACCACCGGCTTTCCCAAGGGTGCACAGCTCACCCATCGTGGCTCCATCCACAACCTGCTGAACCTGGTGTACATGGGCGCAGCGGTCGCCTCGGCCGAGGCCAAGGCCGTCGCCGCTGGTGAGATCGAGCCGCCCAGCGCACCGCCCGCCGCACCGCTCCCCGCAGTGTTCATGGCCCCCACCCCGCTGTTCCACGTGACCGCTTGCAACTGCCTGCTGCACCCGGCCACCGCAAGCGGCGCCAAGATCGTGCTCACCTACAAGTGGGATGCCGGTCGCGCACTCGAGCTCATCGAGCGCGAGAAGGTCACGAACTTCTCCGGCGTGCCCACCATGGGTCGCG
>CANHST010000222.1 GCA_947463235.1 Acidimicrobiaceae bacterium
GGCGTGCTGGCTGCGCTGTTCACGCAGACCGTGGATCAGCCGGCCACCGTGAAGGTCGGCCTCATCAACCGCATCGTGCAGAAGACGTTCAAGATGGTGTCCACCACCACCTCGGGCCTGCCGCAGGTGACGTCGGTGGCCATCGTGCAGGTGAACGACTACGGCGAGTTCGCAGTGAACTCCTGGGTCACCGCCGGCGGCGCTGCCCCGATGTGAGCAACGGCCCAGCGGCATCTGCTGGAAACGGCGCTGCTGGTGCCGGCGCTACTTGAACCTGTACAGGTCAGCGAACGAGTTCCATGCGCATGCCGGTGGAGTCCCAGGCGGGGTCCAGGGGCAGGCGCTGCATTGCTCGCCCGGCAGCACGGCGAGCGGTCCACAGGAGGCCCGTGGCCTCGACCATGTGCACCATTGCCGCACCGGGCGGTGGCATGCGGGTGACGATCTCTTCCACGCCGGGCATCTTGTCGCGGATCAGCGCCATGCGTTCCAGCACACCGTCCTCGTGATACGGCGAGGTGGTGAGCGGCACGTCGGCGTTCAACTGCGTGAACGTGAGCTCCGGGTGAGCGGCGAAGAACGACCGCTGGTGGAACGGCTGGAACTCGCGCTCAGCCTCACGGATCCACTTGAAGCGGCGGAAGTCGTCGCGGGTGAGCCACGGCTCGATGGCCAGTGCCTCTTCGCGGGTCGCTGCGTTCAGCGCGGCGCGTGACGGAATGGGACGAATGGAGATGCGGCGCGGCCAGCCCACCATGTCGCGGGCCTCTTCGTCGCACGGACGGAACGGGCCTTCGGGTTCGTCGTGGAACCCGATCGGCGCCCAGATGGCAGCGGCCTCGAACTTCGGCTTGAACTCCAGCACATCGACCAACGTCGGCACGCACATCGGCTCTTCGGCCACGATGGTGACGCCGGCCAGACGCGCGGGAACGATGAGCCACCCACCCGGGCAGGGCACGATGCCGCCGAGCATCTTGTACGGCAACTTGGCGGTCATGGTGGCTCCCTCCGCCTCAGACGTTCACGAAATCGCCGGCACCGGTGCTGGCGGCCTGGCCGGCCTGCATGGTGGCCTTGGCCTGCATCTGCGAGCGCATGGTGGCCGCCTGGGCCAGGATCTCCTTCGGGTACTGGCTCGCCTCGGCGGCCGTCTCGAAGCTGATGATGCCCGACGACACCAGACGGGCGAGGTCCATCTCGATGGTCTGCATACCTTCCTGCTGACCGGAGATCATGGCGTTACGCAACTGACGGCTCTTGCCTTCACGTACGAGGTTGCGCACGGCGTCGTTGGCCATCAGCACCTCGTACGCAGCCACTCGACCGCCGCCCTCAGCAGGCAGCAGTCGCTGACTGATGACGCCCTGCAGCGTGCCGGCGAGCTGGATCTGGATCTGGTCGCGGCGCTCGGCGGGGAACACGTCGACGATGCGGTCGAGTGCCTGGGAGGCGTCGTTGGTGTGCAGCGTGGCGAACACGAGGTGGCCCGTCTCGGCCAGCGTGAGCGTGATCGAGATGGAGTCCAGGTCGCGCATTTCGCCGAGGAGAATGACATCCGGGTCCTCACGCAAGGCGCTGCGCAGACCGGCGAGGAAGTCGTTCACGTCCTGCCCCACTTCGCGCTGGTTGACCATCGCGACCTTGTGGTTGTGCAGGTATTCGATCGGGTCCTCAATGGTGAGGATGTGGACCGGCTTGGTCTCGTTGATGCGGTCGATCATTGCGGCGAGCGTGGTGCTCTTGCCGGAACCGGTGGGGCCCACCACGAGCACGAGGCCGTACGGGCGCTCGAGCAGGTCGTTGGCTGCCCACGGTGCGCCGAGTTCTTCCAGCGAACGCACGCGGAAGGGAATCACACGCAGGGCGAGCGCCAAGGTGTTGCGCTGCTTGTAGGCGTTGGCACGGAATCGACCCACGCCGTCGAGACCGAAGGAGAAGTCGACCTGCGAATGGTGTTCGAGTTCGTGCTGCTGCTCGAGCGTGAGCAGCGACCGCACGATGCGCTCGGTTTCGTCTGAGGTCATGAGGCCCACACCCTCGAACGGCACCAGCACGCCGTCGCGGCGAGCGGTGGCCGGACGGCCCACGGTGAGGTGGAGGTCGGAGGCGCCGGCGGCGACGGTTGCCTGGAGCAATGTCACCAACGTGGGGTCTGGATTGAACATGGGGCTAGCCTCCCGTGTGCCCGCCGCTCAGATCGGTGGGTTCTTCTCGATGACACTTGTGATTACTGCTCTGTACGGGCTTCTGGTCGGTTCGTTTCTCACCGTGGTGGTGGACCGCGTGCCGCGTGGCGCTTCGGTCGTACACCCCGGATCGGCGTGTGGAAACTGTGGCTTGCGCCTCGGAGTCCGCGATCTGGTGCCGGTCTTCAGTTGGTTGGCGCTTCGCGGAAAGTGTCGGAAGTGCCATACCGATATCGGCATCGAACCGCTGGTGCTTGAGTTGTCAACGGCGTTTCTTTTCGCCCTCACTGCGTGGCATTTCGGGCTGTCGTGGGAGTTGCCGGCGTTCTGCATCCTGATGGCCGGTCTGGTGGCCCTGACCTGGATCGATCTGCACACCAAGCGGCTGCCGCGCGCCATCATCTACTGGACCGCGCTGCTGGGTGTGCCGCTGCTGTGCGTGGCCGCATTGGTGGCCCACGAGCCGAAGCGGATCTGGATGTTGCTGCTGGGAGCCGCCATGTCGCTTGCCGTGATGGGCTGCATCTATGTGCTCAGCCGTGGCGGCATGGGCGACGGCGACGTGCGCCTGGCCCCACTGCTCGGCGCGTATCTCGGCTACCTGAACCCGGGCCTCGCCTTGGTGGGTCTGTTCTACGGGTTCCTCACCGGAGCCATCGTGGGTGGCATTGCCATGGCCGTGGGCAAGGCGGGCCGCCGTACCGCATTGCCGTTCGGTCCGTTCCTGGCGCTCGGCACCGTGCTGGCCATCTTCTGGGGTCAGCCGTACATCGACCTCATTCTGCAGCGCTAGTCCGGCACGGGCGGCCGTTGGCGTTGCCCCGCGCGGTCAGTTGGCGGCGAGACGCTTGTGGCGCGCTTGGAGGAAACGTGCAATGGCGGCGAAGAGCACCACGGCGGTGAAGCCGGAGGCGACGATGATGAACACCATGTTCGATCGGTCGGTGCCTGCCTGCACGCCATGCACGGTGGCGATGGCGAACAGGAGATACGACATGAGGTGGATGCTGTGCCACAGCTTGCGCGGCAACTTCTTCATGAACAGGCTGGTGCCTTGGATGACCAGCAGTAGATAGAGCGCGGCGATTCCCCAGTTCACCGGCCCGGTCTTCCACGAACTCTGGTTGGGGAGGAGGATTTCCTTCCAGCCGAAGTACACGAAGTTGTCGGCCACCAACGCCAACAGGTGCACCACGGTGGTGACCACTGCCAATGCCCCGAGCCAGCGGTGCAGGTCGAGCAGCCAGGCAGGGCGGTCGGCCGGCTTCAGCATGCGGGTGACCAGCAGGATGCCCCACAGACAGGTGGCACCGAGCACGATCCAGGCCACCATGCCGCTGGCGCGGGAGACGAACCAGAAGGTCTGCGGGTTCATGGCTCGAACGCCTGCATCGTGGAACTGCGATGTGCCACACCATCGGTGGTGACCACGAGGCCGGCGAGTGCGGCGCGATCGAGCATGGCGACTGCTTCGTGAGCGGGCATCATCATCGCCGAGGTGGCGAACGCCTCCGCAGTCGCGGCATCGGCTGCCAACACGGTGGCGGTGAGTATCTGATGGTTGGCGGGCCGACCGGATGCGGGGTCGATGAGGTGGTGAGCCCGAGTGCCGTCGGCATTGGCCCATGTGTGCACGGTGGTGCCCGAGGTGGCCAGCCCTCCGGATTCGAGGCGCAGGTAGGCCACATGGTTCGGTGGGTCCATCGGGTTCTCGATGCCGAGGAACCACGACTGATCGTCGGCGGGAGTACCCACCACGCGGAGGTCGCCACCCACGTTCACCAGCGCGCCCGTTGCGCCGTGCTCCCACAACTCCTCGGCCACGATGTCGGCCGCGAAGCCCTTACCGATGCCACCGAGATCGATGGCTGACATGGGTGGCACCGTGAGGGTGGAGGCGTCGTAATCGACCTTCACCCAGGCGCTCATGCCAACCCTGTTGCCGGGTACGGCTGGGGCGAGACCATGGTGGTCGATGGCGCTGTGCGTGTAACCCGCCTGGAGCAGCGCGGGGAGCACGGTGATGTCGAAGCGACCTTCGGTCTGGCGCCACGCGTCGAGTGCCCGGGCCACCACGGCCAAGGTGTCGGGGTGGGCGACCACGGGCGTTCCGGCGGCACGGTTGGCGATGGTGATGTCGCTGTCGTCGAGGAAACGACTCCACCATGACTCCAGTTCACGGAGCCGAGTTTCGGCCAGATCGAGCATGGACTCATCGCCGCCATGCACCACCACGTGCGTGGCGCTGCCCATCACCCGAAAGGCGCGTTGCACGGAGGCGTTCGTCACGGTGCTCATCGTGTCAGAGATCCGCCTGCGTCAGGGTTGGCTGGGCTTGGTGGTGGCGGGCGGCGGGGGCGGAGTGGTGGGCGCCGGTGCGGCCGTGGTGGCCGGCGGCGGGTTGGTGGGCTTCGGCGCGGGTGCGGCCGTGGTGGCCGGAGCAGGCTTCGGTGCCGCGGCGGGCTTGGCGGCAGGCTTGGCAGGTTGGGGTGCTGGCGTGGCCGGCTGCGCCGCAGGTGCCTGAGCCGCGGGTGCGGGTGCGGCAGGCGCTGCACTGGCTTGCGGGGGCAGCGTGAGCACCACGGTGCCAGCAACGGTGCCAGCAACGGTGCCGGCAACGGTGGTCGATGCGGCCGGCAGCGTGGAGGCGCTGGGTGCCGTGACTGCGGTGACTTCGGTGCCGGCGGGCGCAGCGACGGGCACGGTGGGCAACACCGTGGTGGCCGGCTCGGCCGGCGTGCTGTCGGTGGCGGGCTGGTTGGCCTGTGCCAGCACGCTGGTGAGGCCGAAC
>CANHST010000223.1 GCA_947463235.1 Acidimicrobiaceae bacterium
CAGCAGACGCAACTCCAGCATCGGGTTGTCCACCCGCAACTCCACGATCACGGTGATCACAGCGGCGAGCACCCCCACCGCACCGGTGCCCAGCACCAGCGCCGAGGTCCAACCGGCGCGCGGCCCTTCGCTGAGCGAGTACACGATGAGGGCGAGCGCTGCCCCCGAGAACACGAAACCGAGCGGGTCGAAGTGTCGGGCAGACGGTTCCTTGTGCTCGCGTAGGTAACGCAGACCGAACCACAGCGCCACCAAGGCGATCGGTACGTTCACCCAGAAGATCCAGCGCCAGTGAAAGTGCGTGGTGATGAGGCCGCCGAGCACCGGGCCCATCGCCGGTGCCACCAGTGTGGGCACCATGATGATGGTGGATGCCTTGGCCCGCTCGGCTGGCGGGAACGCACGGAAGAGCATGGCGATGCCGACCGGAGTGAGCATGCCGCCACCCACACCCTGGAGCACGCGGAACGTGATGAGTTGGCCGATGCTCTGCGAGAAGCCGCACGCCAGCGATCCGAAGGTGAACGCCGCCAGGGCGAACATGAACACCTTCTTCGTGCCGAACCGATCGCCCAGCCATCCGCTGGTGGGAATGAACACAGCGAGGCTGAGGGTGTAACCCAGCACCACCCATTCCACGGCGTCGGTCTGGAACTCGCGGCCCATCGAGATGAGCGCCACGTTCACGATGGTGGTGTCGAGGATGTCGAGGAACAGCGCCGACACGTAGACGATGGCGACGACCCACTTGTAGGCCATCTTCATACCCAGCACGTCGATGATGTCCTCGGCGCTGTGGGTAGGTGTGGCGGTGGCAGTCATTGCTGCGACCGTAACCGCGGGTCAGGGAAGTTCGAGAACCGTAACCATGCCGGTGCTGCCATCCACGCGGATGCGAGCGCCGTTGGGAATGCGGCGAGTGGCACCGGTGGCGCTGATGACGCACGGGATGCCCAGTTCACGACTCACGATGATGGCGTGGCTGAGCGGTGCACCCACGTCCACCACCACACCGGCGGCTGGCACGAAGAGCGGCGTCCACGACGGGTCGGTGATCGGCGCGATCAGGATGTCGCCCGGCTCCAGCGCAAACGGATCGTTCGAATCGAGCACCACCCGGGCGATGCCCTCGGCCTGGCCGGGGCAGCCGGGCATGCCGGCCAGCACGTCATCTGCGCCCAGCACATTCGCTGCCGCCGCATCGCGGCGCGGCCACGTGTCGGGCCCATCGGTGCGACCCACGAACACGAACGGCGGTTCGAGCTGCACGAGACGGTCGTACTCGGCACGACGCTCACGCACCATCTCGGTGAGCGAGGTCGGGTTCGCGAACAGCGACGGCATCTCCGCCACCCGAACGAAACCGAAGTCTTCGATCTCGTCGAACGCACCGGCCTCCACCATGCGGCGACCGATCTCGCGCATGGCCATGCGCATCTCGTGAATCAGGCGGATGTTGTTGGTCTTGGTGCGCTCACGGCCGGGCAGCCACGCCTTGGAGCAGGCAATCGCGGCGGCGAGTTGGCCGTGGGTGGCAGGGTCGCCCTCCACCATGGCCAGCAGTTCGGCCGAGGCGGCCTCGCGCTCGGCAGCACGCTCGGCGTGGTGGCCGGCGGGGTTGGCGGAGTCGGGGGCCTGGCGCATGCGGTCGATGGCCGACAGCGCCAGGGCCGGGCGGGTCTCCCACGACGGCGAACGGCTCTCCCACTCGTTCGGCCCACGGCTGCCGTACTCGTAGAGGAACGCTGCGAAACCGTCCTCGAACTCCTTCGAGTCCAGCGGCAGGCGCGACAACGCCCACATCGCGTGGCTGGGCTCGGCCGAGTCGACCTCGCCGATGCCGGCGATGATCGGCATGATCAGGTCGGGGCGGCCCACGGCGGTGGCAACCCCACTGATCACACCCACCGGCACCGTGGCCATGTAGGTGGTGAACAGGTGGTGCGAGAAGAGCACACGGTGCTGCGGCACCAGCGACAGGTAGCGCTCCCACACGGCCTCGATGGTCCAGGTGGTGTAGTCCGGCCGGTTGTCGCGGAGTTCCTTGGTCATCCGCCGGTCGTCGGTGAGTTCGGTGAGGTCCGACAGGCTCTGTTGACCGAACACCCACCCGAACGTGGCACCGATCTTCTCCGACAGATCGGGCCGCACATCACCAGCCATCTCCTCGTAGGGCGGGATGCCGGGTTGCGCACCGAAGAACTGCTCGTCCATCGCCTGCCAGCTGAGGCCTGGCGCCCGCTCGCCGAACAGGCGGATCAGCGACGCGTTGAGATAGCAGTAGCCGCCTTGCACCCCCAGCTGGCAGAACGTGTCGTCGGGAAACTCGTCGGCCTCGAACGCACCCATCCGAATCCAGGCATCGCGCCAGCCGAGCTCGGCGTCGAACAACGCCGTGTCGGACGTGAGCGGTGTGACCGGATCCGGAAACACCTCGCCCACATTGGCTCGGGTGTAGATCGGAAAGCGCTCCGAGAGATCGGAGTCGGTGACGTAGTAGCGGTCGCCCATGATGTCCCCCCAGACAATCGTTGGTGACGGGATGTTAGCCATGACACACCGCTCCGCGTGGAAGGTGGGCGGTTCCGCTGCGATCATGGGAGCACCATGACGAACACGCCGCTCGACGACTGCTCCTGGGCCGCTTTCACCGAGGAAGGCCCCTGGACGCTGCAGCGCGACGAGATCCGCTGGATGTCGCTCGCCGGGAAGCTCCGGGCGGCAGCACAGGCCGAGGTGCCCAGCCTCACCAAGGCACGCAAGGCGCCCCCGGGTCGTCGCGTGGTGCGGGTGGTCAGCACCCTGGCGTCGGCCATCGGCCCATGGCTGGTGCACAAGCGCCGCGGCCGCTACGCCACCCCCGAAGCCAGCCGCGCCGACATCTCGCTGCGGCTGCGCACATCGGCCGAGAAGTTGGGCCCCACGTACATCAAGCTGGGTCAGATCATCTCCAGCGGCGAAGGCCTGTTCCCGGCCGAACTGGTCGACGAGTTCAAGAAGTGCCGCGACCAGGTGCCTGCCGAACCGTTCTCCGTGGTGCGCACCGTCGTGGAAGCCGATCTCGGCTGCCGCCTGGAAGACATGTTCTCCTCCTTCGAGCCCAAGCCCCTTGCGGCCGCCTCGATCGCCCAGGTGCACGCCGCCACGCTGCGCACCGGCGAGCAGGTGGTGGTGAAGGTGCAGCGCCCCACGGTGGCGAAGTTCGTGCGCAACGACCTTCGGGTGATGGCCTGGTTGGCCCCGTTTCTGGTGGGTCGCATTCCTATCTCCTCGCTGGCCAACCCACCCGCTCTGGTGGAGCTGTTCGCCGAGACCATCGTGGAGGAACTCGACTTCCGCATGGAAGCGGCCAACATGGTCGACGTGGCGGCGATGCTCCACGATCTCGGTAACCAGGGCTACGTGGTGCCCCGGCCCCACCCCACGCTGGTGACGCGTCGAGTGCTGGTGATGCAGCGACTCAGCGGCTTCAACTTCGACGACGTGGTGGGGATGAAGGAAGCCGGCATCGACACGCACGAGGTGGTGCGTACGGCGATGGTGGCCCTGATGGAAGGTGCCATGGTCTACGGCGTCTTCCACGGCGACCTGCACGGCGGCAACCTCTTTGTGCTGCCCGACGGCCGCACCGCCCTGCTCGACTTCGGCATCGTCGGCCGCCTCACCGGCGAACGTCGCCTTGCCTTCCTGCGGCTCATGCTCGGCGCCACCACGAACGACATCCCCACGCAGATGGCTGCGATGCGCGACCTTGGCGCGTTGCCCGCCGACACCGACCTGGATGCCGTCATCCGCGACCTTCGCCTCGACGAGGCCCGAGTGGACCCCACCACGCTGTCCGGTGAGGAACTCGTGCAGGAGGTGCAGCGGGTGGTGAAGGCGCTGCTCGGTTACGGCGCCCGGTTGCCCAAGGAGCTCATGCTCTATGTGAAGAACATGGTGTTCCTCGATGGTGCCATCGCCCGCCTCGCCCCCGACCTGGATCTGCTCAGCGAGATCGCCCGCATCAGCATGATGTTCGCCGAACGCCACGGCGAACGCCTGGGTCGCGAGCTCGGCATCGATCACACGTCGGTGGAACTGAGCATGGATGGCGTGAAGGCGGGCTTCGGGATCGACAACGACATCGACAGCCTCACCTACCGCGAGCTGCAAGCGCGACGCGATCTCATTCAGAAGCGGATGAGGGACCACGTCGGCCGCTGACCCGGTTCGCTAGATTCGTCACTCGTGCGTCTTGTCGTTGCCCGCTGCACCGTCGACTACCGAGGTCGACTGGATGCCCACTTGCCCGAGGCGGTTCGCCTCATCATGGTGAAGGCCGACGGTTGCGTGGCCATCCACGCCGACGGCGGCGCGTACAAGCCGCTCAACTGGATGAACGCACCGAACACGCTGGTCGACCACGGCGATCACTGGACGGTCACGAACCCCAAGGGTGAAGAACTCACCATCCGGCTCCTGGAGGTGTTCACGGAGACCGCGCACGAATTCGGCGAGGATCCGGGCCTGCAGAAGGACGGCGTGGAGGCTCACCTCCAGGAACTGTTGGCAGCGTCGCCGCACGCCATCGAAGACGGCCTCACCCTGGTGCGCCGCGAGTACCCCACCGCGATCGGCCCGATCGACCTCGTGTGCCGCGACACCGGTGGCCAGGTGGTGGCCATCGAAGTGAAGCGTCGCGGCGACATCGATGGCGTGGAGCAACTGGCCCGGTACATCGAACGACTGCATCTCGACTCGTCGCTCGGTAGCGTGCGCGGTGTGTTCGTGGCGCAAGTCGTGAAACCACAGGCACGGGTGCTCGCCGAAGCGCGTGGGTTCCGTGTGGTGGAGGTCGATTACGACGAACTGCGCGGCATGAAGCCCGACGAACTGCGGCTGTTCTGACATGCAGCCGCTGACGGGTGTGGTGCAGCACTATGCCTGGGGCGACAGCGTTGCCATTCCCACGATGCTCGG
>CANHST010000224.1 GCA_947463235.1 Acidimicrobiaceae bacterium
ATGCCGTAGAACTCCGGGGCTTCATGACGTTCGACCACCTTGGCCCCAGCCGAGGCGAGGGCCAGTTTGTCGCTGAACCAGTACGAGCCACCCACCATCACCAGGGCGAGGACCAGACCCACCGTGAGGGCAGTCGTGCTGCCGCCGCCCAACACGCCGGCAACGGCGATGATGAGCCCGCCGAGCGCTGCGAGCAGCACCGTGGTCTTCATGGTGTTCTTGAACATGGAAGTGGTTCCTTTCGAGGTCAGAGGGGGGAGGTGCGACGGACGATGAACTTGCGGACTTCTTCGGCCCACAGCACGGTGCTGGCCACGGCCACGCAGATCAGCCACTGCGCAGCGCTGATCGGCATGGTGTCGAACAGGCGCTGCATCACGCCGACGTGGGTGACTGCTACCTGCAGCAGCACGACGACCCCCAACGAGATCCAGAGCCAGCGGTTCCGGAAGGTGTCGCGGTGGAACACGGTGTGCGTGTCGTGGCGGGAGTTGAGGATGTTGAAAAACTGGAAGAGTACGAACGTGTTGAACGCCATGGTGCCGCCGATGGAAGCAGCGCCAGCCCGCACGGAGTCGCCGGGGGCCCACTCGAGCACGGCCAGCGAACCGAGTGCCATCACGGCGGCCGCCAACACCACGGCGCCCCAACGGCTGCGGGTGAGAATGCGCTCGCTCATCGGCCGGGGTCGATGACGCATCACGTCGTCGGCGGCGGGGTCGACGCCCAGCGCCATCGCTGGCGGTCCGTCCATGATGAGGTTCACCCACAGGATGGCGATTGCCGTGAACGGCTTCCCGCCGGCGATGCCGAGCGCCGCGGTGAGCAGGAACAGCATGGCGAAGCCCAACGTGGTGCTGAGCTGGAAGCGGACGAACTTGACGATGTTGGCGTAGATGGATCGTCCGCGACCCACGGCCTGCACGATGGTGGCGAAGTTGTCGTCGGTGAGCACCATGGTGGCGGCCTCCTTCGATACCTCGGTGCCGGTGATGCCCATCGCGATTCCGATGTCGGCCTTCTTCAGCGCCGGTGCGTCGTTCACGCCGTCGCCGGTCATCGCCACCACGTTGCGACGCTGCTGCAAGGCGGCGATGAGCCGCAGCTTGTGCTCGGGGGCCACTCGGGCGAACACGGTGATGTCGTCGATGCGTCGGTCGAGTTCGGCGTCGTCCATGCGGTCGAGGTCGGCGCCCGTGACCGCATCGCCGCGCAGACCGAGCTGGGTGCCGATGGCTGCGGCGGTGGAGGCGTGATCGCCGGTGATCATCTTCACCGAGATGCCAGCGGCATGGGCCACGGCGATGGCGTCGCGTGCCTCGGGCCGAGGCGGATCGACAATGCCGATGAGTGCGAGCAGGGTGAGGTCGTGCACGAGCGTTGCGCCATCGGCGCCGCTGTCGACGAATTCCGACCAGGTTTCCGGGTCGAGCTCGCGGTGGGCGACGGCGAGTACTCGTAGGCCCTGTGCGCCGAGCCGCTCGTTGTGGCCGCGCAACGTCGGCTCGTGCTCGACCATGGGAACCCGAGCACCATCAGGGCCGATCACGGTGCTGCACCGCTCGATCAACACATCGGGGGCGCCCTTCACCAGCACGCGCACGCGTCGCTCGCCGATGTCGTTGGTCACCTCGTGCACGGTGGCCATGAACTTGGTGGCCGAGTCGAATGGCACGGTGGTGAGCCGCGGGTGCCGAGCCCGAACGGCCTCTACGTCGAGCCCGCCCTTGGTGGCCAACACCGCCAATGCGCCTTCGGTGGGGTCGCCCACGAGTTCCACGGTGCTTCCCGAGTCGCGAATCTCTGCGTCGTTGCAGAGCGCCATCGCCAACAGGGCAGTGTCGACGGCAATGCGGTCGTCGTTCTCATCGAGTTCGATGTGGCCAGCGGGGGAGTAGCCAGAGCCCGTCACCTCATGGGCGTGCAACTGGCTCACCAGTTCCACCGCCGTCATTTCGTTGAGCGTGAGGGTGCCGGTCTTGTCGCTGCAGATCACGCTGGTGCAGCCGAGCGTCTCCACCGAGGCCAGCCGCTTCACGATGGCGTGCTGGCGGGCCATCGAGGCAACGCCCAGCGCGAGGGTGACGGCGGTGACGGCAGGGAGACCTTCGGGAATGGCGGCTACTGCGAGTGCCACGGCAGTCAGCAACAGATCGCCGATCGGTTCGCCGCGCACGAGGCCGATGACGAACACGGCGGCCACGATGACGCCGGCCAGGATTGCCAAGCTGTGCGCCAGCCCGTCGAGCTGCCGCTGTAGCGGAGTGCGTTCGGAGGTGGTGTTACGCAACAGGCCGGCGATGCGGCCGATCTCGGTGTGCATGCCGGTGGCGGTGACCACCAGTTCGGCCTGGCCGCGGGTGACCGTGGTGTTCATGTGGGCCATGCCAACGCGGTCGCCGATGCCAACCTCGCCCTCCACGCTGGCAGCGCTCTTGCTGGCCGGCGTGCTCTCGCCGGTGAGCGCGGCTTCGTCGATCTCCAGATGGGTGGACGACAGGATGCGGGCATCGGCGGGAATCCGATCGCCCGCTTCCACCAGCACGATGTCGCCCGGCACCACCTGGGCGGTGTCGACGTTGTGCAACTGACCGCCGCGGCGGACTCGTGTCTGGGCGACGAGCATGCTGCGAAGCGCCTCCAGCGACTGCTCCGCACGGTTCTCCTGTACGAACCCGATGATGGCGTTCAGCAGCACCACGGTGAGCACGACGAGCGGCGTCTTCACCTCGCCGGATACGAAGAAGGCCACCGCAGCGGCGCCCAGCAGGATGAGGATCAGCAGATCCTGAAACTGCGCGACGAACCGCCGCCAGCCCGGCACGCGGGGTGCTGCAGCGAGTTCGTTCGGGCCATGTTCAGCCAACCGGGCAGCGTGCTCGTGTACCTGCAGGCCGGCCGTCGGGTCGACACCGAGCGCAGCAGCGACATCGGCGGCCTCGAGGCGGTGGGGTGAAGTGGCAGTAGGCAAACGCGGATCTCCTTCGGTAACGACTGACTCGTTTTCCGAAGGTCTTTCCCGGCCTTGCAAGCCCACCAGCGCCGGGTGCGAGCACCGTGATGACGACGTTGATGCGGAGGGATACTCCCCTTCGGGAAAGAAGGTAACGCGATCGGCGTGCGTCTGCAACGCAGAGCAGGTGTTGTGCGAAAGTTTCCGGATGACCGATGTGCATCCAAATGTCACCCGAGTAGTGGAGGCTGCCCGAGCCCGCGGCCTCGACATCGTGCCTCGCAACTTCGGCAACGCCAAGACGGCCATCGACGCGGCGAACGTGATCGGGGTGGAGGTGGGGCAGATCGTGAAGAGCCTCATCTTCGGCGTGGATGGTGAAGTGGTGCTGGCCTATGTCAGCGGCGCCAACCAACTCGACGAGAAGAAGCTCGCCGCTGCTGCGGGCGGTACCAAGTGCGCGCGTGTGGACGCGGATGTGGTGCGCGAGACCACCGGCTTTCCCATCGGCGGCGTGCCGCCCTTCGGCCACAAGACCCATCTGCGCATCTTCATCGACCCCGACCTGCTGCAGTACGACGAGGTGTGGGCAGCTGCCGGCACCTGGCACGACGTGTTCGGCATCGAGCCGCACAAGCTCGTGGAAGCGAGCGAAGGATTGGTCGTGGAGTTGAAGCGCTGCTGACACCTTTCGCACGCGTTGGTACATTCATCGCATGTCGAGTCCCGATGAGATCGCGACCACCCTCCATGCCTACGCCGAGGCATGGCTTGCTGCTGACCTGGACAAGATCCTCGCCGCGTATCACGACGACATCGTTCTGCACTACATGGGCGACAGCCCGCTGGCCGGCAGTCACGTCGGTCGAGCTGCAGTGTTCGAGGTGCTCGGCCAGGCGACCCTCCGGTCGTCGCGCAGACTGATCGAGATCGACGACGTGTTGGTGGGCAGACATCTCGGTGCCTTGCTGGCCGTCGAGGAACTCGGCGACCCGCCGCGGCGAATGCGCAGGGTCCTGGTGTATCGGGTGCACGAGTTCCGACTGCGCGAGTGCTGGCTGTACGACGAGGATCAGCGATTCGTCGATCAGCTGTGGTCGCAGGAGGGATGAGGGCTCGCTGTCGATGAGAAGGAACTTCTGCCTCGCACTCTGCTGCTGACTGGATTCAAACCCAACGGTGGCGTGCCCCCCCTTCGGTCACAGCACACAGTTACGTGTGTTCGTTGATCCGGACTTGTTGCAGTACGACGAGGTGTGGGCTGCAGCAGGAACGTGGAATGACAACTTTGGTGCAGCGCCTGCGGACATCGTGCGTGTCGCCGGTGGCGTCGTCACCGACCTGAAGCGCAGTTGATCAGTTAGGCGAGTCGCACAGATCAGATGACTTAGAGGGAAGTGGCGAGAGTTGCAGCGCTGATTGCGAGCATGCCAATGGCTGGAAGGATTCCGTGCAGGCGATCCTTTACTCGGATGTGAGCCCCAACGGCAAGGACAAAGTAGATCGACAAGCCCACAGCGGCAGCAGTTCCGATTTTGTCGACAGTGAGACCGACAATCAATCCAGTCGCTGCTGCGATCTTGATCAGACCGAGAACGGTGCAGAGGTTGGGCGGACAACGAACTGTTTCAGCCGCTCTCATGACGCTCGGTAGCTTGAGAAAGTCTCCCATTGCCGATGCTGTACAGAGAACAGCAAGTACGACACTGAGAAAAGAGTTTGCTGAATCCACTATTGCGAAAGATAACGCATCAGCGATGCTCGTCTCAGTCAGTTGTTTACGAAATCCATTGTTGGATCGTTGGCTGGGCGATTCGTAAGGGGTTGCTAAACCAACGGTGGCGTGCCGCAGTTCGGCCACAAGACCCACCTGCGCATCTTCGTCGACCCCGACCTGCTGCAGTACGAGGAGGTGTGGGCAGCTGCCGGCACCTGGCACGACGTGTTCGGCATCGAGCCCCACAAGTTGGTGGAGGCCAGTGAAGGCCTCGTTAC
>CANHST010000225.1 GCA_947463235.1 Acidimicrobiaceae bacterium
CCTCGGAGTTGATGCGAGATCTCGCCGGAAATTCGTGCGAACTCCGGATCGAAGCGCAGTTCGGGCGAACGCGGATACTCGAATGGGATGGTGTACTCGGCAACGATGCGTCCGGGGCGGGCGCTCATCACGAGCACACGAGTGGAGAGGAACACGGCCTCACCGATCGAGTGGGTGATGAAGAGGCCGGCAAAGCGTTGCCGCTCGAAGAGGCTGATGACTTCGTCGTTCAGCCGTTCGCGAGTGATTTCGTCGACTGCACCGAAGGGCTCGTCGAACAGGAACACGCTGGGGTCGAGCACCAGGGTGCGCGCCAGCGAGGCACGCATTTTCATTCCGCCCGACAGCTGCTTGGGGTACTTGCCCTCAAAGCCGCTCAGGCCCACCAGCTTGATGGCATCGGAGGCGCGCTGAGCGCGGTCGGCCTTCGGGATGCCACCGAGTTCGGCCAACAGCTCGACGTTGCGCTGCACCGTGCGCCACTGCAGCAGCGTGGCGTCCTGGAAGACGTACCCAACCTTCTTCATGTCCACTTCGACAGCGCCGGTGGTGGGCTTGTGCAGGCCGCTTGCGATCTTCAGCAACGTGCTCTTGCCGCAGCCTGAGGGGCCGACAACGGTGACAAACTCACCGGGGCGGACATCGAACGAGGTTTCGCCGAGCGCATGAGTTCCGTCGGGGTACACCATTGACACCCCGTTGAAACTCAGCGCCGGGGCGGGCACTGAGACATTCATCATCGCCACCCTAGTGGGCGCGACCGTGTCGGTCTGCGTCCGCTCGTCCATCAGTGCATCACCATTCCGCCGGTCACGTTCATCGCCTCGCCGGTGCAGTAGCTGGCATCGTCGGACGCAAGGAACACTGCCATCGCTGCAACGTCATTGGGTTCTGCGCATCGCCCGAGCGGCGACAGGGCCGACCACTCCGCCACCTGCTCCGGGGTGCGGGTGGCAGCGCCCATTTCGGTCAGGACATAACCGGGACAGATGCAGTTCACCCGAATGCCATGTTCGCCGAGCTCCATCGCCGCGACCCGTGTGAGCCCGATGACCGCTGCCTTCGACGCTGCGTAATGAGCCTGCTGGGGTGAGCCGACTTTGCCGCCCATCGACGCCATGTTCACGACAGAACCGCCAGTGCCCTGCTCGATCATCGCGGTCGCAGCTACCTGCATCGTCAAGAGCATGGCTCGCACATTGATGTCGAAGGTGTCGTCCCAGTCGTCGACGGTGATGTCGAGCAGCGGCGCCATCCGAAGAATACCTGCGTTGTTCACCAGCACATCCACGCCGCCCAGGCTGCCGATCGCAGATTCCATCGCAGATCGGGTGCTGCTGGGGTCCGAGAGTTCCACGGCCACAGCAACTGCCCCGAGTTCGGCAGCACGGCGCCGGCAGAGGTCGAGCTCGCGATCCATCAGCGCCAGCCGAGCGCCTTCTCGGTGGCATGCCTCAGCGATCGCTGCCCCGATGCCACGCGCGGCGCCAGTAATGACGACTCGTTGACCATCGAGGCGACCTCGGTCAGGGGCAGTGCGGTCGATCGCCATGTGCTGACCATCGTATGACAGTGCTGGTGTCAGGAATTCACACCTGGTGTGAACGCTGTGTTACCGGCGCGCACCACGATGCGCGCTGCCGGAGCGAAGGCCACGGCTTCGCGCGTGCTGCGGGCATTGAGTAGGACGAAGTCCGCAGCAGCGCCCACCCGCACGGCAGCTTCCGGCAATCCCAGGGCATGGCGGGATGCCGAGCTGACGGAGTGGTACGCGTCGTCGGGAAGGAGGTGCCCGGCCATCACCATCAATGCGGCCGTCTCCATGCAGTCGCCCCTTCCCACGAGGTTGAACGGGTCCTGCAGGTTGTCGGCCCCAGCAGCAACGTTGACGCCAGCGGAACGCAATGCCTTTAGCGCAGTGAGCCCTCGAGGCATGGCTACCTGCTGATCGCGACCCAGCAGGTAGAGGTTGCTGCTTGGGAGGGCGATCACGCTGATCCCTGCAGCAGCCACGAGTTCGGCCACCCGCTGCTGCTCTTGCTCGGTCTGCATGCCCAGGCTCACGCAGTGGCTTGCCGCTACGTGCTGCGAAAAGCCGGTGGCGAGCACCCTCTCCGCGAGATAGGGGAGCGCGAACTTCTCCGCGTTGGTGGTCTCATCGGTGTGGAGATCGAGCGGGAGGTCTGCCTGCCCAGCGAGCTCGAGCAACATGTCGGTGACCCCATTCGGGTCGTCTTCGATGTGCGGGCAGCCGCCGATGCCGTCGACACCAAGACGGATTGCTTCTCGGATCAGCACCTGCTGCTCATCGGCTCTGCTGGGCCAACCGCAGAGTGCGAACACCTGGATGTCGACCACGTCGCGAAGCCGGTCTCGCACCCCAAGGAGGGCTTCGACGGACATCATCCCGTTCTCCACGGTGACATCGGCGTGCGTGCGAATCGCCGTGGCCCCGTTGGCAGCGATCAGGCGGGCCGCGCGTTCCGCTCGCTCCTCGGTGTCGGCGAGGGTGATGCGGCCGCGATGCAGTTCGATTGCATCACAGGCGCCCATGAGATCGCCGGTGGGATTCGGCACGGTCTCCGCAAGGAACGCCTTGTCGAGATGGGCGTGCGCCTCGGCCATCGCTGGCAGGAGGAGGCGACCCGCAGCATCGAGGATGCGATCGCCAGGTTCCGGCGCGCCTCCGACCGACGCCACGACCCCGTTGTCCATCCGCAAGGTGGTTCGGGTGCCATCGGGAAGCAGCGCGTCGATGACGGTGAGAGCCATTGCGGAGAGGGTAGATCAGTTACCGGCGACGGAACCGACTCGGGTTCGCGGATCGGCCGACCCGGACCAGAAACCGTGCTCATCGCGGATGATGGCGTGCGCATGCCCGAAATCGCTGTCGTAGGGCGGGAGCACCCGCACACGGTGTCCGCGGGCGGCCAACGCCTCTGCCCATTCACGGGGAGCGTTCCCCTCGATCTCCAGCACGGGGCCTTCCGCCGAGGTCCAGGTGTCGAAACCGGTGACGGGTCCACTGAGCGCCCAGCGCCCTGCATGAATGGCGGCAGCCGGCGACTGGCGGTGGTGGAACAGGCGCGCTGCAAGTTGCAGCAAGATCTGAGGTTGTGCGTCGCCTCCCATGGTGCCGAACACCGCTGCGAGATCGCCACCGCGTGTCGCGAGCGCGGGCGACAGCGTGTGAGGCGGCCGAACTCCGGCTCGAAGCTCGGCGGGGTGTCCGGGTTCGAGGTTGAATCCGAGTCCGCGGTTGTGGAGGTTGATCTGGGTGTTGGGTTCCACCAACCACGATCCGAATCCGGAGGCATTCGACTGAATCAGGGAGACGCCCGTGCCGTTGGCGTCGGTGGTGCAGAGGTATGTGGTGTCGCCGTTTGCCCCGTTCGCGCCGAGGCCGCTGCAGCGCTCGAGGTCGACCATCCCGGAGCGGGAGCGAATGGCGTCGAGAAGCTGGTTGCCATCAGCGTGTTCGTGCAATGCGGCGGGTCGGTCGAAACCGGCGACCTTGGCTGCTTCCACGAGCAGGTGCGCCCAGCGCTCATCGTCGGGATCCGCAGGCAGTCGCAGCGTGTCGGCCAACTGGGCGGCGCCTAGGGTGAGATAGCCCTGCGAGTTCGGTGGGACAGTCCAGAGGTCGACGCCGAATGCGGCGGCCCGGAGTGGTGTGACCCAACTGCTCTGCGGGGCAGCCAAGTCGGATGCATCGAACCAACCGTTACCGAGGGCGAGAAGGCCGTCGCCGAACTCGCCGAGGTAGAATCCGTCGCGACCTCCCTCGGCGACGGCGCGCAGTGCACGAGCAACCCCCGTGCGACGCACCCGCACTCCAGGTCGCACTGCTTGCGATGTGAGTTCGTGCAGTGTTCGCCGAGCGACCTCGTCCACGCGGGCGGCCGAGCCAACCAGCAGTGGACTCGCCGGGAATCCGTCTTCTGCCAGAGCGATAGCCGGAGCCAGCAGGGTTGACATCGGCAGCGACCCGAACCGTGCGTGCAGCGCCGCCCATCCATCGACGCAACCGGGAACCGTGACGGTGCGAATGTCGTGGCGAAATGGCATCACCGACATGCCGTCGGCCCGCACGGCGTCGGCGCTCGCACCGCTGCCTGCCCGGCCACTGGAGTTGAGGCACCAGACCTCGCCGCCGTGATGCACCAACGCGAACAGGTCGCCGCCCATGCCGCACAGGTGCGGTCCCGTGACGGCGATGGCGGCGTTCGTGGCGATCGCCGCGTCGATCGCGTTGCCGCCGAGGGCCAGCATCGCCAAGCCAGCCTGCGTCGCCAGTTGGTCGGCGCTTGCCACCATGTGGCGGGGTGCTCGAGTGCTGTTGAACGGGGCCGCTATCGCCACAGCCCACGCTCCTGAAACACGGTACGCAGCACCTCGGGACGGTCGGTCATGATGCCGTCGACTCCTAGGTCGAGCAGACGATGCATCTCAGCGGCATCATCGATCGTCCATACGTGCACGGCCAGGCCCATGCGATGGGCGCGTTCAACGAACCTCGTATCGGTGACGGTGAGCGGTCCCTGCTTCACGGGCACCTGCGCCGCCATCGCCGACGTGGACCGCAGAGTGCCGAATCTGAGCCCAGCGACACCGCCGGGTCCTAGTGCGGTGCACACATCGGGACCCAGCTCTTTGCGAAGGGTGCGCATCCGTGCATCGCTGAAGGCCCCGAGGCACACGCGGGGGAGTGCGTTGGTTCTGCGGATCGCGCTCACCAACCCAGAGATCGCCTTGTCGGATTTGCAGTCGATGTTCACGCGCAGGTCGGGCCACGTTCCGAGCATGTCTTCCAGCAGCGGGATGGGAGCTCGGCCGTCCACCAATGCGGTCTGTACCTCGCTCCACGGAAGATCGCTGATCTTCCCGCTCCGGCCGCAGGTGCGCCGCAGGTCGTTGTCGTGAAAGGCCACCAGCACCCCATCGGA
>CANHST010000226.1 GCA_947463235.1 Acidimicrobiaceae bacterium
AGCCGCGGCGCCACGTGGCATCGGGCAACGGGTGGTGCAGCCATTCGAATAGCCACGGCTCGTTCTCGTCGATACGTCGCCGCCACTCCTGCACCCAATCGATGTCGCCGGCGGAGTTCCACACCGAAGGTGTGGGCGGTAGCGCGTTCATCGCCACCATGTAGAGCGGGTAGTCGATGAGGTCGAGCGCCCGCAGCGTGCCGCCCATGTAGTGCACGTCGTCGGTGTAGCGGTCGTCGGTGGCGTACATGGCGCACACCGCTGCGAGTTCCGGCAGGTCGGGTTCCATCGCCATGTGCAACGAGTTGAAGCCGCTGTAACTGGTGCCGAGCATGCCCACCTTGCCGCTGCTCCATGACTGAGCGGCGATCCAGTTGATGACATCTCGCAGGTCACTGCGTTCGATGTCGGGGTACTCATCACCGAGCACGCCCGCCGAGTTACCGGTGCCGCGCAGGTCCATCCGCACGACGGCGAAGTTGCCCTCGCTGACGTAGCGCACGTAGCCCTCGGCGTACGACGAGGTGACGTCGTTCATTCGATAGGGCAGCGCTTCCAGCAGCGTGGCGAACGGGCCGTCACCCTCGGGCAGGTACAGCGTGATGGCAATTCGAGTGCCGTCGGCGGCCGAGATGAACAACAGCGCGTCTGAAACCTGCATGACCGTTCAGAGTAGCGTTGCCGTCATGGCAGACGTTGCGGTTGTTGGTTTGGGTGGACTCGGCTCGGCGACGGCCTATTGGCTGGCTCGCCGCGGCGTGAACGTGGTGGGGTTCGAGCAGTTCGAACTGGGCCACGTACGGGGTGCGTCACACGACCATTCGCGCATCATTCGCCGTAGCTATCACACACCGGAGTATGTGCGTCTGACGGCTCAGGCGTACGACGCGTGGAACTCCGTCGAGGCCGATAGCGGTCGACAGATCATCACCAACACCGGAGGCATCGACCTGTTCGCCCCCGGTGCCGCTATCGATCATGCCAACTACACCTCGTCGCTTGCCGCCGAGGGTGTGCCGTTCGACTGGATCGATGGCAATGAGGTGTGCCGCCGTTGGCCAGCGTTCGCCCAGGGCACGCTCGTGAACGCCGACGTGATGGCGGTGCACTCCACCGAGACCGGCATCGTGCCGGCGGGCCCGGCCACCAAGGTGTTGCAGGAGATGGCGGTCACCCACGGCGCCGTGCTCCACGATCACTCACCGGTGCGCGAGATTCGTCCGGTGGACGGTGAGGTCGACATCGTCACCGATGCAGGTGTCACCCGCGTGGGTCACGTGGTGGTCACCGCTGACGCCTGGACCAACAAGCTGCTCGGCTCCCTTGGAATCGACATCCCCATGGTGGTCACGCGCGAGCAGGTGAGCTACTTCCCGCACGCCGACCTCGATCGTTTCGCAGTGGGCAAGCTGCCCATCTGGATCTGGATGGATGATCCGAGCTTCTACGGGTTCCCGCTCTACGGCGACATGGCAGGCCTGAAGGGTTCGGAGGACTGCGGTGGAGCCGAGGTGGACCCCGACACCCGCACGTTCGATCCCGACATCACCATGGAGGAACGCCTCCATGTCTTCATGGAGCAACTCCTCGGCCAGGGATTCGCCGCTCCGCGCACCACTACCTGCCTCTACACGCTCACCTCCGATCGCGACTTCCTGCTCGACACGCTGCCCGATCACCCGCAGATCTCGGTGGCACTCGGCGCAGCGCACGGCTTCAAGTTCGCATCGTGGTTCGGCCGCACACTGGCGGGCCTTGCCTGTGGCGAAGCTGCCGGCCCGGAGCTGGCCCCGTTCGCGTTCACCCGTCCGGGTCTGCACGCACCCATCGACCGCGCCAGCTGGATGGTCTGACGGCAGGTTCAGAGCTGGGTGCGGATGCTCCACAGCTCGGGGAACAGCTGGGTGTCGAGCATCATCCGCAAGTAGTCGACCCCCGAGGTGCCGCCGGTGCCACGCTTGAAGCCGATCACGCGCTCGACCGTGGTGAGATGTCGGAAGCGCCACAGCCGGAACGCGTCTTCGAGGTCGACGAGCTCCTCGCCGAGTTGGTAGAGGTTCCAGTGCGCCTCGGGGTTTCGGTACACCTCCAGCCACGCGGCCTCCACGCCGGTGTCGGCGGTGTAGGGCTGGGAGACGTCGCGCTGCAGCACGCGAGCCGGCACCTCGATGCCGTGGCGGGCCACCAGTCGCAGCGCCTCGTCGTACAACGATGGTGACGTGTAGGCGCGTTCCACCTCGGCGAGACGCTCGGGGGAGTGGCGATGCGGTTCGAGCATCGCGGCGTTCTTGTTGCCGCAGGCGAATTCGATGCAGCGGTACTGCCAACTCTGGAACCCGCTGCTGCGCCCGAGGTACGGGCGGATGGCGGTGTACTCGGGTGGGGTCATGGTGGCCAGCACATCCCAGGCGTGTACGAGTTGCTCCATGATGCGGCTGACGCGGCTGAGCTTCTTGAATGCTGGGGGCAGTTGATCGGCGGCGACGTCGGCGATGGCTGCCTGCAGCTCGTGCAACATCAGCTTCATCCAGAGCTCGCTGGTCTGGTGCTGCACGATGAAGAGCAGTTCGTTGTGATCCGGTGACAGCGGGTGCTGCGCGCCGAGCACCTGATCGAGCTGCAGGTAGTCGCCGTAGCTCATGTCGTTGGAGAAGTCGAGCTGCGCTCCGGTGTCGGCCCTGAAGTCGTTCGGTTCCATCGCTGCCGAGTCTCGCACGCACGCGGTCAGTAGCGTTCGCCTTCGATGCGCCGATTGTTGTTCGCCCTCCCCTTACTCGTCGCGGTGCCTGCGCTGGCGGGCTGCCGTTCTTCGCGCGACGACGCTCGTCGTCAGTTCACGGAACAGCTCGAGACCGAGGGCGGCCTGTCGCACTCCGTGGCCGTGTGCATCGTCGACAAGTTCTTCGAGGAACGAACCACCGAGGAACTGAAGGCATTCTTCGAACGCAAAGACCTCACCGCCGAGGAGTCGGCGGAGTTCAAGACGCTGGGCGAGCAGTGCGCAGTGCTCGACACCACGCCGGTGACGGCAGCAGGCGTTTAGTCGGCAGCAGGCGTTTCGGCGGCAGGTGCTTCCGCCGCGGGGGCTTCGGCCGCGGGGGCTTCGGCCGCCGGCTTGAGCTCGGCCTCCACCGGTGCGGCTGCGGCCTTCTTCTTCGGCGGCGGCACACCGACGGTGGGCGCCTTGTCGGCCCACTCCGGCCAGCGACGGCGACTCACGATGCTGAGGGTGCGCAGCAGCTTCATCGCTACTTCGTCTTCCTGAGCGGGACGGCTGATGATGACACCGTCGGCGATCATCCGATTGATGACCTCCTCGCCCAGCTCGGTGCGCACGATGGTGAGCGTCCAGTCGTTGTCCTTGCCGATGCCACCGGTGGCGATGTCGGAGTGCTCGGCGGCGAAGTCGGGGCAGCTCTTGCAGCCTTCCCGCGTCCACTTGTGGCATTCCTTGAGATCGATTTCGTGGAACGAACCGTCGTTCATCCAGATCTGGAAGGCGCCCTTGATGTTCATCTTCACCATGTCCTGCTTCTTGAGGCCGTACTTGGCCTCGAAGAGCTCGGGGAAGATGGCGTCGTCGAAGGTCTTGCTGCAGAGCAGGCCGATGTTGAAGATGAACGGCTTGCTCACCTTGCCGGCCTTGCGATCCCACATGATGGGGGGCGACGAGGTCTGGCAGCCCATACCCACGAGAGCGAGGCGGTTGAGACCCTGCTCCTTCGCTTCGCGGAGGGCCAGCGGGTTGGCGCAGTAGGTGTAGCGGCTGCCGGCGGTGGCCAGCACCTCCTCCTTGTTGCGAGCCAGTACCGGCTTGGCCTTCCAGGCGTCGTCGTCTTCCACGCCGCTCACCATCGCTGCATCGATGTAGTCGTTGTCCATCAGCCAGCTGAGCATGGCGGTGACGAAACCGCCGTCCTGGCCCTTCTGGTGCTGGGTGTCGTCGGCGGCGCGGGTGAGCAACAGTTGCCGCCAGATGCCGCCCATCTCGTCGGGCTCGCGCACTCGGCCGAACAGATGCATGTCGGCCGCGGGCTCCCACGCACGGAAGCGAGGGCAGGCGCGGGTGCAGGTGGTGCAGCCGCCGCTTTCCCCGAAGCCGTGGGCGCAGTTGGTGAGGCCCAGTTCCTCTTCGAGGTGGAACGGCTTGTACTTGCCTTCCTCGTGCTCGTACCCGATCACATCGTGCGGACACGTGACCACGCACCCGGCGCAGCCGGTGCAGAGGCCCGTGGTGATCACTTCGGCGTACAGCTCTTTCCACTGGGCAGTCCAGCGGCCGGCCTGGGCGGGGGTCTCGAGCACATCGGTCATGGTGCGCACCTTAGAACGCGTGACGCATGGAGCGATCACTGGTGCGGGCTCGGAATGCAATTCACGAGACCGACCGCTAGCCGAAACACTCAGGAAACATTGGTCGCCCAATCTCCGGCCGCCCCTACAACTCATTTGCGCCGGAGGTTCTCGATGGAGAGCGGCAACGTTGCGTGGATTCTCGTGTCGGCAGCACTCGTGCTGTTCATGACACCTGGTCTCGCCTTTTTCTATGGTGGCATGGACCGTTCGCGGAACGTGCTGAACATGCTGATGATGAACTTCTACTGCGTGCTCGTGGTGCCCATCGTGTGGGTGGTCGTTGGTTACTCGCTCGCTCAGGTGCCGTTCGATAACGGATTCATCGGCGGCTTCGACGCGGTGATGCTGAAGGGAATCGGCCTCGACGACAACGGTGGCAGTCTGGCCACCATCGCCTATCTCGGCATGTTCGCTGCCATCACCCCGGCCCTCATCAGTGGCGCCGTCGCCGACCGCATGAAGTTCTCGGCATGGGCCATCTTCGTGCCGGTGTGGTCGCTGATCGTCTATGTGCCGGTGTTCAAGTGGGTGTTCG
>CANHST010000227.1 GCA_947463235.1 Acidimicrobiaceae bacterium
AGCTATGTGGGCAGCCACTACGACGCGATCGAGGTGGGTGTGCCCGATGGGCCCAAGCCCGACGAGATGGTGGTCATCCTCGCCATGGCGGCCGGTGGGCGAGTGCATGCTCGCTTGGCCGGTGGGTTCACGTTGGCCGACCGCGGCAAGCCGGGGGTGCCGGCATGAGCGACGAACGCACCACCTCGCCGCAGAAGGTCGCCGTGGTCGGTATCGGCCGCATGGGCTGGCACATGGCCGCCCACCTCGCTCGTGTGGGTCACGACGTTGCCGTGTGCGACGCTGCGCCCGGCGTCGCCGAGCGCTGGGCTGCCGAGCATGGCGGCACCGCTGCGCCCGACGCGGCGAGCGCCGTGGCCGGTCGCACCATCGTCATCACCTCGCTGCCCGCCGACCCGCAGTTGCGTGAGGTCGCCGACGCCATCGTGCCGTTGCTCGGTGAGGGAGTGGTGTGGGTCGACCACTCCACCACCTCGGCAGAGGGTTCTCGTGTGGTGGCAGCCGAGGTGGCGGCCACGGGTGCGGCGTTCCTCGATGCCCCCGTCTCGGGCGGCGTGGATGGTGCACGCAACGGCACCCTCACCGTGATGGTGGGTGGCGACGACGATGCGTTCGCCGTCGCCGAGCCGGTGGTGGCCGCCTACGGTGCGCGCATCGTGTTGATGGGCCCGTCGGGTGCCGGGCAGATCACCAAGATGACGAACCAGATCTGCGTGGTGGGCCTGTGCCAGGCGCTGGCCGAAGGGCTCGACTTCGCCGAGACCGCAGGGCTGGATGTTCGCCGCGTGATTCATGTGATGCTGCAGGGCAGTTCGGCGTCGTGGCAGATGGCGAACCGTGCCGAGCGCATGCTCGATGGCGAGTACGACTACGGCTTCTCCACCACGTTGATGCGCAAAGACATCGGGCTGGTGCTCGATGAGGCCGATGCGATGAACGTGCCCCTGCCGGTCACGTCGATGGTGGGGCAGATGCTCGCCGAGGTGACGGCGATGGGCGGTGCCGGCTGGGACTGGTGCAGCCTGATGGAGCGCCAGCGTCGCCGACGCTCGTGACGTAGGTCCCTGTTGCTGATACCCCTTGGGGTATCAGAATAAAAGCATGAAGCGACGTCGAGCCTCCCTCCTGCTCGGCCACGCGCTGCTCGCCCCGATGGCTGCGCTGGCGGTCCTCGGGGCGTGCAGCACACAGCCCGGTTCCGCTGCGCCGGTGCAGCAGGGCGGCGTGGCCACGCAGATGACCGGCGCGGATCAGTACCTGGTGTCGTGCGCCCGTTGCCACGGCGAGGATCGATTGGGCAAGACCGACGCCCCGAAGCTCGACGCCGTGCGCATGGGTTCGCTGGGCGACGGCCCGTTGCGAATGGTCATCCAGTACGGCAAGGGCCGCATGCCGGCGTTCGGCGGGCTCACCCCGGCGCAGGTGGACCGGTTGGTGGAGTTCCTGCGCGCTGGCTGATGCTGCGCACAGAAAAGGACAGTTGCACCCTCGGCCGGGTGGGCGCATCATCAGTACAGAAGCCACTTCCCCAGAGGGGACACGCAGCCATCGCAGCTGTGAATCACACGGGCTACCGACCGAGGGGCACCTCCCAGAGGCGCCCCTCAGCCGCGTGATGGGGCCGGTACGTGTTGAGTTGGTCGAGGATGGGCGGGTTTCTCTATACCCCTGGGGGTACTTGTATTTATACCCCCGGGGGTATAAGGTCTCATTGTCCTTTCAGGAGACCAGGAGTCCGTACCCGTGAGCACCACGATCGAACCAACGTTGCCAGTCGAGCACGAGCCGTCGCCCGACCCCGACGAGCGAGCTCTGTTCTCGAAGCTTGCCGCATCGATGGCGCGGCACCGGCGGGTTGTGATCCTTGTCTGGTTGCTGGTCACGGTCGCAGCGGCGCCACTTGCCATCACTCTCACCAAGGCGCTCTCGGGCGCCGGGTGGGATGCGAAGGGCTCCACTGCCGAGCAGGTGCGCATGGAGTTGCGTGCGGACTTCCCGGCCTTGGGTGCCGAGAACCCGATCGTGGTCTATCGGCAGGCGACGCCCATCGCCGACGACCCTGCCGGGCTGCAGGCACTGGTCGCCGCACTTTCCGCCGGTGGGCCGCGGGTGGTGTCGGTGGTTAACCCGCTCACAATGCCGCCCGAAGCCGGAATGATCTCGCGCGATGGCCTCACAGCGCTTGTTCCCGTTGAACAGGAGATCAGTAGCGACAAGGATCGTCCCGAGGCCGCCGGTGAACTCGGCAGCTTCGTGAGCCGCATCATCGTCGGCGACGGCGCCGTTGCCGAGGTGACCGGCGAGTGGCCGGTGTGGAGCGACTTCAACACGATGAACGAAGAGGCACTGCACAAGGCCGAACTGTTGTCGGGGTTGCCCACGTTGATCATGCTGTTCGTTGCATTCGGAGCCATGATTGCTGCTGGTATCCCACTCATCTTGGCGATCGCCGGCATCGCTACGGGATTCGCTTCGCTGCACTTGCTCAGTGCCCTGTCGCCGATCTCGGTGTGGTCGATGAACTTCTCGATGATGATCGGACTCGCCGTCGGCATCGACTACAGCCTCTTCATCGTTTCTCGATACCGAGAGGAACGCGTCGAAGGCAAAGATGCCATCAAGGCAATTGAGAATGCGCTGTCGACGTCGGGGAAAGCAGTGTTCCTCTCAGCGCTCACCGTTGTGCTGTCGCTCGCAGCGGTGTTCCTGGTGCCGGTCATGGTGTTCCAGACGATGGCGCTTGGCATGATCATCTCGGTCATCGCAGTCGCACTGGCTGCCCTTACGCTGCTGCCCGCGGTGCTGGTTGCCATGGGTGACAAGGTCCTGGTCGCAAAGGGTGACAACGATGCTGACATCGTCGCCGAAGGCCGGTGGGCCAGATGGACGGGTGCGGCGCTGCGCCGTCCTGGTCGAACCCTTGCGGTGGGGCTTCTGGTGCTCGGAGCGCTCATCGTTCCTTCGTTCGGGATGCGACTCGGCATGCCCGGTGCACGCGTGGTCGACGAAGGTCGGACCAGTCGCGATGGCTACGACATGGTGGTCGAGTCGTTCGGACCGGGTGCTGCGGGGCCTGCGTACGTCACGGTCGACGCCGCCGACGCCCAGACAGTGGCGGACATCGCCGCCGGGACGGGCAATGTGGTCGATTCTCGTATCGTCACCCGGCCAGCCCAAACCGGTCGCGTGGTTGTGCGGGTCACTCCGGGCACTCAGATTGATGAGTTCGCCACGGCCGACATGGTCGATGCACTGCGGAAGGAACTCGCTACCGCTGTGCCCAATGCCAAGGTTGGCGGACCTGCTGGCCAGAACCACGACCTGACCACCGTGCTCATCGATCGGGCCCCGTATGCGATCGGCATCATTCTGATCGTGGCGTTCTTGCTCTTGCTGATGGTCTTCCGCAGCGTGGTGATCGCTACCTTCTCCATTCTCATGAACCTTGTCACCGTCGGGGCGGCTTTCGGTTTTGCCACGTTGGTGTTCCAGCACGGCTATGGCGCCAACCTGATCGGTATCCAAGAGCAGGGATTTGTCGATGCGTGGGCGCCCTTGTTCTTCTTTGCCCTCTTGTTCGGATTGTCGATGGACTACCAGTTGTTTCTCTTGGCGGCGATCAAGGAGCGCTACCAAGCCACCGGCGACACCCGCCGCGCCATCGAGGAGGGCATCGCACGAACCGGTCGACCGATCACGAACGCGGCGATCATCATGATCATTGTGTTCATCGCGTTCGGGGTGACTGGCCCGATTCCGCCGACTGAGTTGGGCCTTACGCTCGCCATGGCTGTGCTGCTGGATGCCACCGTCGTGCGGGTGATGTTGGTGCCCGCCACGATGGCGCTGCTCGGTGAGAAGAACTGGTACGCGCCAAAGTGGCTACAAAAGATCCTGCCCCATGTGAACTTCAGTCACTAACCCCCATCGGGAGCGGGGCGCCATGTGGTTCCCGGCTCCACCCAACTCAAGGAGATCTTCATGTCGACTCTCATTCCCACCCAACCCAACGATGCCCCGTCCGTTCACTGGCCGCTGGAGCGTGTCCTCTTCGCGATGGCTGGCACGATGACGATGCTCAGTGCGGTGCTCGCTGCGCTGGTGTCGCCGTGGTTCCTGGTCCTCACTGCTTTGGTGGGCGTGAACCAGTGGCTCTACGTCACGCTCCGGGCGTGTCCGGCCTCGATGGTGCTACGCCGGTTCGGTGTCTCGTCGCAGTGCCGTTGGTGAGCCACATCCAGTGTCCCGCAGTCCTGGTCGGCGAGGGGCACCTCCCAGAGGCGCCCCTCAGCCGCGTGATGGGGCGGGTTGGTGGCCGGTTCAGCCGAGCGCGGCGATGGCGTCGGCCACGGCCAGCAGTCGCTGGGCGTTGGCCACATGCAGGTTCTCGATCATGCGACCGTTGAAGGTGACCACACCCTTGCCGGCCGCAATGCCCTCTTCGAAGGCGGCGATCAGCCCGCGGGCGTTCTCCACGTCGGCCTCGCTGGGGGCCCACACCTCGTTGCAGATATCGACCTGGCCGGGGTGAATGAGGGTCTTGCCGTCGAAGCCCATCTCGAAGCCCTGCACACACTCGGTGCGGAACGCGTCGAGATCCTTCACGTCGTTGAACACACCGTCGAGAATCACCTTGCCGGCCTCGCGGGCGGCGGCGAGCGCGGTGGCCAGATGCGGCACCAGTGGGTGGCGGCCGGTGGCACCCAGTGACGAGCGCAGTTCGCGGGCGAGGTCGTTGGTGCCCATCACCAGCACCTCCACGCGCCAGTGCGCAGCGAGCGCGCGAGCGTCGAAGATGGCGGTGGGGGTTTCGACCATCGCCCAGATCTTCATGGCCGGGTCGGCACCGGCAGCGTCGAGGCGTTCGGTGATCTC
>CANHST010000228.1 GCA_947463235.1 Acidimicrobiaceae bacterium
ACTACTTCGAAGGTTCCTGTGCCCTTCCGGGCGATCTTCAGCGCTCCGCCGTCGGCACTGGCTTCGAACACCAGCACGTTGCCACAGGCCAGCGCCCGCTCTTCGATGAGCGCCCGCGAGGTATCGCTGCCCACCTCCTCGTCGGCTGTGATGAGGATCTCCACACCGCTGCGGTCGGCAAGCGCGGCCACCGCGTGCACCGCCTGCACGATGCCCGCCTTCATGTCGAACACCCCCGGCCCCGTCGCCTTGCCATCCACCACGGAGAACGGACGGGCGGCAACAGACCCGACAGGGAACACCGTGTCGTGATGGCCCACCAGCAACACCTTCGGAGTACCACCCCCGCTCCAGAGCACATGCGGCCCGGCCGCCGAGGGCACGATGATGGGTGCAGTGCCGAGTCGGCGCTCCATCACCTGCGCCACCGCTGACGCCGACTGATCGAGGAGATCGAGGTGCAGCGAGGTGGACTCGGTGTTCACGAGGAGTTCGAGGTCGGCCAGCATGTCGTCGAGCGAGATCACGCTCCCATTGTGGCCTGCGGACACAGTGATGCGAGACTCACAGCCATGTCGACCCGCCCGATCGCCGCCCTCGTTGCGTTGTGCCTCCTCGCTGCCGCGTGCAGCGACAGCAACGACGCCTCACCCACCAGCACCGCTGCTGCCGACACCACGGCTGCAGTGGAGACCACCACAGCCGACACGGTCGCGTTGGCGAAGGCCACCTACACGGTGCAGCCCGGCGTGCAGCAGATCGCTGTGCTCGATGCCACGCCTGGCGACACCCTTGAGGTGTGGCAGAACGGGGCGAAGGTCGCAGATGGCACCGTGGACACGCAAGGTGCCCTGATGTTCCGCAATCTCACCGAGGGCGACGGGTACACCGTTCGCACCGCGGATGCCACCAGCGACGCTGTCATCGTCACGTCGCCCACCGATGTGCCCGATGCGGCGCTGTACACCGAGCAGCAGACGCTGCTGCCGCAGGACACCGGCTTCGGCTACATCACCGTGCGGGACGGCACCACGCTCAGCGCCAACGTCATCCTTCCCGGTGCCGCTGCCGACGGCCCGTACCCCACCGTGGTGGAGTACAGCGGCTACGCCCCGAGCGACCCGGACAGCGCACAGCTCGCCGCGCTCTACACCGCGCAGGGTTTCGCCTACGTGGGTGTGAACATGCGCGGCACCGGGTGCAGCGGCGGCTCGTACCGCTTCTTCGAGACCGCTCAGTCGGTCGATGGTTACGACGTCATCGAAGCCATCGCCGCCCAGCCGTGGGTGATGGACCACGAGGTGGGCATGGTCGGCATCAGCTACCCGGGCATCAGCCAGCTCTTCGTGGCCGCCACACAGCCCCCCAGCCTGAACAGCATCACCCCGCTGTCGGTGCTCGACGACAGCTACCGCGCCACGCTCTACCCCGGTGGCATTCTGAACACCGGCTTCGCCGTGAACTGGACTCAGCAGCGCATGGACGATGCCAAGCCGTACGGCGAAGGCTGGACCAAGAAGCGCGCCGACGCCGGCGACACGCGCTGCGCCGACAACCAGAAGCTGCGCCTGCAGAACCCCGACCTCCTGAAGGAGATCGACGACAACAAGTTCTACAAGAACCCGCTCGGCGACTCCCTCGCCCCGTTCTCGTTCGTCGACAAGATCAACGTGCCCGTGTTCATCGCCGGCGCCTGGCAGGACGAGCAGACCGGCGGCCACTTCCCGGCGATGCTGCCGAACTTCACCAGCTCACCCAACGTGTACGTCACGCTCGTGAACGGCCTGCACACCGAGTCGCTCAGCCCGCCGGTGGCTCGCCGCTACATGGAATTCCTGCAGCTGTACGTCGGCAAGAAGGTGCCCGACCTCTCTGCGGGCCCCATCATCGCTGCCACTCTTGGTGGGGCGATCTGGGGTGTCGGCACATTCGGCCCGTTCGAGAACCGCTTCAAGGACATGACGTATGACCAGGCGCTTGCCGCCTTCCAAGCCGATAAGCCGGTTCGCGTGCTGTTCGAGCAGGGCGGCGACGCCACCTATACGCCCGGTACGCCCGAGCCCTACTTCACCCGCGAGTTCGACCAGTGGCCCATCCCGCAGGCCGTCACCACGCTGTGGGGCCTCGGCGACAACGGTGCTCTGGTGCCCGACACGCAGGGCACGGGCACCACGGAGGACACCTACTCCGCCGACCCGACCGCCCTGCCCGCCACCTTCTACACCGGCGACGGCAACGGTGTCTGGCGCGCCGACGTGAAGTACGACTGGCAGCCGCTGCCCGACGGCAAGGGACTCGGCTACATCACCCCGCCGCTGGAGAAGGACACCGTGGTCGTCGGCGCCGGCGCCGTCGACCTCTGGATCAAGTCCAGCGCCGAGGACACCGACCTCGAGGTCACCATCACCGAAGTCCGCCCCGACGGCACCGAGATCTACGTGCAGAGCGGTTGGCTGCGTGCCAGCCAGCGAGCACTCGACACGGCCCGCAGCACCGACCTCACGCCCGTCTACACGAACGCCGAAGCCGATGCTGCTCCGCTCGTGGCCGACGACTTCACCGAGGTGAAGGTGGCGCTGTTCCCGGTTGCCCACCCGTTCCGCGCAGGCAGTCGCCTGCGACTCACCATTGACGCACCGGGCAACAACCGGGCCATCTGGGAGTTCCGCACACAGGACAAGGGCGAAGACGTCACCATCGCCCACGATGCAGCGCACCCGTCGCGGCTGATGCTGCCAATCGTCGACAACCTCGACGTGCCGGCAAAGGCCCCCGCAGCGTGCGGCGCCGTGCGCGGCCAGCCGTGCCGCACCTACGCCCCGGCTTCCAACGGCGGCTGATTCCCACCAACTTCTGCGGTTTCGCGGCGGGATCGTTTCCATACGGCTTAGTGGGTGGTGTGGTCCCCGGAAACCGGGAACCACACCACCGAGAAGCCACGAAAACGACCCCACGCGGAGTGCCGTGATCGTGCTCCAATAGGGACATGCACCGCCGTCGTGACGATCTCGCCGAGTTCCTTCGGGCTCGCCGCGACGCGCTCACCCCCGCCGACGTCGGCCTTCCCGAGGGTCGCGGGCGCCGCACCAAGGGTCTGCGCCGCGAGGAGGTGGCCCTGCTCGCCGGCGTGTCGGTCACCTGGTACACGTGGCTCGAACAGGGTCGTCCCATCAACGCCTCGGCTGATGTGCTCGATGCATTGGCTCGCACCTTGCGACTGTCGGAAGCCGAGCATCAGCATCTGCTCACGCTGGCCCATCCCACCGTCATCGATCGCACTGCACAACCCGAGCACGTGCCCGATGCCTTGGTGCGACTGATCGCTTCGATGGACCCGGCGCCCGCCTACGTGCTGGGCCCGCGCTGGGAGTTCCTTGCCTGGAACACCGCCCAGTCACGGCTGTACCCCATGATCGACCATCTCCGCGGAGAAGAGTGCAACCTGCTGTGGGTGATGTTCGCCGAACCCACCGCTCGTGTGCTGGTGGGCGACTGGCCCGATCAGTCGCGCCGCATCCTCGCCGAGTTCCGAGCGGGCACCGTGGAGCGCCGCGGCGACGCCCAGGTGCGCCATCTCGTGGAACGACTGCTGGAAGCCAGCCCGGAGTTCGCCGAATGGTGGCCGCGACTCGACGTCGCCCAGTTCGAGACACGGGTGCGGCGCTATCACCACCCTCGTGCCGGCGACCTCGCCTTCGAATATCAGCAACTCACCCCCAGCGAATGGCCCAGCCTGAAGGTGGTCTGCCAACTTCCGCTACCCGGCGACGACAGCGCCGAGCGACTCGCCGCATGGCGCAGCATGGCCTGACCGATCATCTCCTCGGGTGCCGCCGATAGCCTCGGAGCCTCATGAGCGCAGATGTGGTGCACGAGTCGAATCATCGGCGCACGTTCGCCATCATCAGCCACCCCGACGCCGGGAAAACCACCCTGACCGAGAAGTTCCTGCTGTACTCCGGTGCGGTGCAGGAAGCCGGTGCGGTGCACGCCCGCGAAGGTCGGCGCAGCTCGCGGAGCGACTGGATGGAGATCGAGCAGCAGCGCGGTATCTCCATCAGCTCCACGGTGTTGCAGTTCCCCTACCACGGCCACACCATCAACCTGCTCGACACGCCCGGCCACCGCGATTTCAGCGAAGACACGTACCGCGTGCTCGCCGCCGTGGATGCCGTGGTGATGGTGCTCGATGCGGCGAAGGGCATCGAGAGCCAGACCCTGAAACTGTTCCAGGTGTGCCGCTCGCGCAACCTGCCGGTACTCACCTTCTTGAACAAGTACGACCGCCCGGGCCGCGAGCCGCTGGAGTTGCTCGACGAGATCGAATCGCAGATCAACCTGCGCCCCACGCCGGTCACGTGGCCGGTGGGCAGCGGCGACGAGTTCCGTGGTGTGGTGGATCGGCGCACGGGCCAGTACACCAAGTTCACGCGTACCGCCCGCGGGGCGTCGGCCGCGCTCGAGGAAGACATCGATCTCCACGAAGCATCCAAGGAGGGTGGCCGAGCGTGGCAGCACGCGATGGACGAACTCGGATTGCTCGAAGCCGTGGGGGCCGACGTGGATCTGCCCTCGTTTCTCGCGGGCCAGAGCACTCCCGTCTTCATCGGGTCGGCGCTCACGAACTTCGGTGTACGTAAGTTGCTCGACGCCGTGGTGGAACTCGCTCCTGCCCCGGCACCGCGCACCACCGTCGGCGGCACGCCGCAGCCGTTGGAGAACGCGTTCAGCGCGTTCGTGTTCAAGGTGCAGGCGAACATGGACCCTTCGCACCGCGACCGCATCGCATTCGCTCGCATCTGCTCGGGCACCTTCGAGCGTGGCATGAGCGTCACCAACGCTCG
>CANHST010000229.1 GCA_947463235.1 Acidimicrobiaceae bacterium
GCCGTTCGATCAGGCCGCGGTCGCCTGGAGGTCGCGCAATGCGTACCGCAGATGCCAGAAGCTCTCTTCGAACAGTGTGTAGATGCATTCCTGCAGCGGATGCTCGCCGTTCTCGAGCACGTCGACGGGCCGATCGAAGTCGGCCTCGGTGATGCTGTCGAGGAAGGAGCGCACCTTCGCGCGGCGGTCGTCGAACACCGTCAGGGCCTCCGCGAACGTGGGCGAGAGGGTGTAGTCGAGCCCAGGGAATGGGAAGTCGAGCGAACCGGTGTTGGGGAGCCCGCTCGGGTGGAATGGTTCGCCCAGCACCGGCACGGTGAACCATTTGTCGTCGGCGAACACCAGGTGCCGCAGTGTCTGCACGAACGAGAACTCGTCGTGCACCCGCTCGTGGGCGGCGGCTTCCGGCCTGGCGCGGACCGTCTCGACGGCGGTGTCCCATTCAGCATCGAGTGCAGCCCACGCGGTGCGCATGTCGGCCGCCGACGTGGGGCGCAGCATGGTGCGCAGCGGGTACCACGGGTCGCGTTCGTTCACGTACGCGGTGACGTCCACGCCGTTGATCACCAAGCGGTCGACGAGGGCATCGATCTGTACGTTCACCAACCACGCGTGGGTGAACGTGGCGTCGGTGAGGTTCACGTCGCGGAACAGCGCCCCGGTGAGGTCTTCGCCCCAGAATTCGTGCGTCATACGTTCATGCTCGCTCGGATCCGATGGCATCACAACCAGGGGAGTAGCGTTCCCGTCATGGCGAATCAGATTCCCCTTGTCGACTACCTGGCGCTGGGCGACCACCCCCACCTCACGGCGCTGGAGTGCGCCTCGTGCGGTGCCCGTTACTTCGACCGCCGCAATGCCTGCGCCGGTTGCTCGGGTACCGAGTTTGCCTCGGTGGTCGTGCAGAACGACGGCATCGTGAAGGCATTCTCCATCGTCACGTTTGCAGCACCCGGCGTGCCGGTGCCGTTCGTGTCGGCCATCATCGACTGCGGCGGCACGAGTGTCCGCGGCAACGTCATCAACTGCGAGCCCTCGCCCGAGGTCATCACCTTGGGTATGCCCGTGCGGCTCGCCACCTACGTACTCGGCACCGACGACAACGGAGTGGAAGCCATCGGCTTCGGCTTCGAGCCAGCGAACTGAACAGGAGCACACCATGAGTGACGACATCTGGATCCTCGGCATCACGATGACCAAGTTCGGGAAGCACCCCGACAAGGACACGATCGACCTCGCCGCGGAAGCCGCCATGGGAGCACTCCGCGACGGCGGTGTCACCATGAAGGACATGGGCCTGTTGGCCGCCGGCTGCCTCATGCAGTCCAATGCGGGCATCGGCCAGCAGTTGCAGAAGCAGATCGGCCAGACGGGCATCCCCGTGTACAACGTGGCCAACGCCTGCGCCACCGGCGCCACGGCACTGCGCACGGCCATCATGGCCGTGAAGTCGGGCGAGATCGACATGGGTCTCGCCGTCGGTGTGGAGAAGCTCGCCGGCGCAGGTCTGCTCGGTGGCGGGGGTCAGCCCAAGAGCGACAAGAAGGAGTGGTCGCCGTCGGGTCGTTACGGTGCCGTGGCCAGTACCGATGGTCGCATCGGGGCGGCTGCGATGCCGGCCGTGTTCGCTCAGGTGGGCATGGAGTACGGCCACAAGTACGGCGGCACCAGCTTCGAGCTGTTCGCCCGTATCGCCGAGAAGAACCATGCGCACAGCACGTTGAACCCGCTGGCTGCGTACACCAAGCGCATGACCCTCGAAGAGATCATGAACGACGTGATGATCGCCTACCCGAACACGCGCAGCATGTGCTCGGCCAACTGCGACGGTGCAGCGGCTGCCGTGGTGGTCAGCGGGGCGAAGCTCAAGACGCTGTCGCTGGAGCAGCAGCGGCGGGCCATCAAGGTGAAGGCATCGGTGCTCACCTCCGACCCGTACGAAGAGGGCTGCCAGGTCCTCCCGAACGTGAACACGCTCACCAAGAACGCCGCCCGTATCGCGTACGAGCAGGCTGGTGTCGGTCCGCAGGATCTCGACCTGGTGGAGTTGCACGACTGCTTCGCCACGGCCGAACTGGTGCACTACGACAACCTGGGTCTGTGCGAGGAGGGCGGCGCTGCCGACTTCTTCATGTCGGGCGCCACGTGGCGCGACGGCTCCACCCCGGTGAACGTGTCCGGCGGGCTGGAGAGCAAGGGTCACCCGATCGCGGCCACCGGCATCGCCAACATCTGGGAGGTCTGCCACCATCTCCGCGGCGAGGCTGGCGACCGTCAGATCGAGGGCGCCAAGGTCGGCCTTGCGCACGTCATCGGCCTCGGATCGGCCTGTGGAGTGCACATCCTGGAGAAGTCCGGACTCTGAGTCCGCTGCCTCAGTTCGTGGGGCAGGTGGTGTCGAAGTAGTCGCTGATGGCCTGTGTGGCGCTGGCGATCTTCTCTGAGCCCAACACTTCCATCGCAGCGAGAAACTCTGGATCGCTCGCGGCCTTGGTGGGGTCGTTCTCGTACCTGGTCATGACCTCGGCGAACGTGCGGTAGGCCTCCGACATGGTGGTTGCGGCGGAGTGCAGTTCCTCGGGTAGCACCGTCTGAAGTGCATCGAACATCGCTGCCGCGTCGGTGTTCTGCCCGGTCATCAGGCCGCTCATCGCCTGCGTGAACTCGTTGTAGAGGCGAAGACAGTCGGCGGACAGGCCGGGAATGGAACCGATCGTGTCGAGAGCACCACCGGAGCCGGCGGGTTCGGTGGTGTCGGGCAACGCGCTGGTGTTGGCGGCACTGCTGCCGCCGGCAGTGCCAGCGGTATCGGATCCACCGCAGGCGGCAACGCCAACCAGCAGCGTGGCTGCCGCAGCGAGCGCCACCAGAGGGCGGGTGTGAGTAGGGCAAATCGGCATGGCGACTTCCTCTCGGTATGTGGTGTCATCCTCTCACGGATCAGCCGCGAAGGGCAGCAAACATTGCGTCGAGATCGTCGGTGGGTAACTGGCAGACGTGGCCGCGACACACGTATGCCTTGCCGTCCTCGCGGTCCTGCCACAGGGGACTGTCGTAGCGCTCGCCCCAAGCCAGCACGAGGTCGGGAACCCAGTAACTCTGCACCGCGGTCACCATGTCGGGGCGATCGCCGGCGATGACCAACTCCGCCGTACCCTCCGTGCGCAGCACCACCGCCGCAAGGGCGTAGGTGAATGCACTCGGAGCCTGTGGCATCGCGCGTGCGAGTAGTCGAAGGATCTGGTCGGCCTGGTGGACGTAGCGTGCTTCACCGGTGAGTGCTCCGAGGCGGTACAGCGCCACCGCCGCCACCGAGTTCGCCGAAGGCGTGGCATTGTCGAGAAGTTCCTTCTGACGCACCACGAGGGCCTCGCCATCGTCGGCCACGGTGAACAGTCCGCCCTGGTCCAGGTCCCAGAAGTGCTCGAGCAACACATCGGCCACGGCACGAGCCTCGGTGATCCAGCGCTGCTGGCCGGTGAGTTCAGCGAGACGGGTGAACGCGTCGACGAGCCACGCGTGGTCGGCGGCCAGCGCATGGTGTCGGGCCTTGGGCTGGCCGTCTGCTTGCCAGGAACGGCGCCAGCGGCCATCGGGAGTGCGGAGTTCGCGCAACAGGAACTCTCCGTTGGCGACCGCTGCGGCCCGCCAGTCGTCGCGACCGAACAGCGCCGCTGCCTCTGCAAGAGCAGCAAGCATCATCGCGTTCCACTCGGTCAGAACCTTGTCGTCGAGCGCCGGTCGGGGGCGGCGTTCCCGCGCATCGAAGAGGCGGCGGCGAGCATCGTCGATCTCGGCCGGTCGAATCAGTTCGCGTCGATGTACGAGGCGCGAGGGAATGGTGCGCCCCTCGAAGTTGCCTTCGACGCTGAACTCGTACCAATCGAGTGCCGCAGGAGCATCTTCGCCCAGCACTTCGATCACCTCGGCGACGGTCCAGGTGTGGAAGAGGCCCTCGTGGCCGTGCCCGTGCTCGTCGGGGGAGTCTGCGTCCTGGGCGCTGAAGAAACCGCCATCGGGATGGCGAAGATCGCGCAGCACGTACTCGATGGTCTCCTCGGTCACCTGTCGATACACCTCGTCGTCGAGGAGTGCGGCCGCCCGGGCATACAGCCGGACGAACTGCGCCTGGTCGTAGAGCATCTTCTCGAAGTGCGGCACCAGCCATTCGCGGTCGACTGAGTAGCGAGCAAAGCCGCCCCCGATGTGGTCGTAGATACCCCCACTGGCCATTGCGTCGAGCGTGGTGACGAGCATTTCGCGGGCGTCGCCGCCAGCACCGCGATACAGCGCGCGGGCGATGAGATCGAGGCTCATGGTGGAAGGAAACTTCGGTGCGTCACCGAAGCCGCCCCACTCCGGATCGAAGCTCCGGGCGATGTCGGCGAGGCCGGCGTTCACCGCCTCGATGCCGGGGAGATCGTCGGTAGGGGTGAGGTTGGTGGAGCGTTGCAGCGCTTCGCGGAGCCCGGTGACGTTCTGCTCCACGTCGGCCGGCCGGTTCTTCCATACGTCGTCGATGGCGGTCATCAGCGACAGGAACTGGTCCTTGGGAAAGTAGGTGCCGCCGAAGAACGGTGCCCCGGTGGGAGTGAGGAAGACCGTCATCGGCCAACCGCCGCGACCGGTGATCGCCTGCACGGCGTCCATGTACAGCGCATCGATGTCGGGGCGCTCTTCGCGGTCCACCTTCACGTTCACGAACGTCGAGTTCATGACGGCTGCGACATCGGCGTCCTCGAAGCATTCGTGGGCCATCACATGGCACCAGTGGCACGCCGAGTAGCCGATGCTCAACAGCACCGGCACGTTGCGACTCGC
>CANHST010000230.1 GCA_947463235.1 Acidimicrobiaceae bacterium
GCGCCGAGCGCTTCGCTGTGGCCGGTCACGGACTACGTGGTGCAGTACTCGCTGGCCTCGCCCGTGTCGTGGAAGACATTCGCCGACGGTGTGTCGACGGCGCGGACCGCTCGCGTCACCGGACTGGTGCCCGGCAAGAAGTACGTCGTACGCGTTGCTGCAAAGAACCGGCTCGGGATCAGCCTGTACACGTCGGCCTCGGCAGCGCGTACCCCGTTGGCGGCTGGCGTACTGCCGGCGGCGCCCGGCACCCCCTCCGGCGTGGCCGGCAACGGCCGGGTCACGGTGCTGTGGGCATTACCCGCCCGCTCTGGGTCGAGCCCCATCACCGACTACCAGATCGATGTCTCGACGAACAATGGCGTCAGTTTCACCCGCTTCGCCGACGGCGTGTCCATGGTGCGCAACGCCGTCGTTACGGGTCTCACCCCGGCGTCGGTGATCAAGGTGCGAGTACGCGCCAAGTCGTTTGCGGGTGTGGGGCCCTGGTCGGTGGTGTCATCGCCATTGCGCCCGTTCACCACACCGGCAGCGCCGACGGGCCTTGCGGCGACACCGGGCAGCACGTCGCTGGATGTGTCGTGGCTCGCCGCTGGTGAGAATGCAAGCGGCACCGTCGACAAGTACCGAGTGTTGTATCGACCCACCATCACACCCCGTTCGATCACGGTGCAGCCGCGCATCGTCGGTGGTTCGAATTCGCTGATCAGCGACACACCATGGCAGGTGCGGATCAGCCTCGATGGCAGCAGCGTGATGTGCGGTGGTTCGCTCATCGATGTGCAATGGGTGCTCACCGCAGCGCACTGCACGTACGACACCGACATTGCGAAGTACATCACGCCCGGCCGTTACACCGTGCACGTCGGTATCTCCGATCAGAACGACATGAACACCCTGAATGGCTTCCTGGTCGACAAGGTCTTCACCCACCCGGGCTGGAGCCCTGCCGGCGATACGAACGACGTGGCGCTGTTGCACCTGGCCAAACCGGTCACGCTGAACTCCAACGTGGCGGTCATCGCTCTGAACACGGATCCTTCGGCGCCGGTGTCGGGGGTCTCCGCCAAGATCAGCGGGTGGGGCACCACGTCCTCAGGTGGAGCGGTTCCCGCGCTGTTGCAACAGGCCACCGTGCAGATCTTGGCCGACCCGGGTGCGGTTGGTAGCTGCTCCTCGTACGGGGCCGAGTTCATTCCCGCCACGATGCTGTGTGCTGGCGCGGCGGGCGGCGGAACCGACACCTGCCAGGGCGACAGCGGTGGCCCACTTGCCATCGGCGTCTTCGGCGACCCTGGCGGTCCGAAGCTCGCTGGAGTCACCAGCTTTGGTCAGGGCTGCGGCGATGCGGCGTACCCGGGCATCTACTCCCGAGTCAGCACGTTCGTGCCCTGGATCCAGGACAAGATCGAATCGCTGTGGCCCTACGTGGATGTCGCCTGCACCGGCCCCTGCCTCGCTGTGACGATTCCGGATCTGGTGCCAGCTCAGACCTATGAGGTGAAGGTGCGGGCGCACAACGCCTATGGCTTTGGCGCTGCCACTGCGGTGCAGCAGTTCACCACCACTCCCTGATCTAGAGCAGGCCGCGACGGTTGCTGCGCAGGGCCGATAACTCGGTGACGAGGAGGGCGATGTGTTCGCCCTCCTCTGCCGCCAGCTCGCGATAGAGCTCGCGAGCTGCCGGCGACGCATCGTCGGTGTGTGTGCGGAAGAAGGCCTCGGCACGCTGCTCCAACGTGAGGGCCAACTCCAACAGATCCACCGGGTCGGTGGGAGTGCGCTGAGCGCCGGCCTGCAGGGCGCCTGGGTTGAGATCGCCACTGGCATCATCGGGCGGAGCGAGGTGGTAGCGCTGCACCAGGGTGTCGATGTGCTCACGTTCCATCTCGGCGAGGCGCTGGAACATGTCGTGCAACTGTTCGTCGCTGGTGTGCTTCGCCGCCGCCACGTAGAAGTCGCGTCCACCGAGCTCGATCTCGAATGCTGTGCGCACCGCTGCGGTTGCCTCGTCGGCCACGATGGATCTGGGGTCGATGAGGACCAACTGGCCTGCACAGGCCGGGCAGCGCCCATAGGGGAAGGCGAAGCCTTCGCTGCGCTTGTCGCAGGCTGTGCACCGCCATGCCACCACTGCGTCGGCGCAGCAGATGCCGTCGTCGTCGCCGGCTTCCGTCGGCCGGTGGCAGCGTGGGCACCGATGCTCGAGGTGGTCGATGGCGGCAGGCATGGCGCCGCCGCCCAGGTAGTGCAGGATCGCTGCAGCGGCGCGTCGGCCGGCACCCATTGCGAGGATCACCGTGGCGCCACCGGTGACGATGTCGCCTCCCGCGAACACACCGGGAATGCTGGTGGCCTGCGTGTCTGCATCGGCGGCCACGTAACCGCGGGAGTCGAGTTCCAGTCCTTTCGTGTTGCGCGTCACGATCGGGTTCGGGTTCGTTCCCAACGCCACGATCACGGTGTCGCAGACCACCTCCACCCGCTCACCGGTGCCGACCGGCCTGCGGCGACCGCGTTCGTCGGGTTCGCCGAGTTCCATTCGCTCCACCAGCAGTGCCCGTACGTCGCCGTGGTCGTCGGTGAGCACCTCCACCGGGCTGTGCAGCCAGAGGAAACCGATGCCTTCTTGCTCCGCGTGGTGCAGTTCCTCGATGCGGGCCGGCGCCTCAGCCTTGGTGCGCCGGTACACGCAGCGAACCTCGGCACCCAGGCGGCGCGCCACTCGCAGGCAATCCATCGCCGTGTTGCCAGCGCCGATCACCACCACGTTCGTGCCGATGCCCACGGGCGTGTCGATGTCGGGGAAGCGGTCGCCACCCATCAGGTTCACTCGGGTGAGGAACTCGTTGGCGCTGATCACACGCCCGGCGTTCTCTCCCGGGATGCCGAGGAACGAAGGCGCGCCGGCGCCGACACCGAGGAACACCGCGTCATAGCCCCGCGAGTGCAGCAGGTCGTCGACGGTGAAGGTGCGGCCCACCACCTTGTCGGTCTCGATCTTCACACCCAGATCCAGGAGACCGGCGATCTCGCGATCGATGATGTCGCGCGGCAGGCGGAACGACGGGATGCCGTACCGCAGCACGCCGCCGGTCACGTGCAGTGCCTCGAGCACCGTCACATCCGCTCCACCTCGTGCGAGGTCGGCCGCACAGGCGAGGCCCGCAGGCCCCGAACCAACCACGGCGACGCTCTTGCCCAAGGATGGTGCCAGTGAGGGTGTGGTCACCTTGCCGTGGTCGCCTACGAAGCGTTCCAGGCGGCCGATGGCGACGGGTTCCATCTTGCGTGCGATCACGCACTGGCTCTCGCACTGCGTTTCCTGGGGGCAGACGCGGCCACAGACCGACGGGAGGATGCTGGCTTCGCGGATTACCCCCAACGCGCCGTCGACGTCCTTCACCAGCAGATGGCGGATGAACCGCGGGATGTCGATGCTGACAGGGCAACCGCTGATGCAGGTCGGTCTGCTGCACTGGAGGCATCGCTCTGCCTCGCGCATGGCTTCACTGAGGCTGTAGCCCAGCGATACTTCATCGAAGGTGCGTGACCGCACTTCCGGGTCGCGCTCAGGCATGGGCACCTTGGTCGGCTCGATCTCGCGCAGCTTCTTGTAGGTTCGCTTGCCCGCCACGAACAGCGTCTGCTCCACCTGGCAGCGGTGCTCGTAGTCGGCTGCGGCGGCCTGCTCTTCATGGGCGAATCGACGCTGGCGCGTGACCAGTTCGTCGAAGTCCACTGCGTGGGCATCGAAGTCGGGGCCGTCCACGCAGGCGAAGCGGGTGACACCATCCACGGTGACGCGGCACGAGCCGCACATACCGGTGCCGTCCACCATGATCGTGTTCAGGCTCACCATGGTGTGCACACCAGCGGGGCGGGTCACGTCGCCGCAGGCACGCATCATCGCCATCGGGCCGATAGCCACCACCAGGTCCGGTCGTTCGCTGGCCACCACGTCGCGGAGCGCCTCGGTCACCAAGCCGGGGCGACCAGCGCTGCCATCGTCGGTGCACACGATCAGGTTGTCGGCCCATTCACCGAGTTGCTCGGTCCAGAACTGCAGGTCGGCGCTGCGGAATCCGACGATGGCTGTGGTGCGGTGCCCGGCCTGCTTGAACGCTCGCAGTTGGGGAAACACGGGTGCCACGCCGAGGCCGCCGCCTACCAACACCACATGGCTATCCACGCCAACAGGTGCCGGCTCGATCTCGGTGGGCATGCCGAGAGGGCCCACGAAGTCGGCGAAGGTGTCGTCGGTGCGGTACTTGTCGCGCATCTCGGCGGTGGATCTGCCGAGCGCCTGCACCACAACGGTCACCGTTCCCAGGCCGGCATCGAAGTCGGCGATGGTGAGTGGAATGCGTTCGGCTCCGTCGTGTAGGCGCACCATCACGAACTGGCCGGGGCGCGCCGCCGCGGCGACATCGGGTGCATCCACTTCCCACAGGAATGTGTTCGGGGTGAGGTGCTTGCGTCGAACGATCCGGAACGCCATCTCATGTGGAGCGTAAGGCGGGCCTGTTCCTGGTGCCTATGGACCTTGGTCCCTGCTTCAGCGCAGGGTGCGTGGCGGCATCCAGTTCGCAGTGTCGGGCTCGCTGATCTTCCGGGCGATGCGCGCCAACGCCTCGCGGTCGGCCTTCGAGAGGGCCGCCATGGCCGGCGGAGGCTCCTTGACCACGGCGTCGAGGCGGCGGGCCACCTTCTGGCCCTTGGCAGTGAGGGCTAGTTGCTTAGACCGCCGATCGTCGGGGCTGCTGCGCCGCTCGGCCAAACC
>CANHST010000231.1 GCA_947463235.1 Acidimicrobiaceae bacterium
GGCGTGGGACTCGCATGGAGGCGTGGGACTCGCATGGGGGGCGGTTTAGAGTCGCGGGGTGATCTCTCGCGACGACGCCCTTGCCCTCGACGCTGCCGACCCGTTGGCGCACTTCCGCGACCGGTTCCACATTCCGAACCCCGACGTGATCTACCTCGACGGCAACTCGCTGGGCATGCCGCCCAAGCGCACGATCGAACGCATCACCAAGATCTACAACAACGATTGGGCCAACGGCCTCATCCGCTCGTGGGACCACTGGGTCGACATGCCCCAGCGCGTGGGCGATGAACTGGCGCCGCTGATTGGTGCCGGCCCGGGCGAGGTGGTGGTGCACGACACCACCACCCTGAACGTGTACCAGTTGGTGCACGGCGCCATCGGCCTGCGGCCGGGGCGCACGGTGATCGCCATCAGCGAGCACGACTTCCCCACCGACCGATACGTGGTGGATGGCATCGCCGAGGCGCTCGGTTACACGGTGCGGCACGGCTTCGATCAACTCGACGACGTGGCAGTGGTGGTGCGCAGCGTCATCGACTACCGCACGTCGGAATTGGTGGACGTGAAGGCCGAGACGGCACGAATTCACGCCGCCGGCGCGTTGGTGGTGTGGGACCTGTCGCACGCCGTGGGCGCCATCGAGATCGACCTCCACGACTGTGGTGCACAGCTCGCCATCGGGTGCACCTACAAGTTCCTCAACGGTGGTCCCGGGTCACCCGCCTTCACCTATGTGGCGAAGGAACTCCAGGCCACCATCCGCCAACCGATCTGGGGATGGTTCGCCACCGAGAACCAGTTCGCCATGGGTCCTACGTTTCAGCCGCGACCCGACATCGCCCGCATGCTGCTGGGTACGCCCACCATCATGGCGTTGGCTGCGTGCGAGGTAGGCGTGCAGTTGTCGGCCGAGGCCGGCATGAAAGCCATCCATGCCAAGGGCAGTGCGCTCACCGGGTTCGCCATCGATCTGTGCGACCAGTTCGGTCTCCCCACACCCACGCCACGCGACCCCGCACGGCGCGGCAATCACGTGGCGGTGGAGCACCCGAACGCGAAAGCGTTGGTACTCGCACTGCACTCACGCGACATCCTGTTCGACTTCCGCGAGCCCAACATCATCCGCGCCGGTTGCAGCCCGCTCACCACTCGCTTCGTGGATCTGTTCGACGGTCTCACCGCCGTCGCGCACTCCTAGGACTGCAGTTCGGCCCGATCGCGGTACTGCTCCAGCGCTTCGGGGTTCGCCAACGCCTCGGTGTTGCGCACGGGCCGACCGTTCACCACATCGGCCACGGCAAGTTCGCTGATCTTGTTGCTGCGGGTGCGCGGCACGTCGGTGACCTGTGCGATGCGGGCGGGCACATGGCGCGGCGACGCGTTGTCGCGCAACTGCTTGCGGATGACGGCCTGCAACTCGTCGGTGAGCGTCACGCCCTCGGCGAGCTTCACGAACAACACGATGCGCGTGTCGTTGTCGAACTCCTGCCCCACGGCAATCGCTTCCACGATGCCGGGCAACTGCTCCACCTGGGCGTAGATCTCGGCGGTTCCGATGCGCACACCGCCTGCATTCAGGGTGGCATCGCTGCGACCATGGATGACCATGCCGCCGTGCTCCGTCCACGAGGCGAAGTCGCCGTGCGCCCAGATGCCGGGGAACCGGTCGAAGTAGGCACCGTGGAACTTGCTGCCGTCGTCGTCGCCCCAGAAGCCCACGGGCACGCTGGGGAACGGCTCGGTGCAGACCAGTTCGCCCTTCACGCCGGGTTCGGTGATCGGCGTGCCGTCGATGTCGAACACGCCCACGGCCATGCCGAGCCCCGCACCCTGGATCTCACCCGCATACACCGGGCGAGTGGGGTCGCCGCCCACGAAGCAGCCACACAGGTCGGTGCCCCCGCTGATGGAGGCGAGATGCACGTCGGGCTTCATGGACTCATAGACCCACCGGAAGCCGTCGTCGCTGAGCGGCGAGCCGGTGCTGCACACCGTGCGCAGTGCCGAAAGATCGTGCGTGTCGCGGGGCCGCGACTCGGCCTTGATGAGCGAGTCGATGTACTTGGCCGACACACCCATCAACGACAGGCGTTCTTGCTGCGCGATGTCGAACAGGATGTTGGGGCTCGGGTGGAACGGGTTGCCGTCGAACAGCACCACCGTGGCACCAGAGCCGAGCACGCTGACGAGCCAGTTCCACATCATCCAGCCACAGGTGGTGAAGTACATCACCCGGTCGCCGGCGTGGATGTCGCTGTGCAGTTGGTGTTCCTTCAGGTGCATCAACAGCACACCGAGCGAACGGTGCGTGATGCACTTCGGCTTCCCGGTGGTACCCGAGGAGTAGAGGATGTAGAGCGGGTGGTCGCCAGGCATCCGCACGAACTCCAACGGCACACCACGGTTGGGTTCGAGGTAGTCGTTCCACGCCACGGCGTTCGGAATGCCACTGATCTTCGGAGCATGCGACAACACGCCCACCACCACGGTACGAGTGACCGACGGCAGTTGCGACACTGCCTCGGCGATGCGGTCGAGGCAGCTGAACTCCTTGCCGCCGTAGCGGTACCCGTCGGCCGCCACCAACACCGTCGGGCGGGTCTGGCCGAAGCGATCCACCACGCCGGCGGTGCCGAAGTCGGATGACGTGGAAGTGAACGTGGCACCGATGGCGTTCGCTGCGAGGAACGCGATGACGGTCTCGGCAACGTGCGGCATGTAGGCCGCCACGCGATCACCGGGCTGCACGCCATCGGCAGCGAGTGCCGCGGCCAGCGCCGCCACTTCGGCACGCAGCTGCGCCCACGTGTAGCTGCGGTGGTCGCCCGCTTCGGTGATCGCCACGAGCGCTTCCTCGTTCGCACCGTCGCGCAGGGCGAGCAGGTTCTCCGCCACGTTCACCGAAGCATTCGGGAAGAACCGGCCGAAGCGCACACTGCCATCCACGGAATCGAAGTCGGTGTCGCCGCGCTCGCCGATGACACCGCAGTCGTCCCACAGCCGTCGCCAGAACTCACCCGGCTCGCGCACCGACCACTGCTGCAGCGTGACCGAGTCGGTGACCTCCGGATGGTCGCGCCCGACTGCCTGCGCGAAGCGATGCATGTGCGTGCTGGCGATGCGCTCGCTCGACGGTGTCCACAGCGGGATGGAGGCCACTTCGATTCCCCTCGGAAAGTGTTACTGACGCCGACTGCGCGGCCCGGCGTGGGCCACTCGGCTCGGTACAGCGTGGCCGATGCAACCCTCCACGAGCAATGCCGCATCGATGAGCGCTTCCACACCCAACCCGGTGCTCACACCGATGTCGTCGCACAACGCCACCAGTTCCTCGGTGGCCAGGTTGCCCGCTGCGCCATGCGCGAACGGCGAACCCCCGAGGCCACCAACGGATGTGTCGAATCGACGCACTCCATGGAGCAGGCCGGCGTACGCATTCACCAACCCGGTACCGCGGGTTTCGTGCAGGTGCAGGCCCACATCGCTGCCCACCACCGCCAACGCATCGGCGATGCGGCGAGGCGTGGCCATGCCCGTGGTGTCGGCCAGCGTGATGGCCGTGGCGCCTTCGGCACGCAGCCGTTCCACCAGGGTTGCCACCTGCACCGGCGTGACGTCGCCTTCGTAGGGCGAACCGAATGCACACGACAGCACCGCGTCGACGGGCACGCCAGCCGCTGCTGCCAGGCGGCAGATGTGACCCACCTGCTCGATGGAGTCATCGATGGTCATCTTCACGTTGCGCTGGTTGTAGGTGGCCGATGCGCTGACCGTGACCGTGAGTTCATCGACGCTCGCAGCAAGCGCCATCTCGGCACCACGCACATTCGGCACGAGCACCGTGCGCACCACGCCCTCCGGTTCACCCAGCCGAGCCACCACCTCTGCAGCTCCGGCCATCGAGGGAACCGCAGTGGGGCTCACGAATGCCGCTATCTCGATGTGGGTGACGCCTGCGGTGAGCAACGCGTCGATGAGGTCGAGCCGCTCGTCAACCGACAGTGGCGCTTCCGCCTGCAGGCCGTCGCGCGGGCCCACCTCGCGAATCACAATCCGGTCCGGTAGCGACGTCATGCCCGCACGCTAGCGACGCCGACGCGCCCGGATACCGTGCACGGCATGGATCTCGGACTTCATGGACGCAGGGCGCTGGTCACCGGCGCATCGAGTGGCTTGGGCCTGGGCACGGCGCGCGCATTGGTTGCGGCCGGTGCCAGCGTGGTGTTGGTGGCACGCTCTCAGGAACGCCTCGACGCGGCCGCAGCAACCTTGGATGGCGACGTGCACACCCTCGTTGCCGACGTGAGCGACACCTACCACGTGGCCGACATGGTGGCGCAAGCCGAAGCGATGCTCGGCGGTATCGACATCCTCATTGCCAACGCTGGCGGTCCGCCCGCGGGCACGTTCGACACCACCGATCTGGATGCGTACCTACCCGCACTGCAGCTGAACCTGCTGTCCTCCGTTGCGATGTGCAAGGCGGCAGTGCCCGCCATGTGCGAACGCGGCTGGGGTCGTGTCGTTGCCATCACCTCGGTGTCGGTGCGTCAGCCCATCCCGCATCTCATCCTGTCGAACACTGCTCGCGCAGGCCTGACGGGATTTCTGAAGACGCTGGCACTGGAGGTGGCGCCAAAGGGTGTCACGGTGAACTCGGTGCAACCGGGGCTGCACCGCACCGACCGGCTGATGGGCCTGTACGACAACCCCGACGCGGTGGCGCAGAGCGTGCCCGCCAAGAAGCTCGGCAATCCCGACGATTTCGGTCGCGTCA
>CANHST010000232.1 GCA_947463235.1 Acidimicrobiaceae bacterium
ACGTTCCTCACCCGCAGCGGTGTGGTGAACAGCGTGCACGCCTTCAGCGACAGCACCATCGGGCCGTATCTGCTCGGCGCCTTCGGTGTCATCGTCGCGGTGTCGCTCGGCCTCATCGCCTGGCGCGGCGACCGACTGCGTTCGCCGGGGGCCATCGACTCACCGATCTCGCGTGAAGGTGCGTTCCTCGCGAACAACGTGCTGTTCACGCTGTTCGCCTTCGTCGTCCTGCTGGGCACCGTGTTCCCTCTGATCGTGGAGGCCAAGGACGACCGGCAGATCGCCGTCGGCTCACCCTTCTTCGACACGATGGCGGCGCCGATCGGCATCGTGCTGTTGTTCCTGATGGCCGTGGCGCCCGTGCTGCCGTGGCGCAAGGCGAGCACCGAGTTGCTGCGCACCCGACTGTTCTGGCCGGCCTGGTGTGGCGCCGGTGCGCTGGTGCTGGCCGTGCTGTTGGGTGCCACCGGGCTGCAGCCGTTGCTGGCGTTCACGCTCGCCGGGTTCGCAGGTGGCTCGGCGATGCGACAGTTGGTGCTCGCCACCCGTCGCCAGGGATACCGCGGGCTGCTCGGGCGTACCAACGGGGGCATGGTGGTGCACCTCGGCGTCATCCTCATCGCCGTCGGGCTCACGGCTTCGAACAGCTACACGCGTGCGGGCGAGTTCACGATGAACAAGGGCGACACGGTGCAGTTCGCCGGGCACACCTTTCAGTTGAACGACGTCGTTGATTTCACCGAGCCCAACAAGGTGGGCATCATGGCGCTGGTGGCGATCGATGGCGGCCAGGCCTACGCACCGGCGATCAGCAAGTACACGGCGCAGGGTATGGACGTGGGCACGCCGAGCGTGAAGACGGGCCTGCGCTACGACATCTATCTCACGCTGGAGAACGGGTCGAAGCCCAGCACCGGCCTGGCGAAGGTGAAGATCTTCATCAAGCCACTCATCGTCTGGATCTGGGTTGGGGGCCTGCTGTGCGGCTTCGGCACGCTGCTGGCGGCCTTCCCGGGCAAGCACCGCCGCAGGCCCACCGACCCGGTGTCGGCCCCGGTGCCGCTGGATGAGGTGGTCGATGTCTGACGTCGAGACGCCGGTCGCCCCGGTCGAACCCGCTCGACGGCGGGTGGCGCCGTTCGTGGTGCTCGCTGTCGTCGTGGTGCTGGCGGCCTTCTTCGTCGTGCTCGCCACGAGCTCCAGCGGCCCGAAGGACAAGGTGGGCATCGTCGACAGTCCGCTGTTGGGAAGGGTTGCGCCCACCGTGCGCAGTACCACGCTCGATGGTGTGCCCTTCGACCTCGCCCGCCGCAAGGGCAGCTGGGTGGTCATCAACTTCTTCAACTCCACGTGCGGGCCGTGCCGTGCCGAACACCCTGAACTGGTGAAGTTCTCCGAGCAGCAGCAGGGCTTCGGCGACTCCGGCGCCGAGCTCTACACGATGCTGCAGATCAACAACGACATCGATGCGGTGAACAAGTTCTTCTCCGACAACGGCGGCGACTGGCCCATCGTGCGCGACGACGACGGCACCACCAACGTGGCGTTCGGCGTGGCGTTGGTGCCCGAGACGTTCATCGTGAATCCCGACGGTGTGGTCGTGCTGCGCTGGGCGGGCGAGATCGACTCCGACACGCTGTCGCGCCTAGTGCAGCAGCAGCGAGACATCTACGAGGCCACATGAGCAGTGCAGCGAACCTCAAGCGTTGGCCCGGTTGGGTGCTGCTGTTCTTGGTGGTGGCGTGCTTCCTTGCGTACGGCACGGCCAAGGATGCCGGGCCGCTCACGCCGGAGGAGCGCGTCGAGGAGATCACGAAGCACATCGCTTGCCCGGTGTGCGATGGCGAGACGGTGTACGAGAGCGCCAACCCGGCATCGGCAGCCATCCGGGCAGAGGTGAAGGCGCAGGTGGCGGCCGGGCTGCGCAGCGACGACGAGATCGTTGCCTACGTGGTGCAGCAGTTCGGCGAGCAGACGCAGTTGCTGCCGAAGGCGAGCGGGTTCGATGCGCTCGTCTGGATGCTGCCGGCGGCGGCATTGGTGTGCGCCGGTGTGGGTCTGTCCTTCGCGTTCCGTCGGTGGAAACGCAACGCCGACGCTATCCCCGACGACGATGACCGGGCGATGGTGGAGAAGGCGCTCGCCGCCGAGGTGAACCTCGATGGATCCTGATCGTCTGGCCGAACTCGAGGAAGAGCGACGGTTCCTCCTCGGCAGCATCCGCGACCTGGAGAAGGAGCACGAAGTCGGCGATGTGGACGACGCCGACTTCACCGCGCTGCGCGATGGTTATGTGGCTCGCGCCGCTGGCGTGATGCGCGAGATCGAGGACGGCCGGAGTTCGCTGCCGCCCGCACCCACCCGTCCGTGGTGGCGCAAGCTGGCGGTGCCGGTGGCCACGTTGGCCATCGCACTTGGGCTGGGTCTGGCGGTCAGCCATTTCGCCGGCCAGCGGCTGCCGGGACAGACACTCACCGGCGGCCAACCGCTCGACGAGGTCACCACGCTCTTGGCCGAGGCCCGTGCCTCGTTGGCCGCCGACCCGGCGACAGCGATCGCCAAGTATCAGAAGGTGATCGACCTCGAGGCCGACAATCTCGAGGCCCGCACCTACCTGGGATGGCTGGTGGCATTGAACGGGCAGCAGGTGAAGGACGACGAGCAGGTGCGCCAGGGGATCGACCTCCTGAAGGAAGCGGCGAAACTCGACGACACCTACGCCGACCCACACTGCTTCATCGCAGTGGCGAGCAAACGGTTCCTCTCCGCCCCCGACGATGCGACCGCAACGGTGGAGGCCCAGGCATGCCTCGACCGGAATCCGCCGGCGAACATGCGACCCATGATCCAAGGTCTCATCGACGGCTGATGGTTCGCGGCTCGAGCGAGTCGCCCGGGGTCAGTCGTCAGTCGTCGCCGGGTGGCGGTGTTGCTGCAGCTTCGGTGATGCGACCATCGGCATCGCGTGTGAGCACCCACACGCTTGCTTTGCGCCAGTCGGGCTCGGTGAGGATGTGGCAGCCGCGACGTTCGAGCGCAGCGATCGTTTCGGGGATCACGTCGCCGTGGCTGCACAGCACCGAGCCGTCGGGCAGTTGTGCCAGCAACTCCAACGCGCCGTCGAATCCGGTTTCCTCTGCCAGTCGGTCATCGACCCGCACCTCGCTGCCACGCCGCTCGGCGAGCGGTGTGATGGTCTGCACGCATCGCAGATACGGGCTGCTCACGAAGTCGCCGATGGCAACATCGACGAGTCGGTTGGCCAGCACTTCGGCCTGGGCCTCACCCTTGTCGGTGAGCGGGCGAGGTCGGTCGTCGCCGGTCCAGCGCGACCGGTTTCCGGCCTTGGCGTGCCGAATGAGATAGAGCATCAGATCTCGCGGGTGGTGCGCATGTGCCGATCCGAGAGTTGGCGAACCAGCAGACCGAACACCACCGCGGCAGCGGTGGTGCCGAGGCCGAGGAAGACGTTCAGCCCGGTGTGTTGTTGCTGCTGGCGAGCGAATTCGAGCAGGTCGTCCTGCTGGAACTGTCGGAACAACCGTGCGGAGGTGGCGATGCCGACCAGGGGCAGCAATCCGTACAACACCCACCAGGTATGGATGAGCGGCGTGATGCGACCGCGCTTCCACGACTCGTCGTACTGCGCTGCGGCCGGATCGCTGGCACGCCACAACTCGCCCAGGATCAGCCACGGCAGAACGAAGATGATGCACGGCGGGAGGAGCCATCCGAGAATGGCCCACATCGGTGCCCAGCGCAGCCCGACCCGATTGATGGCTCTCAGATTCGACGCCATGCGAAACATCCAGAAGACGGTGAGTGCTGCGATCGGCAGGAACAGCAATCCGGCCATCGAGGTGAGCGGCGACTGGGAGGCGGTCTTGAACTGTTCCTCCGTAATGGTGCCGGCAACGAAATCGGCGGCCTTCCCCGACAGTTGCCACGACAGGTACGTGGAGATCAACTGCAGGCCCGCCTCCACGGCCATCAGAATCCACAGGACTCTGGAGAGGCTGGCGATGCGCAGCACCCCATGGCCTACGTCGGTGCCGCCGCTGTATGCGGGCGGCGGTGTCAGCCCACCGGGCGGCGGAGGCGGCGGGGGAGGTGGAGGCGGCGGGGGCGGCGGTGTGTCGCTCATGGCGGCTCACACTAGATGCGTCGGCTCGGCGTGGCATGGTGGGCCGGAGGGATGCACACTTGAGTGATGAGTTTCTTCGACCGCAACCGCAAGGACCTGCTCGACAAGGGGTACGACCCGTCGCGCCTGCCGCCCGGGCAGTACCTCACCGACCGCTTCCCCGTGCTGCACGTGGGCGATGTACCCGAGTACGAGCCAGGCGAGTGGAACCTCACGGTCACCGGTCTGGTGGACCAGCCCTTCACCATCGACCTCGATGAGCTGAAGGCGATGCCTTCGGTGACGCTCACCTTCGACATCCACTGCGTCACCAAGTGGAGCAAGTTCGACACCACCTGGACCGGCGTTCGGGTGCGCGACCTGCTGGAGCATGCGGGCGTGCAGCCCTCGGGTACCCACGTGGTGGAGCACGCCGAGTTCGGTTACACCACGAACCTGCCATTGGCCGACATCACCACCGACGAAGCCATCGTTGCCTATGCCTTCGAGGGTGAGGACATCGACGACATTCATGGCGGCCCGGTGCGCATCGTGGTGCCGCACCTCTACTTCTGGAAGAGCGCCAAGTGGGTGCGCGCCCTAGAGGTGACTGCATCCGACCAGGCAGGTTTCTGGGAACGCAACG
>CANHST010000233.1 GCA_947463235.1 Acidimicrobiaceae bacterium
CTGCCCACCGAGAAGTCGGCGCGCATCGCGCTGCGCACCCAGCAGGTGATCGCGCAGGAGACCAACGTGGCCCACGTGGCGGATCCGCTCGGTGGTTCGTGGTACGTGGAGTCCCTCACCGACGAGGTGGAGCGACAGGCCGAAGCACTGTTCGCACAGATCTTGGAGTTCGGCGATGGCTCGATGCTCGATGGCGTCATCAAGGGCATCGAGGACAACTGGTTCCAGGGTCGTATCGCCGACAGTGCGTTCGAACTCGAGCGCCGCTTCAACCATGGCGATCGCATCGTGGTGGGCGTGAACGGCTACACCGAAGGTAACGACGAACAACAGATGCCGCTGTTGCGCATCACCGGTGAGGATGAAGCCCGGCAACGCAAGCGACTCGCCGACGTGCGCTCCGACCGCAACGTGGCGTCCGTCGACGCGGCACTGGCGCGGGTGCGAGCCGAGGCTGCCGACCCCGAGGTGAACCTCATGCCTGCTCTCATCGAAGCAGTGAACGTCTATGCCACGCTCGGCGAACTGATGGCGGCCATGGGCGACGTGTTCGGCCGCCATGTGGAGGTGCCCACCATCTGATGAGTGATCAAGTGCAACACGCAGCCGCCCGAATCCTGGTGGCCAAGGTGGGCCTCGACGGTCACGACCGAGGGATCAAGGTGGTCGCTCGCATCCTTCGTGATGCGGGCTTCGAAGTGATCTACACCGGTCTGTTCCAGACTCCGGAAATGGTGGCGGCCTCGGCCGTCGACGAAGACGTCGACCTCATTGGTCTGTCCATGTTGAGCGGTGCTCACATGACCCTGGCGCCGCTCGTCGTGGAACAGGTGCGGGCCCGTGGTGCCGACATCCCGGTGGTGGTGGGCGGCATCGTGCCCGACCACGATCTCGACGAATTGAAGAGTGCGGGCATCGCTGCCATTCTCACGCCTGGCGCTACCGCCGAGCAGATCGTGGCCGAGATCAGCGCCGTGCTTGCTCTCGACTGAGCGAGGCCCGGCGGGGCTTCGCAGCGATCAGGACCGAGGTCAGCTGCGGGGCACCTTGCTCCAGGGGAGTTCCTTGTCGACGCGGGGTTCGCCAGGCAGGCCCAGCATCTGCTCGCCGAGGATGTTCTTCATGATCTCGGTGGTGCCGCCCTCGATGCTGTTCGCTCGAGCGCGCAGGAAGCTGTGGCGCACCCCGTGGTCCATGCCATCCACCGACAGCGCCTCGGGGCGACGGAAGGTGAAGTCGTAGTCGATGAGACCGTTGGCGCCGAGCAGGTCGATGCAGAACTCGGTGCACACCTTGTTGAAGTTGCTGAGCGCCAACTTGGCGATCGAGCCCTCAGGGCCGGGGTTGCCCGACTTGGCGTTCTGGCCGGCGCGCACATTGGTGAGGCGGAAGGCCTCCGACTGGGTGAACAGCTGCATCAGTCGCTCGCGGCGGGCGCCGGTCTTCTCATCGGCGGGCAGGGTTTCCCAGATGCGCAGGGCTTCGGCGATTGGGCCGGTGCGGCGACCGCCGCCGCTGCCGCCACCGATGGCGGTGCGCTCGTTCATCAGCGTGGTGAGTGCGGCGCGCCAGCCCTCACCGATGGCGCCGATGCGGCAATCGTCGGGCACGCGGGCATCGGTCATGTAGACCTCGTTGAACTCGGCCTCGCCGGTGATCTGGCGCAGCGGACGAACTTCCACGCCGGCCATCTTCATGTCGAGCGCGAAGTACGTCATGCCCTTGTGCTTGGGCGCCTCAGGGTCGGTGCGGGCCACGAGCATGCCCCAGTCGCCGAGGTGGGCCAGCGTGTTCCACACCTTCTGGCCGTTCACGACCCACTCGTCGCCGTCCTTCACGGCGCGGGTGCCGAGGCCGGCGAAGTCGCTGCCGGCGCCGGGCTCGCTGAACAGCTGACACCAACGCTCCTCGCCGGTGAACATCGGGCGAAGGAAACGGTTCTTCTGTTCGTCGCTGCCGTGCGTGACGATCGTGGGCCCGGCGAGTGCCATGAAGAACGTGCTCGGGTCGCCCGCTGCACTGCCGGCCTTGCGGCAGCGCTCTTCCACGAGACGGTTCAGTTCGGGACGAGCGCCGAGGCCGCCGAAGCCCTGGGGGAAGTGCACCCAGGCCAGGCCAGCGTCGTAGCGGTGACCGCGGAACTCGCGGTCGCTGCACCCGGTGGGCGGGTGCTCGGCCAGCAGGGTGTCGATGGCCGCGGAGACGCGGTCGAGGTCGGTGTCGCTCATCTCGTCAGTCTCGCCGCGAAGCATCGCCTCCAGCAATGTGGAGCGGGCGTAGCGTTCGCCGTATGGCCGATGAAGGCAGTCTCACCCCGGACGAACGTGCGGCGATGCGGGCGTTTCTGCAGCGGTGCGACGTGCGGCTGTCCACCATGCATCGTGTCGCTACCGCGCTGCTGTCGGGGGCCGGCATCCTGGTGCTCCTGCCTGCGGTGGAGCGCGATGCGGTGCTGCAGGTGTTGCGGTCGCTTCTCGTGGGTGCACTCACATGGTCGCGAGCCCTGCTGGTGCTGGCGGTGGTGCTGTCCATCGGTCTTGCCTTGGCGGTGTTGTGGTTGGTGATCATCGAGCTCACGCGCTTCTACTTCCACGCCAACCATGTGGTGCACGAGGGAGGTGAGGTGTTCACACCGCGCTTCACGCTCACGGGTTTGCGATTGCCCACCGACGAACTGACACCGGCGGTGAACCAGGCGTACGACTCGATGCACATCGACGATCGCACCGTCCGGTTGTTGGTGCCCGGCAACGCTCGCGCCAGAGCGCGCATCGACCGGCAACTGGCGGCGTACCCCGGCCTGATCGACCCCGACGGAGCGCAGGACCGCGATCGTGCCGAGGCGATGTTCGAGCTGGCCGCGTCGTCTCGCCGCACGCTGGTGGAGGAGTGCGCCAAGGTGGAGTACGGCATGGTGCGGCACATGTTGCGGCTGCAGGTGATCGTGCTGCGATACGTGAAGGCGCTGCTGGTGATCGTGCTCACGGCGATTGCGGCGTTCACCAGCGCGGCGGCGGTGAATGGGCAAGCCACGGTGTCGGCGGCCGACCAGCGCTGGATCGCCGCGACGTTCCTGATCTGGGCGCCGGCCGTGCTGATCGTAGTGTCGTCGCCGGTGCGATGGCTGGAGAGTCTGCTGCGATCGGAAGGGGCGGTGCAGTCGGGTATCCGCGACCCTGAGCTCACCAAGCTCGAGGACGTGACGGCAAAGGTTTCGTTCGTCACCTGGATCGCCAGCGTGGCCGCCATGGTGACGCTGCTGGTGCACCATCCGATCTCCTCGCAAGGGCGCATCGCAACGATCGCGGTGATGCTGGGTTCCGCTGGGCTTGCCGCTCTGGCATTCGTGCAGCGCTGGCAGCGACGAGGAAGATGGGCAGCATGAGGCGATCGATCGACGACTACCCGTTCTCCGCGGACGACCTGCCCGAGGGCGCCGACGATGCCATGCGTCTGTCGTGGGCGGTGGCCATCAGCGACGACTACGACGATGCCGAGCCCCGGGTGGTGCTCACCGTGGAGGAAGTGGGCGCGCCGGGGGAGGGTTTGGTGGGCCACCTCACGCCCGACATGGCCCGCCGATTGCGACTGGCGCTGCGTGACGCACTGCGCGAGATCGGCGAGGTTCCGGGCGACTGATCGTTGTCCATCGGGCTGATTGCCCCTATTGTTGATAGGACTAGTCATATTTCGACAGGAGTCCGTCAGTGGGTGTCCCCCCGATCATTCCCGCACCGCGCGATCTCGACGCCGAGCAGCAACGCGACATCGAGCGGTTCGAGCGTGCGGTGGAGCAATACCTGGCTGGCGAGATCAGCGAAGACGTCTTCCGGGTGATGCGGCTGAACAATGGCGTCTATGGCCAGCGGCAGGGCGGCACCAACCAGATGGTGCGCATCAAACTGCCCGCCGGCACCATCACCCCTGAGCAGCTCGACATGATGGCCCAGATCTCCGAGGAGTTCTCCCGCGGGTGGGGGCACATCACCACCCGCCAGAACGTGCAGGTGCACTACGTGGATCTCACTCGGGTGCCCGAGGTGATGCGACGCATCGGCAGCGTGGGCCTCACCAGCCGCGAAGCCTGTGGCGACACCGTCCGCAACGTGATGGCCTGCCACCTCGCTGGTGCCTGCCCGCACGAAGTGCTCGACGTCACCCCATGGGCCGAAGCCGCCTACGAGCACTTCGTTCGCAACCCGCTGGGCCAGCGCCTGCCACGCAAGTTCAAGATCAACTTCAGCGGCTGCAGTTCCGATTGCGGTCAGGCGATGTTCAACGATGCGGGTGTGGTGGCAGCAAGCCGCACCTTGCCCGATGGCACGGTGGAGCAGGGCTTCCGGGTGTACATCGCTGGTGGTTTGGGTGCCACGCCGCACCCGGCAATGGTGTTGGAAGACTTCACCTCGCGAGAGGACCTGCTGCCCACCATTGAAGCCATCCTCCGTGTGTTCGAACAAACAGGAAACCGCGACAACAAGCTGCGTGCTCGCCTGAAGTGGGTGGTGGACCAACTCGGTATCGAGGAAGTTCGACGTCGCGTGCTGAAGGTGCGCCTCACCTTGCCTGCCAGCAGCAGCTGGCCCGGCGGCATTCCGGCCATCGTGGCGGCGGCGGGCGACGCGCCTGCCGGTGCCAGCAGCACTGTGGCTGCCACGCCGGTCGGGCAGGGTGTTGCCGTGTCCATCACGCCTCGCGACCCCTACGGGCGCTGGGAGGCCACCTCGGTGGTCCGTGGCGCTGCGAATGGC
>CANHST010000234.1 GCA_947463235.1 Acidimicrobiaceae bacterium
CGAGGTCACACGTCGTTCCACGAATGGTCGGTCGGTCAGGTGGCCCAGCGGAGCGGGATCTCCATCTCTGCGCTCCACTTCTACGAGCGCGAAGGCTTGATCCAGAGCGCCAGAAACAGCGGCAACCAACGGCGTTACGGCCGCGACACTCTGCGCCGGCTTGCCTTCATCCGCGCGTCGCAACGCGTGGGGATCCCGCTCGCCGCCATCAGGGAGGCGCTCAACGAACTACCGCAGCAGCGAACCCCGCGAGAGGACGACTGGGCCGCGGTGGCAGTCCGCTGGCGCGCCGTGCTCGACGAGCAACTCGAGCAGCTCGAACGGCTGCGCGACGACCTCACCACCTGCATCGGCTGCGGCTGTCTGTCGTTCCAGCGATGTCTGCTGGTGAACCCCGCCGATGCCATGTCGCACGAGGGCCCAGGGCCGCGACGGCTTCTCCCCGGAACACCTCGCCCAGAGACGGTGGACCCCGTTTCAACACTCGGGGCACCTTGACCGCGGAGCACCCCTAGCGGGCACGCCGCGCACCTGACGTACTGCGCTCGCTCAGGAAGACGTGGGACTCACGCCCTTCGACGAACCAGGTCAGGGGGCGGTGGTGCTGGAGGTGACAGCCGGCAGCGTGTCGGCCACCTGTTTCGGCGGCGGAATCTTCAGTTCCTGCCCCAACTCCACGTGGTCGGGGTCGGTGATGCCGTTCACCGCCATCAATTCGGCCTGATCCACTTTGAACCGGACAGCAATCTTGCTGAGCGTGTCGCCCGACTGCACGCGGTAGAACGTGACGGACGTGGTGGTGGTGGCGAGCACCGTGGTACTCGTCGTGGTGGTGATCATCGGGGGCAGGGTGCCACCGGTGGCGCCGTCGTCGCCGCAGGCCACCGCCACCACGGGCATGGCCACGGTCAGTATGGCCAAGGCTGCCATCCGAGCACCGTTCACGAGCCGGAGCATAGAGGGTCGGTTCGGTGGCACGACACCTCGGCGCGTAGGGTCGATCGCATGACGTCGGTGGCATTCCCAGGGGCAGAAGCGCCCGCCCGCAACTACGACGTGATCAGTTCCGGCGTACGCATCGCCGTGCACGAATGGGGCAACGAGCGCCACGAGCCACTGTTCCTCGTGCATGGCGGCTCCGACTTCGGCCGCACCTACGAAGAGTTCGCGCCGCGCCTCGCCAGCGCTGGCTGGCGTTGCATCACCTGGGACCAGCGCGGCCACGGCGACAGCGAACATGCCGCGCTGTACGGCTGGGATGCCGACATTCGCGACGCCGTCGCCGTGATGAGCAGCATCACGTCCAAGCCCGCACCCGTGGTTGGCCACAGCAAGGGCGGGGCGCTGATGATTCAGTTGGCTGACGCCCAGCCATTCCGTTTCAGCCACCTCATCAACCTCGATGGGCTGCCGTCGAAGCGGCCGATGAGCGACGTGAGCGAGCACGAACGCACCCGGATGGTGGCGGGCGACCTTCAGGGCTGGCTGGATCACCGTCGCACCACCGCCACCGCCGAACGAAAGCCCGGCACGCTGGAAGACCTCGCTCGTCGCAGGGCGAAGATGAACCCGCGCCTGTCGTTCGAATGGTTGTGCCACCTGGTCACCGTGGGCGCCCGCCAGGACCCCGACGGCTGGCGTTGGAAACTCGACCCGTCCATGCGATTCGGCGGCTTCGGGCCGTGGCGACCGGAATGGACGGCAACCCGCTTGCCCGGTCTCGGTATGCCCTTCCTCGGCCTCCTCGCCGACGAGCAGGAACCCATGGGTTGGGGCACCCGCCCGAAAGACCTCGATGGGCTCATCCCCTCCACCGGTCGCCTCGAAGTGATGACCGGCATGGGTCACTTCGTGCACATCGAGCAACCCGAACTCGTGGCCGGCATGGTGCTCGACTTTCTCGGCGGCGCGCGATGACCATCCACCACCTCACCCACAACAAGATCCGCCTGGCCCTTCACGAGGTGCGCCCCGGGTCCGGTCGGCCGTTGCTGCTGCTGCACGGTCTTGGCGAACAATCGCCCAACAGCGTGCCCGACGTGGCCGCCGCGTGGCCGGGGCCTGTGGTGGCACTGGATTTCACCGGCCACGGCGCCTCCACGGTGCCGGCCGGCGGTGGATACTCGGCCGAGATCCTGCTCGGCGACGCCGACGTGGCACTCGCCCACCTGGGCGAAGCCACCGTGTTGGGACGCGGCCTCGGCGGTTACATCGCGCTCCTGCTCGCCGGTGCTCGCGCCACGCAGGTGCGCGGTGCGGTCATCTGCGACGGCCCCGGCCTGTGGGGCGGCCCCAGCGGGCCAACCTCCACCAGTTTCGTCACCCTCGAAGACGCCCGCAACTCCCCCGATCCCTATGCGTTGCTGGAGCTGTCGCGAGACCTGCGCCCCCGCGACTATGCCGCCCTCTTTGCCCGACTGGCGGTGGAGAACTCCGGAATGGAGGAACCCATCACCGTCGCATCAGTGGTGCGGCCGCCGTGGCTGGAAGCGGTACTCGACGAAATGGGCATCACCGTGGGCGACGCCGCGCAGGCGTTGGCTACGTACTGCGCTGACTGACGTACGCGGCCAAGGCCACCAGTTCCTGGCATGCCTCGGGCGCAATCGGTGCCAGGCGGATGGCCGCCACCGCTTCGTCGGTGAGGCGCGCGATGGTGGTCTCCAGATCGGCCAGCGCTCCGGTGTCGATGATCACCTGCTGCACGCGTGCCACGTCGTCGTCGGACAGGTGCTGTGTGCCCACCAGGTCGAGCACCTTTGCCTGCGCCGCGGTGGCGGCTTCCACCGCACGAGCCATCAACGGTGTGGGCTTGCCTTCGCGCAGGTCGCCTCCCACGGGCTTGCCGGTGACGACTGCATCGCCAAAGGCGCCCATCACGTCGTCGCGCATCTGAAAGGCATCGCCCAGCGGAAGGCCGTAGGCGCTGAGGGCGGGCAGGAGTTCGTCGGCACGATCGGGAGCCGCCATCACGGCACCGAGGTGCAGTGGGCGCTCGATGGTGTACTTGCCGCTCTTGTAGCGGCAGATCAGTTCGGCCTTGTGACGGCGACGCTCATTGCGCACGCTGCCCACGATGTCGAGCACCTGGCCGATGTTCAGTTCGATACGCAACTCGTTCCAGATCCGCCACGCCTGGGGTGATGCATCGGCCATCAATTGGTCGGCGTACACGAAGGCCAGGTCGCCCACCAGAATGGCGACACCCTCGCCGAACCGCCGAGCCTCGCCAGCCCATTCGGCATCGCGGTGGTAGCCGGTGAACACGGTGTGGGTGGTGGGTTCACCGCGCCGGCTTGCGGCGTCGTCCATCACGTCGTCGTGGAACAGGGCGAACGCGTGCATCAACTCGAACGCTGCACCGGCGTTGGCCACCATCGGGTCGGCAGGGTCGCCCCCGGCCGCCACGAAACCCCAGTGGCAGAAGGCCGGACGAAGTCGCTTGCCACCGACCAGGACCAAGCGCCCGATTTCCTTCACCGGCTCGGCCAGGTCGTCGTCGAACGCCGACCAGCGGGCCTCTTCGGGCTGCAGGAACTCCCGGAGTCGCTGCTGCACACGCGTGGCAATGACGCTGAGCGAGGGCGGGGCTACCGGTTGGGTCACGGTGGGCAGGCTAGGGGCATTCGGGCGACGTCAGTCGTCGCCCAAGGCGGCGACTGCCTCGTCGATCTGCAACCGGGCATTGCCGATGCGGTCGCGACAGAATGCGATGAGCGCCGCAGCGCGCTGCACCTGCGCTGCCAACACATCGACGTCGACGTCGGTGCGTTCGAGAGCCTCGAGAATCTCCTCGAGTTCGGCGAGTGCGTCGGCGTAGCCGGCGGCGACGGGGCCCGGGGTGCTGGTCATGGGTTGGTCTCCTCCACACGGCTCCGGGCCGTGCCAGATGCGAACGTGGTGATGATCTGGTCGCCCTGCCGCAGTTCGTCGGCAGTGCGGATGGTGCGGCCATCGGCAGTGCGGGTGATGCTCCAGCCCCGCGCCATCGTGGTGGCGGGGTCGAGCAGGCGAACGCGTTCGGCGACGTGTTGCAACTGTTGCTCGGGACGATCCAGACGTTGCGGTGCCCGCCGCACCGATGTGGCGGCGGTCGAGATGCGGCCCTCGGCGCGTTCGATCACTCGTTGGGCGCCGCGCTGCACTCGACGCGCCCGTTCGTGCAGGCGTTCATCACTACGCGACACGGCACTGCCCACCCGCAGGCGAATACCTTCTCCCAAGCCGGCTACATCGGTGACTGACGCCTGCAATGACATCGCCGCAACGTGGCAGATCTGCGTCCAGGCGGCTTCCACCGACTGTTGGAATGCCTGCACGCGCTCGACCAACGCTGCGGCGCAGGCCGTGGGTGTCTTCAATGCGAGGTGTGCCACTTCGTCGGCCACACTCCGGTCGATCTCGTGACCGATGCCGGTGAGCACTGGCAGGGGCGACCGCGCGATCGTCAAGGCAATGGCTTCGTCGTCGAAGGTGGCCAGCTCGCCTCGGCTTCCGCCGCCACGGATGAGGACCACGGCGTCGAGGTCGGAGGACGCCGTCAGCGACCGCAGCGCACCAGTGATCTCTCGGACCGCCGTGTCGCCCTGCACGCGCACATCCACGAGTCGCAACTGGAAGCCCATCCCGCTGCGTTCGATCTCGTGGGCGAAGTCGGCCCACGCCGCACTGGCTCGGCTGGTGACCACACCGACGCGCAATGGCGCAACCGACAGTGGCACCTGTCGGTTGC
>CANHST010000235.1 GCA_947463235.1 Acidimicrobiaceae bacterium
ACGGCGGCACCACCGACCTCCATCAGATGGCGCTGTTGTGTCCGCACCATCACACCGAACGACACCGACCCGGCGTCTGGATCGAAGGCGACGCCACCACATGGCGCATCCACCTCGCCGACGGCACCGTGCTCGACCGAAGGCCGATCCAAAGGCCCGATCAACGCGACCTGTTCACCCACGCACCACCCGACACACGCGACGGGCCACCAACCTCGGCGGCGGCCTGACGCCCCCCGCCCGGCAGCACCACCGCGGCCGGACGACCACCGAACCAACCCGCAACGCCCGACACCGTCGGGCGCTCCGGCGCGCCCCCCAGCCCCTCGGGTGAGATGGGGTCGAGCCTGCCGGATACCGTGCGGCGATGACCACGCTTCCGTCGTATCGAGACCTGCCGCTTCGAGGTGGCCTTCCTGCTGCTTGGGGTCTGTGGGGCCCCGAGGGTGACGTGCTCGGTTGCCTCAATCTCCTCACACCCGAGCGGGCGGTGGCCGCCGCACAGATCGTGCAGCGCGGCGCTGTGTTCGCCCTGAACTGGAGCATGGGGCTGCCCGACCCGCCGCTGTTCGGCCGTCAGCCGTTCACTCACGAGGTGACGGGCGGCGACCACAGCACCAGCCACGACGACGTGCTGCACAACTGGAACACGCAGAGCAGCTCGCAGTGGGACGGCTTTCGGCACATTCGCAACCATGCGGCCCGCGACGACGAGGACGGCACCGGCCACTTCGGTGGCGTGCCCGACATCGATCACGGCATGCATCACTGGGCGTCGAAGGGACTGGTGGGCCGCGCCGTGCTGGCCGACATCGGCCGCTGGCGGGCCGCACAGGGTCGGCCGCTGCAGTACGACCAGGCCGACCCCATCGAACCCGACGAGTTGCTGGAGTGTCTGGCGGCGCAGGGCACCGAACTGCGCGAGGGCGATGTGCTGCTGATGCGCACCGGCTGGGTTGGTTGGTACGAATCGCTGTCCATCGAACGACGTGCCGAGATCGCAGCGCCCGATGCGCTCGCCACGCCGGGTCTGCGCAGCGGCGAACGCCTGGCCGAGGTGCTGTGGGACATGCACATCGCCGCCATCGGGTGCGACAACCCAGCAGTGGAGGTGTGGCCCCCGGGCTCGTTGGCCGACGCCGATACCGAGGCCGCTGTGCGTGCCGATCGACGTCGTCTGCATGAGATCTTCACCCACACCTTGCTGCTGCCCATGCTCGGTCTGCCGCTCGGCGAGATGTGGAACCTTGAAGCACTGGCCGCCGACTGCGCAGCCGATGGTCGCTACGAGTGCATGTTCACGTCGGCGCCGCTGAACCTTCCCCAGGGTGTGGCCAGTCCGCCGAACGCCCTCGCGATCAAGTAGGAAACAACGCCATGACACGAGTACTCGAAGGTGAAGTAGCACTGGTCACCGGTGGCGGCAGCGGGATCGGCCTGGCGTGCGCAACCCATCTCGCACGCGGCGGCGCAACGCTGGTGCTGGCCGGACGCAACGCCGACAAACTGGACAATGCCGCAGCAGGCCTGCGCGCCGACGGCGCGTCGGTGCACACGGTGGTGTGCGATGTCACCGACGAAGCGGCGGTGCAGGAGGCCTGTGCCGTGGCTGCCGGCGCCGGCAGGTTCACGATGCTGGTGGCGAACGCCGGCACGGGTTCGGCAGCCCCATTTCACCTCACGTCGTTGGAGGACTGGAACTCGGTGATGAACACCAACGTCACTGGCGCGTTCCTCGCAATGAAGCATTCGGCCGATCACATGGCCCGCAACGGACGTGGCGCAATCGTGGCCATCTCCTCCATCGCGGCACCGCTCACCCACCGCTTCATGACGCCCTACTGCGTCAGCAAGGCGGCGTTGGAGATGCTGGTGAAGCAGGCCGCCGATGAACTCGGCAGCGTAGGAATTCGAGCCAATGCGGTGCGGCCCGGTCTGGTGCCCACCGACATCTCGGTGGGCCTCACGTCCACCGAGAGCATCGTCGCCGACTACATGGATCAGATGCCCGTGGGTCGCCTCGGCACCACCGACGACATCGCTGCGTCGGTGCGGTTCCTGCTGGGCCCCGAGAGCGGTTGGGTGACCGGCCAGTGCCTGTCGGTGGACGGCGGGCACACCCTGCGGCGGGGTCCGAACCTCACCCCGTTGATGGAGATGGCGATGGGTCCGTTGGCGCATCCCGGTGCATCCGCATGAGTGGCATCTTCGACCTCACCGGTCACGTGGCGCTGGTCACCGGCGGCAACAGTGGCATCGGCCTCGGCATGGCGGAAGGCCTCGCTCAGCAGGGCGCGGCCGTGGCCATCTGGGGAACGAACCCCGCCAAGAATGCGGCTGCCGCCGAGCGCCTACGCGCCATCGGCGGCGAGGTGCTGGATCTCGTGTGCGACGTGGGCGACCACGATGCGGTCGTCGCTGCCATGGCGGCCACGGTGGAGCGCTTCGGTCGGCTGGATTCGTGCTTCGTGAACGCGGGTGTGGGTGGCCAGGCGCCCTCGTTCGTGGGGATGACCGAAGAGGAGTGGTACCGCGTGCTGCGCGTGAACCTCGACGGTGCGTTCTTCACCGCGCAGGAAGCCGTGAAGCAGATGATGGCGCAGGATCCGCAGGGTGGTTCGGTGGTGTTCACCACGTCCGGCTCGGCGCTCTTCGGGCAGCAGAAGGGCCAGCACTACGGCGGCAGTAAGGGCGCCCTCATCGCCATGATGAAGGGCATCGCCGTGGAGCACGCTCGCCACGGCATTCGCTGCAACGCCATCCTGCCGGGCTGGACCGAGAGCGAGATGACGGCACCGGCGCTGGGCTGGGACAAGTTCATCGCCAATGTGATGCCGCGCATTCCGATGCGCCGCTGGGGTGTGCCGGAAGACTTTGCTGGCCCCGCCGTGTATCTGGCGTCGAAGGCCAGCAGCTATCACAGCGGCGACGTGCTCACGCTCGACGGCGGCTATCACAGCTTCTGAGTGAAATGCTGTGGGCATGACGCAGCCCGCCGAACAGCACATCGAGGGTCACACCGGACAACAGGCCATCGCCGCCATGAAGGCGTTCGGTACCGACACCCTGTTCACGTTGAATGGGGCGCACATCTGGCCGTTCTACGAAGGGGCTCGCGACCAAGGCATGCGCGTGGTCGACACACGGCACGAGCAGACGGCCACGTTCGCCGCCGAGGCGTACGCCAAGCTCACCCGCAAGCCGGGCCTCGCCGCCCTCACCGCCGGCCCGGGTATCACCAACGGCACCTCGGCCATCACCTCCGCCTACTTCAACGGCACACCCCTCGTGGTGCTGGGTGGCCGCGCTGCGGAGGAACGTTGGGGAAGTGGTTCGCTACAGGAGTTCGACCACGTGCCCGTGATGACCTCCATCACCAAGCACGCCGCCACCGTGAAGGATCCTTCGCAGGGCGCAGCCGCAGTGCACGCTGCGGCGCGCACCGCCGTCACACCGCATCGTGGCCCGGTGTTCCTCGACTTCCCCTTCGACACCATCTTCACGCCGGCATCGGTGGAGGTGCCGGTGCCCGATGTGTGCGTCGGCCTGGGTGCGGCCCCCGACGACGACCTCGTGGCCGAGTTGGCCGACGCAGTGGCGAACGCCGAGCGGCCGGCGTTCATCGTGGGCAGCGATGTGTACTGGGACGGTGCGTGGGAGCCCCTGCGCGCCGCTGTCGAGCACCTCGGTGTGCCGTGCTTCTTCAACGGTCTCGGTCGAGGCACCCTGCCCGCCGATCATCCGCTGGCGTTCCTTCGTACCCGCGGTGTGCTGAAGGCGCGTGCCGACCTTGTGGTGGTGCTGGGCACCCCGCTCGACTTCCGGCTGGGCTTTGGCAAGTTCGGAAACGCCAGGGTGGTGCACGTGGTCGATGCTGCCTCGCAGAAGGCCGAGCACGTGGAGGTGCTCACCGTGGCGGGCGACTGCAACATGGTGCTGCGTGCGCTTGCCGACCACACCGGCGACCGGGTGGATCACTCGGGCTGGATCGCCGAGCTGCGCGCTGCGGAAGAAGCCGGCCGCGCTGCCGACGCCGTGCTGCTTGCGGCCGATGCGGCGCCGATCAAGCCGAGCCGCATCTACGGAGAGTTGGCCAAGCGGCTCGAGCGCGACGCCGTGGTGATCTGCGATGGTGGCGACTTCGCCAGCTATGCCGGAAAGTTCGTGGAGGTGTTCGAGCCCGGCTGCTGGCTCGACACCGGCCCGTTCGGATGTCTCGGCAACGGCCCCGGTTATGCCATTGCGGCCCGTGTAGCCCGCCCGCAGAGCCAGATCGTGCTGTTGCTGGGCGACGGTGCCGCTGGATTCAGCCTGATGGACGTCGACTCGATGGTGCGCCACCACCTTCCGGTGGTGATGGTCGTGGGCAACAACGGAATCTGGGGTTTGGAGAAGCACCCGATGCAGTTCATCTACAGCGGGTGGGACATGGCCTGCGACCTGCAGCCCGAACTCCGCTACGACGACGTGGTGAAGGCGCTCGGCGGTGCTGGTGAGACGGTGCGCGACCCCGCCGACATCGGCCCCGCACTCGACCGTGCCTTCGCGTCGGGAGTTCCGTACCTGGTGAACGTGCTCACCGACCCCGCAGACATGTATCCGCGCACCAGTAATCTCGGCTGACGATGAGCGCCACCGCTACCGCTGGGCCACGGAAGATCTCGTATCACTGGGTCGTGTTCGCCGCCGCCTTCGTGGTGCTGCTCGGCGCCGCTGGCGTGCGCAGCAC
>CANHST010000236.1 GCA_947463235.1 Acidimicrobiaceae bacterium
CCAACCGACATCGACAACCTTCTCCCACTCTGCAACCGCCACCACCACCTCGTCCACGAAGGCGGCTGGCAACTGCACCTCGCACCCGACCGCACACTCACCACCACCACACCCGACGGCACAGTCCGCATCACCGGACCCCCAAACCTCCGCCGGGTGGCGTGAGCCCATCAGTCGGCGCACCACCGCCACCGGCCGGGCGCCGCGCTGGCACCGGGCGCCGGGCGCCGGGCCCGAGTGCGAGTAACGATGTCGACACCACGGGGGAGTACCGCCGGCTGAGGGGCGACACAGATTACGAATCGATCGTCCAGATGTGGTTCGACGACCGAATCGGTTGCACTAACCTGTCGTTCATGATCGATCGAGAACGTTTGGCCACGTTGCGCCAGCAGGAAGAGCAGCGTTTCATCGACCTGCACCCGCGGTCGGCGGAGTTGGCTCGCGACGCACATGCCCACCTCCTGGGTGGCGTGCCGATGGCGTGGATGACCCGATGGCCAGGCTCGTTCCCGCTGTTCTTCGAGGAGGCTTCCGGCGCCCGGTTCAGCGACGTCGATGGCCGCGAGTACGTCGACTTCTGCCTCGGCGACACGGGCGCCATGACCGGCCACGCGCTACCACAGGTGGCCGATGCGCTGCATCGTCAGGCCATGCGTGGCATCACCACCATGCTGCCCAGCACCGACGCAGCGTGGGTCGGCGCCGAGTTGGCCCGCCGCTTCACGTTGCCGGTGTGGCAGATGGCAATGACCGCCACCGATGCGAACCGGTTCGTCCTGCGCTTTGCGCGGCACATCACCGGACGTCCCAAGGTGTTGGTGTTCGACTGGTGTTACCACGGCAGCGTCGACGAGACCCTCGTGGTCGCAGGGCCCGAGGGCAAGCCGCAGTCTCGGCCGGGCAGCATCGGCCCCCAGGTGGATCCAGCGCTCACCACCGTCGTGGTGCCCTTCAACGATCTCGACGCGCTCGAAGCAGCGCTTGCCGTCGGCGACGTGGCGTGCGTGTTGGCAGAGCCGGCGCTCACCAACATCGGCATCGTGTTACCCCAGCCGGGCTTCCACGAGGCGTTGCGTTCGCTGACGCGCAAGTACGGCACCCTGCTGGTCATCGACGAAACTCACACCATCTGCGTCGGCCCCGGCGGTGCCACTGCTGCGTGGGGGCTGGAGCCCGACTTCTTCGTGATCGGCAAGACCATCGGTGGCGGCATGCCGGCTGCGGCGTACGGCATGACCAACGAGATGGCCGAGCGCATCATGCCCACGCTGCTCGGCGAGTCGGTCGATGTCAGCGGTGTCGGCGGCACGCTCACCGGCAATGCGTTGGCACTGGCCGCAGTGCGGGCAACGCTCTCCACCACCTTGCGCGACGACGATTTCGCCCACATGATCCCGCTTGCTACGTCCTGGGCGGCAGGCGTGCAAGCGACCATCGATGCATTCGGCGTGCCATGGAACGTGCAACAGCTCGGCGGTCGTGCCGAGTACTGGTTCTGCCCACCCCCAACCGACGGTGCAGCCGCAGCCGCTGCCGCCGATCACGAACTGGAGTCATTCATGCATCTGTGGGCCGTGAACCGTGGAGTGCTGCTCACTCCGTTCCACAACATGGCGCTGATGTCGCCGCACCATTCGCAGTCCGACGTCGACCTTCATAGTCAGGTGTTCCACGACGCCGTGGCAGCATTGCTGTCATGAAGCTCGCCGGACAGGTCGCACTCGTCACCGGGGCCGGCAGCCGCGATGGCATCGGTTTCGCCACGGCTCGGGCTCTCGCCGCACTGGGCGCTGTCGTGGTGGTGAGCAGCACCACCGATCGCATCCACGAGCGCGTCAAGGAGATCGAAGCCATCGGAGGCAACGCCCACGGCGTGGTGGCCGACCTCATGCAGCCGGGCGAACCCGAGCGGGTGGTCGCCGAGGCATTGCAACACACCGGGCGCCTCGACATCTGCGTCAACAACGCCGGCATGGTGGCCGTGGGCGGCACCCTTACCGACATCCCGACGCACCGCATGACCGACGCTCAGTGGAACGACTCACTCGAGCGCAACCTCACCACCTGTTTCGCCGTCACCCGCGCGGCACTCACGGCGATGCGCGCCCGCGGCTACGGGCGTGTGGTGAACATCGCCAGCACCTCCGGGCCGGTGCAAGCCTTCGTCGGCGATGCCGCCTACCACGCTGCCAAAGCGGGCATGCTGGGCTTCACCCGGGCCGTGGCGCTGGAGTACGCCGGCGACGGCATCACGGTGAACGCCGTCGCCCCGGGGTGGATCGCCACCGGTTCACAGTCTGCGGCCGAGGTGGCGGCGGGAGAACTCACCCCGCTGCGACGCTCGGGCACTCCGGTGGAGGTGGCAGCCGCAGTGCAGTTCCTCACCTGCCGAGATGCCTCGTACATCACTGGTCAGATGATCGTGGTGGATGGCGGCAACTCGTTGCCAGAGAATCGCTCGTGGACTCCGTGAGCGTCGCCGTCAACGACTCGACTTCGCCGGCATCGAGCAGCGTGGTGCTGGTCACCGGGGCGGCGGGCGGTATCGGTGGTGCCGTCGCCGAGCGCTTTCTCGCTGGTGGGTGGCGCGTGGCGGCGCTCGACGTCAGGCCCATCGAGCGCGCGGGCGACGTACACCCCGTCCAGGCCGACCTGCGCGATGTGGCCCAGTGTCGCAGTGCCGTCGCAGACGTCGTGGAGTGGGCAGGCCGCCTCGACGCCGTGGTGAACGCCGCCGGAGTATGGACCGAAGGCCCGAGCGACCTCACCGCTGAGGCCGACTGGGATCGGGTGATCGACGTGAATCTGAAGGGGCTCTACTTCCTCACCGCTGCCGCCATTCCCCATCTCGAACGCAGTCGCGGCAGCGTGGTGAACCTGTCCAGCGATGCCGGCATTCAGGGCAACGCAGGAGCAGCGGTGTACTGCGCGTCGAAGGGTGGCGTGTCCATTCTCACGAAGGCACTGGCGCTGGAGCTTGCGCCGCGCGGCATCCGCGTCAACGCCGTGTGCCCGGGCGACGTGGATTCACCCATGCTGCACGGGCAGGCCCGCGACTACGGCGGCGCCGAACCCGACGCATATCTCCGCAAGTTGCTCGACGGTTACCCGCAGGGGGCGAGCGCTCGCTTCATCCGCCCCGCAGAGATCGCCGAACTCATCTGGTTCCTCTGCCAACCGTTCGCGGCCCCGATCACCGGAGCAAACATCTCTGCCGACTTCGGTCTTTCCGCAGGGATCGTGTGAAGGTACTGCGGTGATCCCTCTCGACCCCATCGATCGTCAACTCATCGAGGCACTGCAGAAGGACGGCCGAGCCAGCTACGCCGACCTCGCCGAACTGGTGGGTCTTTCCGCACCCGCCACTCGGCTGCGCGTGCAGCGACTGCTCGACGCCGGTGTGGTGCAGGTGGTGGGTGTCACCGATCCACTGGCACTCGGCTATCCGGTGATGGCGGCGCTCGGGGTGCGGGTGGAGCGCAACGTGCGTGCCGTGGCGGACCAGATCGCCGGCATCGAGGGTGTCATCTATGTGGTGTTCACCAGCGGCTCGTTCGATCTGCTCGTCGAGGTGCTGTGCGAAGACTCGTCCCGACTCCTGGCGGTGATCGACGACGAAATCCGCTCCATTCCGGATGTGCGCAGCGTGGAGAGCTTCACCTACTTCGGCATCCACACACACCGCTTCGTCTGGGGCACCCGGTAGCTGCCGCGGCAGCCCACATCCCAGATCGAAGGCTCGACTTGCGAGCGATGTTCGGCTTGCCTAACATCTCGCACATGTCCGCTGCGTTCCTCATCACCCTGCGCGAAGGCCTCGAGATCTCGCTGGTGCTCGCCATCCTGCTCGGTTACCTCGTCAAGACCGGCCGAGCCGATCGCACCGGTGCGGTCTGGACCGGGGCGGCCATCGCCGCCGTGGTGTGCATCGTCACCGGACTGCTGTTCCACAGCCTGGTCGGGGAGTTCGAAGGAAAGTCCGAGCAAGCCATCGAAGGGTTCCTGGCGCTCGCCGCAGCCATCGTGCTGACCTGGATGATTCTCTGGATGCGCAAGAACGCTCGCTCGCTGAGCGGCGACCTGCGTTCGAAGGTCGACGGGGCCACCACCGCAGGTGCCGTCACGATGATCGCGTTCGTGGCGGTTGCACGCGAAGGCTTCGAGACCGTGCTGTTCCTGCTCGGTGCCGAGACCGGCAACGCCTCCGGCGCCCAGGTGGTGCTCGGCGGGTTCTTGGGCCTGGCCGTCTCCGCTGTCGTCGGCGTGCTCGTCTACCGATTCGGCAAGAACATCGACCTGCGCGTGTTCTTCAAGATCACCGGCGTCCTGTTGATCTTCTTCGCTGCCGGCCTGGTCGGCAAGGCAGTCCACGAACTCCGCGAGTTGGTCGGCCTGGAAGGCGGATGGTTGTTCGACCCGCTCTGGGTGATCTCCTCGGGTCCACTCGCCAGTGGCACGCTGTACGACTTCCTGAAGGGTCTGTTCGGTTGGTCCTCCGACCCCGAGCGCATCCGGGTGATTGCGTACTTCGCGTACCTCGTGCCTGTGCTCTGGCTGTTCCTGAAGTCCGACCCGGCCCAGGCCGCCCCAGCGGCCACCAGCGACACTTCCGAAGCTCCCATCGCCGAGGTAGCCAGCACCCACTGAGCCCGGGTCGGGCGAAAAACCGACCACATACCTTCGTTCGCTGCATCGACGGCCGATAATGAAGGCAATGGC